>CAZOZF010000023.1:15925-25224 GCA_964584205.1 uncultured Verrucomicrobiota bacterium
GTCATGGTTTCCATGCTGCGCGAAATGGGGCCGTTCATGACCGGCCTGATTCTGGCCGCCAGCGTCGGCTCGTCGATTGCCGCCCAGATGGGGACGATGGTGGTGTCGGAGGAAATTGCCGCCCTGGAATTGATGTCCATCAATCCGGTGCGGTTCCTGGTCATGCCGAGGTTGGTGGCCATGGCCATCATGACGCCGTTCCTCTCCTTTTACAGCTGCATCATGGGAGTGGTCGGAGGGGGGATTGTGGGGATGACGCAGCTCAATGTGCCGTGGTCGGCGTATATCGACAATGCCACCCGGTTTGCCGACAACAAGGATCTTTTCGTGGGAATGCTCAAGGCGTTTCTCTTTGGCATTATCATCGTTATCATCGCCTGCCACCAGGGGTTCGCCACGACGCAGGGGGCGGTTGGGGTGGGGAACGCCACACGGCGCACGGTGATTTTGTCGTTCCTGACCATTTTGATCGTGGGATACATGATCACGAGGTTTTTCTACGTATGATCAAGCTTGAAAATGTCACCAAGATTCTGGGCGAGCGCCGCATCCTTGATGGCGTGAATTTGGAGGTTCGCCGGGGCGAGACGCTTTTCGTGGTTGGACCGTCGGGGACCGGGAAGAGTGTGACATTAAAGCACATGATTCGCCTGATGACCCCGGATGAGGGGCGGGTCGTGGTCGATGGCGAGGTGGTCAGCGAGGCGGCGGGGAAGGATTTGGAACGGATCCGCGACAAGTTTGGCGTTCTGTTCCAGGGGGGTGCACTTCTGGAATGGCTCAATGTGGCCGAGAATGTTGCCCTTCCGCTCCGGGAGAAAACAAAATTATCCGAGGACGAGATTGAGGCGAAGGTGATGGAGAAGTTGACCATGGTGGGGCTGGAGAAGGATATGGTGAAATATCCCTCCGAGATTTCCGGCGGAATGCGGAAACGCGTGGGACTGGCCCGTGCGATTGTGATGGATCCCCAGATTATTCTTTACGATGAGCCCACATCAGGGCTGGATCCGGTTTCGTCACGCATGATCGATCGATTGATTGACGATCTCAAGAATGAGTTGGGTGTGACGAGTGTGGTGGTGACGCATGACCTGCACAGTGCGCTGTCCATTGGGACCCGGATTGCCATGTTGACGGGCGGAAAGATCGTGGAGCTGGCCACGCCGGGTGACTTTGTTAAGTCACAAGTCGATGAAGTTCAGCAATTTCTGGAATCGCAATTTATCACCGTCCGGGGTGAATGGGAGAAAAAAGGCTTATGAAACAGAGCAGTGTTGATCGAGAGATGACCATGGAGCTGATCGTTGGAACCTTTATGTTCATGGTTCTTCTGGCATTGGCTTACTTTACCATTGTGCTGGGCCGTGCCAGTTTCTTTGAGAAGAAATTCCCGTTGGAAGTCGAGTTTGAGGATGTCATGGGCCTGCGCAAGGACGACAATGTTGTGCAACGCGGTATGACCATTGGCAAGGTCAAGTCCCTGAAGCTGATGGACGGGAAAGTCAGGGTGCTGTCCATGCTCGACTCCTCGCTCACACTGAAGACGGACTATAAGATCACCGTGATCAGCACCTCCATCCTGGGCGGTCGGAACATGGAAGTGAAGATCGGTTCCGAGCAGGCGCCCCCGCTTCCGCACGACGTGATGCCGCAAGGGACGAAGCCGTTTGATCTCATGGCCGAAGCGGCTGAGGCGGTTCACGAAATCCGCCTTTCGATGAATCAGGGTGGGATCCTGACCAATCTGGAGCAGTCGGTGGCGTCCATCAAGGATATCTCCGGAAAGATCAGTCGTGGCGAGGGAACGATTGGGAAGCTGGTCAATGACGAGGGGGTCTACAACGAATTCCAGAGCGTGGCAAAGGAAATACGGGGTGTGACCGCCAGGGTTCAGGAAATCGCCGACAAGATCAACAAGGGCGAGGGGACATTGGGCAAGCTGATTTCTGATGATTCCGTTTACACGAATGTCGCCGCCGTGGCCGCGAACTTGAAGGATATCAGCGACCGGTTGAACAAGGGCGAGGGGACGCTGGGGAAATTGCTGGCCAAGGACGACCAGCTCTACAAGGACATCTCGACGACCGCGAGTTCGCTTAAGGATATCACTGGAAAGATTGAGCGCGGGGAAGGCCTTCTGGGTAAACTGATCAACGACGAAACCCTCTACAATGATGTCAAATCCGCCGTCAACGAGTTCCGCACCACCGTCGACGACTACCGCGAAACCTCCCCCGTCGTTAGCTTCACCACGCTGCTGATGGGAGCGTTCTAGGTTTGGTGAGTTAAATTCTTCTCAAGCCCTGTAGCATTGCTTGAGAAGAGTTTTAGAATGACGGTTAAGGCAGGGAATAGGGTGGTTTGAAAGGGAAGAAAATGCCCCGTATTTTTGACAATATAGCACTAGACCTCTTGCCATCCCTGCGGGACACACTTCAAATTTCCGAACGTTCCGATTTCTGCGTTGGCTACTTCAATTTACGCGGATGGAAGGCCATTGATAACCTCATCGAGACCTGGGCCGGGGGCGAGGGTGCGCAATGCCGCCTCCTTGTCGGTATGCAGCGGCTTGCCCAGGATGAATTGCGGTCAGCCTATAGTCTTCTCCCTCAGGAGGAGCAGGTCAGCAATCAATCGGTCATCCGCTTGAAACGCCGCTTGGCGGAAGAATTCCGCGCTCAACTCACTTTCGGCGCCCCCACGGACGATGACGAAGCTGGCTTGCGCCGCCTTTCGGCACAACTGAAGGCCGGAAAAGTGGTTGTAAAGCTCTTTCTCCGCCATACCCTTCACGCGAAACTCTATCTCTGC
This sequence comes from uncultured Verrucomicrobiota bacterium, assembly GCA_964584205.1. Classification (GTDB taxonomy): domain Bacteria; phylum Verrucomicrobiota; class Kiritimatiellia; order CAIKKV01; family CAITUY01; genus JAABPW01. The sequence goes on from CAZOZF010000023.1 coordinate 18,740, forward strand.
TTCCGGGCTGACCCCAATAATCCCATTACCGGGTTTCTCGGCTCCAGCAATCTCACGCTTGCGGGCCTCTCCAATCAGGGCGAACTCAATGTGGACGTTCTTGATCACGATGCCACCGCCAAACTCGCCCAGTGGTTCAAGGACCGCTGGGGTGACAGGTGGTGCGTGGATATCACAAAGGAACTCATCCAGGTGATAGATGAAAGCTGGGCGCGTCCCGAATGCCCGCCCCCGTATCACATTTACGTCAAAATGGCCTACCACTTGGCCGAGGAGGCGCGCGCTGGCTTGTCCGAGTTCACCATTCCGGCGGACATGCGCGATACCTTGCTGGAATTTCAGTCCGCTGCCGTCCGCATTGCGGCCCGGCATTTAGAGAAACGTGGCGGGGTCATCCTTGGCGATGTCGTCGGACTCGGCAAAACGCTCATGGCCACCGCTTTGGCTCGGATGTTCCAGGATCCGCCGCGCTCCTTGGAAACGCTCATTCTATGCCCCAGAAATCTTGTCGGCATGTGGGAAGATTATGCCCACCGTTTTCGCCTGCTGGCGAAAGTCGTTTCGATCACCCAGGCGCAGAACAGCCTGCCTGATCTCCGCCGCTACCGAGTTGTGATCATTGATGAAAGCCATAACCTCCGGAATCGTGAAGGCCGACGCTGGGCGGCTGTGCGCGATTATCTGGCCCGCAATGCCAGCAAGTGCATTCTCCTTTCGGCTACGCCCTACAACAAGGCGTACCTCGACCTTGCCAATCAACTCCGCCTCTTTCTGGAACCCGAGGATGTTGTCGGAATCCGGCCCGAGGAATATCTGCGCCGCGAATGCGACGGCCGTCCTGAGGAGTTTACCCGCCGCCATCAGTGTGCTGTCAATTGCCTCTCCGCCTTCGAGAAAAGCAGTCATCCGGACGATTGGCGCGAGTTGATGCGCCTATTTATGGTGCGGCGCACGCGGAGCTTCGTGGAGCGGAACTACGCCCTCACGGAATGCCCGTCATGTACTACCGTTGTCCTGCCTACTCAGGAAAAGTGTCCCAAGTGCGGTAAAGAGAAGGTCAAGGAAGACCGCCGCTTCCTCATTCTTGAAGGCGGGGGTCGTTTTCATTTCCCAAAACGTCAGCCCAAGACTCTAAACTTCCGGATCCGAGATAAGGATCCGAACGACCAATATGCCCGGCTCTATTCAGAAGTTGTAGTGGATACCGTCCGTGTGTTGCATCTGCCCAGATACGGCCTTGCCAATTACTTGAAGCCCACGCTGGACGCGCCGCCGTCTCAGGACGAAGCCCAGGTGATGGATAATCTTTCACGGGCGGGCAAGCGTCTCATCGGCTTCTGTCGCACCAATCTATTCAAACGGCTGGAAAGTAGCGGACATTCGTTCCTGCTGTCGGTCCGCAGACACATCCTGCGCAACTATATTTATCTCCATGCCCTGGAAAACGACCTGCCGCTGCCCATTGGCACCCAGGATGCCGCCCTGTTTGATACTCGCGCCGAGGATCAGGACTCTGACGGGCCTTTGCCAGGTATGGAAGACAAACCGGCAGATAAACCCACCGAAATCACAGCCCAGTCTCTATCTGATTTTGCGAAAGCCGGTGCCGTGGGGTACAACACGCTTCGCAATGTACATGCCAGTAATTTTGACTGGTTGCGGCCCGACGTGTTTGTCGATGACCTTGCCAAACATCTCCGTCAGGATGCTGAACGGCTTTTCACGATTCTTGAACTCGCGGGGCAGTGGAATCCCGAGCAGGACAACAAACTGGCTGAACTATTCAAACTCCTGACCAAAAAGCACCCGGACCAGAAAGTGCTTATTTTCTCCCAGTTTTCGGACACCGTGACCTATCTTGAATCTCAATTGAAGGAGCGCGGACTGAAGCAGATGGCGGGCGTTACCGGCGATACTGATGAACCGTCCAATTATGCGCGCCGTTTCAGCCCCGAAAGCAATAAAGCGAGGGAGAAATGCACGCGCCATGCTGTCATACCTGCGGAAGAACTCCGCGTGTTGGTCGCCACCGATGTGCTCAGCGAAGGACAGAATCTCCAGGATGCCGCCATTGTCGTTAACTACGATCTCCCGTGGGCCATTATTCGCCTCATCCAGCGTGCCGGCCGTGTGGATCGTATCGGTCAGAAGGCCGAAGAGATCCTTTGCTACTCATTTGTTCCGGCCGAGGGTGTCGAACGCGTCATCCGCTTACGCTCACGCGTTCGCCAACGTCTCCATGAGAATGCCGAAGTCGTGGGGACAGACGAAACCTTTTTCGAGGACGAGAAACACGATACCGTCATTCGTGACCTTTTTACGGAAAAATCCAGTGTCCTGAACGATCCGGAGGATGACGAAGTGGATCTCGCCTCGCTGGCTTACCAGATTTGGAAAAACGCCTGTGATACAGATCCGTCCCTGAGAAAGACCATCCCAGACTTGCCAGGGGTCGTCTTTTCTACTAAAGCCTTGTCTGCGGTTCCGGCCAAACCGGGCGCTGCGATGGGGCCCCGGCCTGTCTCGGGGGTCATGGTTTATGTCCGCACTGCGGATGGCAATGACGCTCTTGCTTGGGTGGATGAAGAGGGTCACACGGTTACGGAATCTCAGCACGAAATCTTACGTGCTGCCGCATGCGAACCAACCACACCCACACTCCCGCGCCTGGAGAATCATCATTCGCTCGTGAAAGATGCCGTTAGCGGTATTCAGACTGAACACATCACTGCTGGCGGCCAACTTGGCAAACCCTCGAGTGCCCGACGCCGTGCCTATGAGCGGCTCAAGGATTATGTCGCCCATGTGAAGGACACTCTATTTGATATCAAGCCGCTCCATCATGCCATAGACGATATTTATGAATCTCCACTCACCGAAGCCGCGCGCGACCTTCTAAACCGCGAGCTTCGGGCAGGCGTCAGCGACGAGAAGCTCGCTGACTTGATTCTTTCGCTTCACGAGGAGGATCGGCTATGTATTCCGAAGGACGATGTTGAAGCCCGCGAACCCAAAATTATTTGTTCCCTCGGCGTTCGCAAGGAATAACCTATGCCATTGAACATCAATTCTACCCGCGAACGTTTACAAGGTTTCGACTTTGCAGCACTTTTCGTCGAAGAACTTGGTTGGGAACCACCTATTACGCGGAAGGTTGAAAACGGTAAGATCAAGGATCTTTCCTACTCTCGAAAGCCAGTCGCGCAACTGTCAGGCATCGGCGTATTTGAGATTACCGCCGACGGCGATGTCATTCCTGATGCGAAGACTCGCGCCGCCATCCATAAGCAAATCTCCGAACACTCCTACGAGAATCTTCTCATTTTCACCGGTGCCTCCCGCTCTCAAAGTCTCTGGTATTGGGTGAAGCGCGAGGCGGGAAAAGTCTTCGCTCGCGATCATCTTTACATGAAGGGCCAGCCTGGTGATCTTTTCTTGAGCAAACTTGCCGCGATGGTCGTCGATATCAGTGAACTTGACGCCAAGGGGAACATCTCGGTCACTGAGGTGGCCAACCGTCTTAAGACAGCTCTAGATGTCGAACGCGTAACCAAACGGTTCTACGGTGAATTTGATGTCCAGCGTTTGGCGTTTGTCGAACGTATCCAGGGTATCAATGATGACCACCAGCGCCGCTGGTATGCTTCTGTACTGATGAATCGCCTGATGTTCATCTGGTTCCTCCAGCGAAAAGGCTTTCTTGACGGTGCGGATCGCGATTACCTCACCAATAAACTTGCGGCGTCCAAGAAAAGCGGTGCTGATAAATTCTATTCCGTCTTCCTGAAGTCATTATTCTTTGAAGGTTTTGCACAACCCGAGCCGGCGCGAAGCACCCAGGCAAAAGCCTTGCTCGGGAAGATCCGCTATTTGAATGGCGGTCTGTTTTTACCGCACCGAGTAGAACTCGATCACGGCTTTCCTGACAAACCGCTCATTAAAATACCGGATGTCGCGTTCGAAAACATTTTCGCGCTTTTCGCGAAATACTCATGGAATCTCAACGATACGCCAGGGGGCGACGATCAGGAAATCAACCCTGATGTGCTTGGCTACATCTTTGAGAAATACATTAACCAGAAGGAATTTGGCGCTTATTACACCCGCCCGGAAATGACCGCTTACCTATGTGAGCGTACAATTTACAAACTTGTCCTTGATCGCGTGAACAAGTTGCATGATCGGCGTTTCGCGAATATTTCCGACCTTCTGATAAATCTCGACGCGAATCTCTGCCGAGTTCTTCTGTTCGAGATTCTGCCGTCGCTGCGCCTACTCGATCCTGCCTGCGGTTCGGCCGCATTTCTTGTTGCGGCCATGAAGGTTCTCATCGCCATTTATTCCGCCGCAATTGGAAAGGTTCAGTTCTTGAACGATGCGGAACTGTCAAAGTGGCTCAAGCAGACCCGGTCCGAGCACCCATCCGTTCTCTATTTTATAAAAAAACAGATCATCACCAATAATCTGTTTGGCGTGGACATTATGGAGGAGGCCACGGAAATCGCGCGCTTGCGTCTCTTTCTCGCCCTCGTTGCCTCCGCTCAGACCGAAGACCAACTGGAGCCGCTGCCAAACATTGATTTCAACGTTATTGCGGGCAATTCACTTATTGGCCTTCTCCGCATTGACCCGTCCCAATTTGATGCCGGACAAAAGTCTAATACCGGAAACCAAAGTCGACTCACGTTTCAATACGGAAGCGATCTCGGCTTCACGGTCGAAACTAAGACGGCGCCGACCAAGAAAGAGAGAGCAACGGCATACGTTGCTCAGAATAACGCGCCACGTTTTGCTGCTATTCTAGAGGAAAAAAACAAATCGATTGAACTCTACCGTAAACACGCATTCCAACCCGGCGAGAAAGATGGACTCGATCAAGAAGAACGTGTCCTGCGACTACGCGAACACATCGAAAAGGTTCGAACTGACGCTTATCAGCATTTGAACGAGTTGTACTTGAAGGAATTCGGCGCACTCGGTATTGAGTTTGAACAATCTACGTGGGATGAGAGAAATAATGTTGAAGGAAAGTCAGTCAAACGCAGTCTTAAGGTCGCCGATATCGCAGAGCTAACTCCTTTCCACTGGGGTTATGAGTTTGACAAAGTTATGGCCGAAGGTGGTTTCGACGGCATTATTACAAATCCTCCTTGGGAAACGTTTCAGCCAGACGCAAAAGAATTCTTTTCAGACTTCAGTGATTTGGTCTCAAAGAAGAAAATGGACATTAAGGAGTTTCAAAAGGAACTTAAAAAGCTGCTGCGTGACCCGGACATTATGACGGCATGGCTTGCTTATCAGAGTCGCTTCAATCATCAGCGGAATTATTTCCGATTTGCTCCACAGTATCAGAACCAAGTGCCTGTAATTGATGGTAAACGCCATGGCAAGGACGTGAATCTGTTCAAATTGTTCCTTGAACAAACACTTCACCTTTTGCGCCCAGGTGGTCAATGTGGAATCGTAGTGCCGAGTGGTATTTATACGGATATGGGCGCAATGAAACTTCGCGAGATGCTCTTCGCGAATGCCACAATTCATGGGCTTTTCTGTTTTGAGAACCGAAAGGAAATCTTCGAAAACGTTGATTGTCGATTCAAGTTTGTTGTTTTAACCTTCGAAAAGGGCGGTCATACAGAAATGTTTCCCGCTGCTTTCATGCGGCATGAAGTGTCTGAGTTATCGAGTTTTCCATCCGAAGGGGCAGTCAATATATCGGTAAAATTAGTGAAAAGACTTTCTCCAGATTCACTCTCTGTAATGGAATTCAAAAGCGAGAGCGATATCCACGTTGCTGAGAAGATGCTTGCTCACCCCCTTCTTGGAGACGATTCTAATGCAGGGTGGCGCATGGAATTGCATCGCGAGTTCAATATGACCGACGATGCGCCTCTTTTCCAGAAAACTGCCGGGCCGAGTGTTGTGCCGCTTTTTGAAGGCAAAATGATCTGGCATTTCACTCATACTCTCGCTGAACCTCGATTTTGGGTTGATGCGAAAAGGGGAAGGCGGGCGATTCTTGGTAAGCAACCTGACGCCGGTCAGAAGCTGGGATATGAAAAGTATAGGCTGGCTTATCGATCGATCGCGTCTAACACCAACGAACGCAGTATGATTGCCACGATCATACCGCCGAGTTTTACTGGGAATTCGTTGAATATTTGTGAAAACTTGGATCCATTAACGCAGTTGTTTTGCGTTGCCGTACTTGATTCATTTGCAATTGATTGGTTGTTGAGGCAAAAGGTCACGACAAACATAAATATGTTCTTCGTTTACCAACTTCCCGTTCCGCGCCTAACAGTTGCGGACGCAGGTTTTGGTTCGATTGTTCAGCGGGCGGCACAGTTAATCTGCACTACCCCAGAGTTTGATGCGCTGGCCAAGGAAGTCAGCACAGCGTTGGAATTGTCGCCAGCCATGGTGAAGGGTGTGACGGATGCCACCGCTCGCGCCCGTATCCGGGCTGAGCTGGACGGGATGGT
>CAZOZF010000024.1:0-13784 GCA_964584205.1 uncultured Verrucomicrobiota bacterium
AGTCGTTTGATGCTGGAGATTGCAAAGCTGACCCATAGAAAAGTGAATAGTCTGTTTATCGTTGCGAAGACCATTGGCCCTGGTTTATTCATCCAGCATGGATTTGCCACAGCCATCGGAGGAGAAAGCATCGGGGCGAATTGCTGGATCAATCAAGAGGTTACAATCGGGCAGGTGAAGGGGGATGGTGATAGTCCAGTCATTGGTGATAATGTCAGAATTGCGGCAGGAGCCAAGGTATTTGGACGAATTACTGTGGGTGATAATTCCATTATTGGAGCAAACTCTGTGGTTTGTACAAACGTGCCTCCCAACTGCACCGTGATGGGTGTGCCGGCTCACATTATAGCGCGCCGGGAAGCCCCAACTTTGGAACTTGAACAGAAGCGGAGCTAGCACAAAAGTTTATGGTAGGGCGATGAATATTGCGGAAACCATTCTTGCGCAGGGTGTCGATGCTGCTGGCGCCGTACTCTATGGCGACAGTGTGATATCCTTCGGTAACCTTCGGACGAAGGTTAGGCAGCTTTCTGCCGGGTTGTTGATGCGAGGGTATGGCAAAGGCGACCGGATCGGGCTGTTGGCGGATAATAGCCCTTTTTTCGTCGTCAGTTATTTAGGAATAATTCGGGCTGGTTTTGTGGCGGTCCCTTTTCAGACTGAGATATCAGAACAATCGTTTAACAAAATTGTTGGTAGTGCCGGGATCAAGTTGATGCTTGTGACGAAGCGCTTTCTTCGCCGCCTACAACCCCTGGCTGCGAAGGCGGGAGTGACGCTCTTGAGCGAGTCAGATTTTCAGGATATGTATGATGATCCAGCGGTCCGGATGCCGGGTATCAATCCTTCTGTTGATCTTGCCGCATTAATGTTTACGTCGGGATCCACTGGAGAACCCAAAGGAGTCATGGTTACCCATCGGAATATTGAATGCAATTCGCGTGACATTATTAGTTATATGGGTTTAACGCCTGCGGATCGGGCAATGGTGGTGCTCCCGTTGCATTACTGTTTTGGGGCGTCGTTACTACATACCCATTTGATGGTTGGCGGATCGGTTGTTCTGAACAATGATTTTATGTATCCGGAAACGGTTGTGCAGGAGATGCTGCAAAAGGAGTGTACCGGCCTCGCTGGCGTACCTTCGACGTATCAAATCCTGTTGCGAAAATCACGTTTTCGGGAGCTGAAGTTTCCCAAGCTTCGCTGGTTTCAGCAGGCTGGCGGAAAACTCCCCAATCCACATATCGCAGAGATTCTTAAGGCCTTTCCCGATGTTCGGTACTACCTTATGTATGGACAGACGGAAGCCACCGCCCGGTTGAGTTATCTGCCTCCAGAACGACTCGCTGATAAGCTTGGATCCATTGGCAAGGGATTGCCGTCAACTCGCCTTGCAGTGCTAAGACCTGATGGTATGCCGGTGAAACCGGGGTCTGATGAGGCGGGAGAAATCGTGGTCACTGGGGAGAATATCACCTTAGGATATTGGAATGACCCGATGGAGACTGCTAAGTACTTCAAAAATGGCAGTCTGTATACGGGTGATATTGCGAGGGTGGATGCGGATGGCTATATTTTTATTGTAGAGCGGGAGCGGGAGTTGATCAAGTCCGGCGGCAACCGCGTGAGCGCCAAAGAGGTGGAGGATGTCATTGCAGAGCTTCCAGAGGTCGTTGAAGTTGCGGTTGTGGGAGTTCCCCATGATCTGCTGGGGGAGGCTATCAAGGCTTTTGTAACAGTGGTCCGCGATGCTGGAATCACGCTTGGCGATGTTCAAGCTCATTGCCGGAAGCGTCTGCCCTTATATAAAGTTCCGGAAAGCATCCTGATTATGAAGAACATGCCTCACAACGAATCTGGAAAAATTGTAAAGCCCAAGCTGAAGGATATCGTTTTAGCCGGGATTCTCGAGGACGCCGTCAAATGACGACTGAAGAAATGAAACAGAATCGGGTGTGTCTGGGGGTGGCGCCTGAGTTATTTTTCAGGCGAGTTAGCTCGCTGCTCGGAGCGATTAGTGAACTCTGGCCTGTTGATTTCGTCCCTGTCGACGCGGCATGTCCTCCTTCCCACATAGCGGGGATCATTGTTCAGGGAAACGACGAGATTGACGCTTGTGACGTTAGGGCGGTGAACCTGCCGAGGATACTCTTCCGACTCGGGGCGGGCACAGCAATCGTTCGTCGTTCCAAAATAGTTGAGTTTCGCGCTCTGGCTTCATTGGATCCATGCCTGAGGGGGCAGAGCATGGAGGATTCCGATGTTGTGTCTTTTATCCCGCTGGTTGCGGGAGCAGGTGATGAAGTCGTTGGCACCATGGAAGGCCAGCCATTCTGGCTAAGACGGGGCGTCGGTCAGGCAAGTGTAGATGTGATTGCGCTCGATCTGCCCCAATTGCCTGAGGGATGGAGATTTCTTGATTATTTCCAGCCAGGTAGGTTCGTAAGGTTGTTGCCGCTTCTCGAATTCGTTCGCACGAGGACGGCCGATGTCGATTGGGATGCCGGCCCTTTCCGAGCCTGCTTTGTGTTCGACGATCCCAATCTTGTCCGTTCGCGATTTGGTTGCTTGGATTTCTGCGAACTGGCCCGTCATGCGCGTACGTACGGTTACCATGCCGCGATTGCCATGGTTCCGTTGGGTGCTGGGCATGCTGATAACAAAACCGTTGAGATATTTAGGGCGAATCCCCGGCATCTCTCCGTGATCATTCATGGCAATGACCATACGAATCTTGAACTTTTTAACTGTCGTTCCGATAGGGGGCGGGTGGCACTACTTGCTCAGGCCCTGCGTCGAATCGAGGCGTTTGAGCGGCGCTATGGGGTGAGTGTAGACCGAGTTATGGAGCCGCCGCATGGGGTTGTCGCCCGCGCAATATTCCCCGCCATGGCCGCTCTTGGATTTGAGGCAGCGTTAACCACCTCTCGTCACTTGATACACTTCGATCCGATGGAGTCATGGTCTCGCTGCCTGGGTATGGACATGGCGGAAGTCATGCCGGGAGGTATTGCTACGATACCCCGCATTCGTATGTTGTCAGACTGGAGGACTGCCGCTATTTTGGCCGGTTTCCTGCGTCAACCCATCGTGATCGCGGGGCACCATTATGACGCCAGCGGGGGGTTGGGATTTCTTGCCGAATTCACGCAACTGGTGGCTGGATTTGGCGCCGCACGATGGTTGTCACTTTCCGACATGGCCCGCACAAATTATAAACTGCGTCGAGTGGGATCATGCCTCATAGTCAAAACGTATCAACGGTACGTAATCGTGCAGGTTCCCGAGTCAGTGGATCATTTGGTGGTGGAGCGTGCATGGATTTCCAACGATGAGTGTGAGCGATTGACCGTTGAGTCTCAGTCGGCGGGTCCCGGGTTCTCCTGTGTCTGTGGCGGCGTCAGTCCCGGTGTGAAGGTGCGCCCAGGTGACAGGCTGGACATCCGATCGTACTTTGGGCAACCTCTGAGCGCGGGTGAAATACCGCCACCACGCCGGAGACTATGGCCAGTGGCACGGCTTCTGCTGACGACGACCCGTGATCGCCTCTATCCCTGGTATAATTTCCGATCATTATGAAAAAGTCACTCATCAGACGCGTTTATAATCGTTTCTTTCATATCCTTGCCCGATTCAGCCCCGGTGCCACCACGCTGCGCCCGATGTTGCATCGTGCCCGCGGCGTGAAGATCGGGGCCAACGTCTTCATCGGTGACGACGTCTTTATCGATAATGAATACCCCGAGTGCATCGAGGTGGGTGATAATGCTCAAATCAGTATCCGTGTTGTCATTGTAGCGCATACCCGTGGACCGGGTCGGGTCATTGTTGGACGGGATGCCTTCATCGGGCCGCACTGTGTCATTGCCTGTAGTTCAGGGCGGACGCTCACAATCGGTGCTGGTGCCGTCATCGGTCCCGGGTGTGTCATTACTCGCAATGTGGCGCCACGCGTGTACCTTGTTTTGCCGCCCCTTCGGCCTGCCGGTATTGCCACCGTCTCATTGCCCTCCGCAACTAGTATGGAGGAGTTTGTCGCCGGGCTTCGGCCCTGGACGGAAGACATCGTTGCGTCGGGTGAGTAATTCGTGCAGGGAGGGAATCAGATGGTGGACTATACGGGCGATATCAAAAACTTTGTTGTGAAGACATTCCTCTTCGGTGATAAAAATTCACTGCAAGCTGACACTTCCTTCATGGCCGGAGGGATCATTGACTCCACCGGTATCCTTGAACTGGTGTCTTACCTCGAGAAGACCTATTCCATTAAAATTCAGCCCGAGGAAATGATCCCTGCGAATCTTGACAGCGTGGACAAGGTCGCCCAGTATCTCGTCAGGAAACGGTCAGGTCCTGATGCCTGAGCAGGGCTCTTGTTTTGGCACAATTCATCTCTACGGCGGCGACAGTGCGCCGCCCCCAGCGGGAAAAGACGCGATCGATACCATACTGAACTGAAAAGAAAGAATGAACACCAAACTATTCTCTAGTGACTCGCTGGATCTCGATTGCCCAAACGATGCTGAGAAGATTGCCGCGCTTATTCATGACTGTATCCTGCGACGCTTCAGGAAGAAGGGTGTCGTGGTAGCACTTTCTGGTGGCATCGATAGCAGTGTTGTGGGTGCCCTCGCCGTAAGGGCCTTAGGGCGGGAACGCGTGCTGGGACTGCTGATGCCGGAGCGAGATTCTTCCCCCGAGACTCTGCCATTGAGTCAATTGGTTGCCAGTCATCTAGGGATTGAGACAGTTCAAGAAGACATCACGGGAATTCTTGAATCTGTCTGCTGTTATCGGCGCAGGGACGATGCCATCCGATTGGTGGTGCCGGAATATGGGGCGGGTTGGAAATCAAAAATCGTACTCCCGAGTGTTCTGGCGGATGATCAATACCGGCTATTTTCAGTGGTTGTTCAGGATCCTTCTGGTAAACGCTCGGAGGTCCGCCTGTCCCTGGACGCGTATTTGGGGATTGTTGCGGCATCGAATTTTAAACAGCGTACCCGGAAGATGCTGGAATATTATCATGCCGACCGGTTAAACTATGCGGTTACAGGCACTCCTAACCGATTGGAATATGATCAGGGATTTTTCGTCAAACTGGGTGACGGGGCGGCGGATATCAAGCCGATTGCACACCTTTACAAAACTCAAGTTTATCAGATGGCTGAATTTCTGAAATTGCCTGAAGCCATTCGGGGTCGCCCTCCTACCACAGATACGTACTCATTGTCTCAAAGCCAGGAGGAATTCTTTTTCTCTGTTCCTTACGACAAGATGGATGTGATCCTGTATGGGAAGAATCAAGATGTCAGTCCGGCTGAGGTGGGGCGGGTGGTCGGGCTTACGGCTGAGCAGGTTGAACGAGTTTTCAGGGATATCGAATCCAAACGGCGCGCTGCCGCGTATCTGCATGCACAGCCTGTGCTGGTCGAATAATCACCGCCAATCCGCACAGAACACCCTCACCCGGTTCGCCGAGCGAACCGGCCTCTCCCCTCTCAAGGGAGAGGCATAGAACCTGTCCGGATGCCCTTACACACCTTTTCCTTTTAGCTGAAAATAATTCATGTGCGGCATAGTGGGTATCCTCAACGAAGTTTCGGGTGAACCGCCTCGGGAAAACACTCTGCGCCAGATGCTGGCTATGATTCGGCATCGTGGGCCGGATGAGTTTGGGATCTATCTCGATAAGCACGTTGGCTTGGGGAATGCGCGCTTAAGCATCATCGACTTGAGTGGTGGGCAACAGCCCATTTGCAACGAGGATCAAACACTCTGGATAATATTTAACGGCGAAATATTTAATTACCTCGAATTGCGACCGGAACTGGAATCGCGTGGGCACCGGTTTTCAACCCATTCGGATACAGAAGTACTGCTCCACCTGTATGAGGAATATGGGCCAAGATGCTTGGATCGCCTGAATGGGCAGTTTGCTTTTGCCATTTGGAACGCTAGCGAGCAGACCTTGTTTATGGCACGCGATCGACTGGGGGTGCGGCCGCTGTTTTACACGCATTCTAACGGTCGCCTCATTTTTGGATCTGAGATCAAGGCGATTCTGTCTGACCCCCGCGTCAAGGCCGAGATTGATCCCGTTACGCTTGATCAGATTTTTACTTTCTGGAGTCCGCTTTCACCGCGTACGGCATTCAAGGGGATCGTAGAACTTCCGCCAGGCCATTATCTTGAGGCCAAAGAGGGCTCGGTTGAAGTTGGACGCTACTGGGAAGTTGATTTCCAGGATTCGAGCGAGTCAGCCTCCGCAAAGAAGCGCCCGATAGAAGACTATCTGGAGGAATTTGAAAGTATATTGGTGGACGCTGCGAAGATCCGTCTTCGAGCGGATGTCCCGGTGGGGGCTTATTTGAGTGGCGGATTGGACTCCTCCATGATCGCCTCCATCATCAGAAATTATACTCATAACCGCTTAGATACTTTTTCAATTGCATTCAGCGATGTCAATTATGACGAGAGCCTCTATCAGCGGCAGATGGCACAGTTTCTTGGGACGGACCATCAGGTGGTCCATGCCACATACGATGATATCGGGCGGGTATTCCCTGAGGTAATCTGGCACACCGAAATTCCCGTGATGCGCACGGCGCCGGCGCCGATGTTTCTTTTGTCAAAACTGGTGCGGGATTCCGGATACAAGGTCGTTCTTACCGGAGAAGGGGCTGATGAATTCCTGGCTGGATACGACATTTTCAAGGAAGCCAAAATCAGGCGTTTCTGGGCCAGGCAACCTGAATCTAAGTGGCGCCCGAGTCTTTTTCACCAGCTATATGCTGATATTTCAGGACTGGGCAGGAGCAGTCCAAACCTCCTCGAGGAGTTTTTCAGAGGCGATTTAACGAACGTCAACTCCCCCTTGTATTCGCATGCTGTGCGGTGGAGGAATAATCGGCGAACCTGTCGTTTCTTCTCTGAAGGACTGAAGCAGGAATTGGCGGGACAACAGGCTTCAGCCCTAGATCAAATTTCCTATCCGTCTCAATTTAAGCAGTGGGGCTCACTGGAGCAGGCGCAATTTCTGGAAGTGTCCATTTTCCTGTCGCAATATTTGCTTTCGTCCCAGGGTGACCGAGTTGCTATGGCCCATTCCGTGGAAGGGCGCTACCCCTTTTTGGACTATCGTGTTGTCGAGTTCTGTAATCGGCTCCCTTTTAATTTGAAGTTACGTGGATTAACTGAAAAATATCTGCTGAAGCAACTGGGACGGAAGTGGCTGCCCAATGAAATTTGGAAACGCCCCAAACGCCCATATCGTTCCCCCATTCAGCGAAGTTTTGTTAATGAGACGGCGCAGGATTATGTGGCCGACTTATTGTCCCCTTCGAAAATTAAAGAGACAGGATTTTTCAATCCAGAAGCAGTAAGTCAACTTCTTGGAAAAGCCCGGCAAGGTAGTCCACTTGGAGAGACCGGAGATATGGCGTTGGTGGGTATTATATCCACGCAACTTGTTCATCACCAGTTTGTCGAGCAGTTTAAAATCTTGCCGCCAATTTCGGAGGGAGATTGTGTGAAGGTTTGCGGCGGGGGGGCATTTATAAAATAAGTCTTCTGGAGGGGTGGTCTTCGTCCCGACTGTATAGGGTGAGACCATAATGCGAATAGCTGGGTGCGTTGGGATTATGAATAAATATACCGCCAAAAAAAGAAGGAAACTGCTGACTATCTTTTTTTTGATCGTGCTGCTTACAAGTATGGTCCTCATAATCTTTTTTCTGGATTTGTTGAATATTGATGTAAAGCCAGCATCGGAAAGTCCTCGTCAGGAATTGGCAGATGTTTCTAATAAGGAAAACGCTGAATCGTCGGATAATCTTGATGTTGCCTTTGAATATGAGAAAGGAGAAAAAAAGACCCCAGGAGCCGCAATAAAGAGGGTTCGCATAACATCAAATCACGAACTGGCCAATTCCGAATTTTATCGTGGTAAAGCCTATTTACTGGGTGCGGGAATGGAAAAGAGCGATATTGAGGCTACGAAATGGTTCCGTAAGTCTGCGGAACACGGGCATTTCGTATCGCAATTCCAGCTTGGTTCAGCCTATCTCTTTGGCAAGGGTGTGGAAACAAACTCAATCGAAGCAGTAAAATGGTTTCGAAAATCCGCCGATCAGGGATTTGGAATGGCTCAATTCAATCTCGGTGTTGCTTACGCAAGTGGGGAGGGAGTGCCAAAGGATTATCAGGCTGCGTATGGCTGGTTTCTTTTGGCCAAATCAAAATATATTAACCAGGCATTATCCCGGCTTGAGTCTCTTGAAAAAATACTCTCTCCGGCAGAACAGCAGGCGGCAGCCGCCTGGGCGCGGGACTGGCAGCCAAAGCATTATTAAACAAATATGGAGTCGCAGCTCATAACCGTCTGATTATCAATGTAATAAACAATTCTGAGAATCAAGCTCTGAAATAGGGAGAACCACAAAGGTTCTCCCTATTTTTTTCGAAGAATGCTCTGTTTTACGCTCGAAAACTGATTGAAATTTGGCGCGTTTCTTATAATTGAAAAGAACAATAACTCAACCAGTTTTCGTGAAATATAATCCGATATTAGCATGTAACCGTCTTATTACGAATTACTTACAATATGTAATGTATATTTATTTTAAATTCTGATTCATCCCATATTCACCCTAGTTTTGCCTCTCAGGCATGAATGGCGCTATTTACAGTAGGTGCGCCAATCAAGCGGGGGAATGGCCATTGAGAGAGAAAATTTCTAGGAGTGAAAGATGAGTTATGAACTTCAACAAAATAATCAAACTTACTGGAGTTATCGCCGGAATTATGATGGGGTGTCAGTCTTCAAATGTGAGCGCCCTTGAGGTAGTTTTAGCGTGGGACGCCTCCACCAACAATATTGATGGAACGGCATTGGCGGGGCTGACCGGATACAAACTTTACTATGGCGCCTCTTCCCGGAATTATTCAGCGATTCTGGATGTAGGCAATACGAATTTTTTCAAAGTGACCGGCCTTCTGCAGGGCTCGACTTATTACTTTGCAGTCACGGCTTGTGTGAGCAATGATTCACAGAGCGAATACTCCTCTGAATTAGCTTGGACGGCTTCCGACACTACCCCTCCGACAATTTCCACGGTCTCCTCGGTGACGTTGAATGCTGATGCAAGCGGGATGGCCGCCGTTCCAAATTTTGTCCAGAACGCCACTGTGACGGACAATTGTTCGCTTCCTGCCAATATAGCCCTTTCCCAGACCCTTTCCGCGGGAACACTCATAGGCGCTGGCGTTACCTCCGTTATACTGACTGCCACGGATGAGGCCGGCAATAGCGCCCAGACCTCAGTCCTTGTGACTGTCACCGTGCCGCCGCCGGTTGTGGTTGAGCCTCCAGTTGTGGTCAACATCCTGCCCTCACCGTGGAACACCCAGGACATCGGTACCGGGATCGCTTCTGGCAGCGCTTCGTTCTCCAATAGCGTCTATACCGTCTCCGGTGCCGGGAACATCAGTGGCACGGCGGACAAATTCCGCTTTGTGTATCAGGTGTTGAGTGGCAATGGCGAAGTCAAGGCGCGAGTGGCTTCTCTCCAGAATGCCGGAACAATGGCCAAGGCGGGGATCATGATTCGTGAATCACTTACCAGTGGCTCCCGGCAGACCTCCTTGTCGTTATTAGCAAGTGGAAAGTTGGAGTTCCTGCGCCGTACGAGTACGGGGGGGTCGGTCAAGACGACCGTGAGCACGGGCAATGTGGCGCCCAATAACTGGATTCGCCTGGTCCGCAAAAGCTCAACAATCACCGCCTATAAATCAGCCAACGGCACCACCTGGACGAGTATCGGAAGTCAATACCTCTCCATGGCCTCGACGATCTCATTCGGGCTGGTAACGGCTTCAGGCAATACGAATACTCTGAGCACGGCCATAATCGATAATGTTACGGTGGTGCCGTGAAACGGGGTTTGAGCGTGTGCGTTCTGCTGCTGGGCGGGATTTTGGTTGTTGCGGGTTTTGAGTGGCACCAGGGATATCTGACGGTAAAACATTCGCAGGGCGCTATAGATCATCAAGACGGCTCGGCAGGGACGCCTCGCCCTACCCAAATACAAGAGATTTCTCAAGGTAGGGCGAAGCCTTCCAGGCTTTGTAGCCACATCGGCGGAGTAGGCCCGGCTGAGCCGATGCTTTCTCGACAGGCTTCTGGGGATAGTGCGAGCCAGGCCGTAAGCACCGAAAATCGAGCCATTGCCATGATCAATCTCACTGACTCCGAAGAACCAGAGGCTCCTATCCGTTCTTGGGCCAAGGAAAATCCATCTGCCGCTGCCACCTTTGCTGAACAACAGCCCGATCCCGTTGTGCGTCGGGACGCCCTTAACCAGGTTGCGCTCGTGTGGGCTGAAACTGACGTGACGAAGGCCATCGCCTGGGCGTCCCAGCTTCCTGTCGATGAGGCCAAGGCCGATATTCTGATTAATCTCGGGTATGAACTGGCCCGGACGGAGCCGGTCAAAGCCTTGGCCCTTGCAGCGACACTCTCTTCCGAAAGCGGCCGTGACGACCTGATGGTCCATGCCGTGAGCCAATGGGCCACCACCGATGCCCTTGCCGCAACGAAAAGGGCCTGTGCGATTCCCGAGCTTGCCCTGCGTGAACGTGTGCTGGCGTCGATTGCAATGGCGATGGCCGACCAGACCCCGGAAGCGGCGGTGATACTGACTACCCAGGCCCTGTGGCCTGGCGAATCCCAGAAGCAGGCCGCCATCGCAATTGTACAGAGATGGGCTCAACAGGATCCCCAGGGGGCCGCTTCCTGGGTACAACAGTTTCCGGCTGGTGATCTTCAGGAGACGGCTGTCCGCAACCTGATCGCCGTGTGGTCACAGAGCGGGTCAGAAAAGCCTGTTGAATGGCTGAATTCGCTTCCAGAGGGTGCGATGAAGGCCATCGGAGCGGATGCCTTGGCGGTCGCGATCAATACTTTCAATTGACCCCAAAGACTGTCGGAATTTTTTACACACCCACAGGCTTCTTCACTCGTTGAAAGCATGGGGTGCTTATTTCTAATTTCGTAACTTATTGATGTTGAGGATGATGCGAGAATAATCGGCAATGGGCGCATAACTTGGCATAGGCACTGCTTTCTCACATTCTCATGTTTGTATAGTGACTGCTCAATTCTCGATGTATCGACGACCATGACACTTGAAAATAGGACACACAGAAGGCTGGAGATGGAGATGTTGGCTGGAATCTCTCTGGTCTCTGGCGTTCTGAGCTGTTTTGTCTGGGAACCGCAGTTTCAATGCGTTACCCGTGATGTTTCCCTTCGGGGGATGAAGTTACTTTCCGACCGACCGATTCCGGAAGGCGCCTCTGTCAAATTGTGGGTTACTTTGCCCGATGAGGGGAAGGACGAGGACTTGACACTGCGTGGCCGGGTGTGTTGGTCCACCGCCCAGAGTGTCGCGGGCAAGTTCTTTGCGGGCGTTAGTTTGGATGTCCGCCATGGGCGTTCGGTGGCGGTGTGGACGGAAAAGATCCGCGCAAAGATCCGGGAGAATTTCCAAAATGCAGTTCCGGCGGGAGCAATCCCGTGACCCGGAACCGAAAGGTTTAGGCAAATGAACGCGGTAATTATTGATGATGATTCCGCAATTCGGGTCCTGCTGGGTAAAGTGTTGGGTGAAAAGGGGTATGAAGTGACTTCGTATTCCAGCCCCGCCAGTTGCCCGTTGTTTGACGATGCGGCGTGTCCATGCTCCTGGGCGGGGTTGTGTCCCGATCTTATTGTTTCAGACTGCGACATGCCTGATGTCAATGGGATCGACTTTGTGGAGCATCTGAAGCGGAAAAATTGCAAGTGCAAGAACATCGCCGTGATATCCGGTAGTTGGACGGAACAGGATCTTCAAGGGATGTTGCCGTCCGGAGTCAGTGTCTTTTCAAAACCGTTCTCCCTTAAACGCTTTTGGGCGTGGATGGACAAGGTTAAAGAGCCAGGCGAGAAATTGGCTTGTCGCGATAACCGTCGGAGTTTTGTGCGATATCCCTGTGAATTTCCAATTGACGTGTTCGTGAGTTCTCCCGGCCTTTTAGAGAATGTGTCGGCTGTCGCCCGGAATATTTCCAGGGGGGGGCTGCTGATGGAGTGTTCCAAGTTTCTTGCCCCCATGACCTCATGTGAGCTGTCGTTCAAGGTTCCAGAATGGATGTCTGTTAAGACTGATCTTGATCGGCTCGTGATGGTGTCGGCCCAGTCATGCCGTGCCGACAGAGTTTCAAGGACTGTCGGCTTGCAATTCTTGAGGCCATTAGCCTCATAACGTATTGCATCATAAAACAATAAGCCCAACCATTGAGGTTGGGCTTATTGTTTTGAAAAGGATTGAGACTCCCGCGTCTCAGTTGATTTTCGCCCGGAGGAGTGCCAATCCCGCAATGGCTAATCCCGCAAGAGCCATGGTTGATCCGCCATCAGGAACTGGGGTGCCCGATCCGGCAGGAGTGATGCTGCCATAAAGGGCTCCGCGCCAGTGACGTTCTTCGTTGGCATACAGGCTGGTCACAAAACTCTGGCCGTTATCCCTGGAAAACCCATTCAGTGTGAACCAGTACAGGTTGCCAGCCCCGTCATTGAATTGCTGTGGGGAAGGGAGGGGCGGCATCTCAAGCACGGTGTCGCCGTTGGGGTTAATGGTGTTGTTGACTTGCATCTTATAGGTGAAGGTGTTCAACAGGCCTACATTCGGATCAAGGATCGTGACATTCAGGTCAAACAAGACGCCAGAGATTCCCGTATTCACGTACTGCACCCCATTGTAGTAATCCAGCGTTCCGAGGACGAAGGGGCTGGGGGGTTGGGTCCAATCGGCGGGAGAGTTATCCGGCTCGCTCCCCGCGCCGTCGAATTTTAGATAGCTCTGTCCCGAACAATTCGCAGGAACGCCCCATAGAATCGATGCCGTCTTCCCATTTTGTTGATCCCAATTCTGAATTGTTGTGTGAGTTTGTCCGCCGGTCTCATACACGGGAGTATCCCATGATCCCCACGCTTCGCCCCGGAAATTAATAGCCCCGGCATTCCCGGATCCGAATGAAACCAGTAAACCAACCACGAGCCCTGAAATAATCTTTTTCATACTTTTTCTCCTTAATTCTTCTGGTGGGATAATATTCAGCACGAGATGTGCCATTACCGGATAGCCTTCTGGATATGGATAATGTGTATTTGTGTAACATTTTAATAGTAAACGTGTTGCGAATTCATTCTGGATTTCACTTTTTATTCTTTACGTCATTTGCCAAAGAGTTAGACCAATAAAATGTAAAATTATCCGACACTATTTACCGTTTGTGTCAGACGGGGAAAGAGTGCTTCAAAAACTATCTCCGGTAGCCTTATTCGACGAGGAATATGTGTTAGCCATTATTTCCGACAAAGCGTCACGGGTCTAACATTCTCTCTCAACCACTTCATCATAAACATGTTGTGAAAAATATTGAACCTTGGATTCCGGCGCCATCGCGGAGAACCGTCGGATTTATTTACAGTATGACGGTTGGCGAGACGATATCGTCGCTTGACGATCAAAATTATAACACGTTCAGTTGCAATATGTTAGGATTCAATTTTGAGAGCCTTTAAAATTGTGGCACACCCCGTGCTAAACATCTTTGCCGGGTAAGAGAAGTTTCTAAACAACCGGATCGAAAGGAACAAGGTTATGAAATCGAAGTTAGGTAATGTGTTGAAAGTGGCAACAGTCTCGTTGCTGGTGCTGGGCGGGTGGACGCAG
>CAZOZF010000024.1:13884-24516 GCA_964584205.1 uncultured Verrucomicrobiota bacterium
CTTGCTCGGGTTGGGCATGGCTGGGCTGGGCATGCTCCGGCGCAAACTGGGTTGATAGATTCACTTGTATCAGGTTGTTTAAAGGGCGGGCACAAGAGTGTCCGCCCTTTTTTTTGAAAGAAGTGAGAACTCCTCAATGAATATGCGGGAAACTCTGGGTAAATACAGGGGTGTGGTCCGTTTATTGGCCGGTTTCACTCTTCTGCTGACCGTCTTCCCCACTTGGGCTGGCTCGGCGTCCTCGCTTCCTCCTGCAGTTTTCTCCAATGTCCGGGATTATGGCTACATGTGGTGGCAAAATGGCATGCTGGAGCCCGTCTATCATATCAAGACCTCCCGTTATGCGATGGCATTCCACACCTCCGCACTGGGCCCAACGGCCCTATTCCCTTTGCTCTCGCCACTTTCGGAATCCGGTGCCTTGATGGAGTCGGGCGCCGATAGCTTCCCGCCGTCATCACCCCCCGTCACTTTTGCTTGTCGAGTAATCGCCAATGGCACGACCAACCTTGTCCAGGCGGCCGGCGCCGATAATCACGACACCCAACTTGTGGAGTGCGGCAAGTTCTTCCAGCGGCGCTGGCATAAGGTCAGCATCCCGGGCGGGCCAGCCTTGGACGGGCGGAAAAGTGGACTGGAAGTGGCGGCCTGGCCGGATCGTATCTCCTTTGTTTTGCGTCTGGTGCCCACGAATGCGGTCGCCAACGGGCAAATCGAGATGACGCTCGGGCTGACCAACGTCTACTCCCTCCTGTTGACGAATGGCATGGGTCGTGCGCTACTGGCGGCCGATGGTACCGGCTTTGTGTTCCTCAAAAGCACAGGCAGTGCTTCACTCACCGTGAATCCTGTGAATGGCCTGGTAACGGTGGGCACTGTTGCCAGCGAGTGGAGCGCCGGCCAGGAATATTCTGTGGGGTTCATCGTCTATCCCGCCGCCACCAACGTGGCCGATGTCTTGGATGGCGCTGTGGCGGAGGAAACCTCGCCTCTCTCGATCACCGCCACCGAGCTTGTTCCCATGGCAACCAATCTGGCCACCTCCTACGACCGGGACCGCGGCTGGTATGATGTCTCCCTGCGCAACGATGTCGGGACAGGGGATGATGGGATCGTGCGGACACGCCTCGCCGTCACCAATGGGACGTCCAGCCCCCGTGTGCTCCGGCTCAACTTTGACGGCATCCCTTTTTACATTCCCGGCCTCACCGCCGTGCTCCGCGATGAGCATCGGAACCCGGTCGGAATTCCGATCCAACTTTCCAAAAACTGGCACACCTCACCTGCGGAGGAACGGTTCCAGGGCTTGTGGTTCCACGGCCTGACCATGGTGACCGTACCAGCAGGGGCCGCTTTGAATTTTGAACTGGCTATGGTTGGCCAGAACTGGGGCGGTATGCCGGCGGCCACGCATTCGCAATTGGCGGTCATCGGCTACGGTGGCAACCAGCAGTGGGACGAAGCCGCCCTGGGCAACTATGGCGAGGCGCTCACCTACGATGCGGAGCATGTCCTGACCGACAATGACTGCGCCGATTCGAGGCCCATGCTGGTGACCGACGCCAATGGGAATCGCGGCGCCTGGGGTGTGAACGTGGGCGGCGCCTCATTCCTCCGGTATTTCGATGCCTCCGGCAATCCGCGCCGACACTGCAGGATGCGGACGCGATATGCCCGGTACTGTCCCAACCTGACCGATGCCATTTATGCTGGGAAAACGGATGACGATGCCATGGAATTTAGTTTCAGCGCCGGCCTCTTTCGTTCGGACGACTACACCCGCGGCCTGCACCGGTTCCGCATTGATGTGAAGGCCGATACCCCGTTCAGCCGGCTGGCCTTCTTCCAACAGGCGGCCGACACCTATTGCTACAACCAGGGCGGAACACTTGCCTACGGCGACACCTCCACCTCGACGCCACTGCGCCAATGGACGGCAACCGTCGGCCAGAACCAGACTATTGGGACACCGGTGGCGCTTACCGGCCCCATGCCATGGGCGATGATCATTGATTCACCGCCTGAGGCCGGTTACACAGCGGCCAATCACGGGTTTGTCATTCGCTCCTGGAAGGCCCGCATCAATGGTACAAACAACGTTCCGCCTTATCTCATTGAGCGAAGCCTCGCCAACTGTTCCATTTTAGACGTCGTGCCGCCTCCCGGGGTCACCCTGTTGAAGGCGGGCGACTACGTTGAAGCTGAGATCGAGCGCTTCTATGTCCCAAAGTCACCCGCCAGCTATTACGGGCCGAACGCCCATTTCCGCGTCGCTTTGACCAACTACGAAAACAGCTATCGTCTCGGCCTGCGTGAGGCGGCGGGTAACACCCTCAGTGTGTCCGCGCAGACCGGTACGGTGGAGCATCTCTACCCCGTCCAGATCAGGGCCACCAACAACGCGGCGGCTTTCACCGTTACGGGCGGCCTGGGCTGTGTCCCGTTCACATTCACTGGCCTGACTGATTATCGTAGTCCCCTGCTGGAGGAGAACGTCAATGGTGTTTGGACACCGCTGAACCAGGCTGTGCATGGCAATGACTTCTGGCAATGCGACTACAATGCCGAGGCGGGGACGTGGGAAATCACCTTCACAGTGAAACTCGATGGAGCCGACTACCAGAGCGTCGAATCGTTGATGAGTGCGCCTCGGACTCACACTTTCCGGTTCCGCCTCGATCCCGACGCCCTTGAGCCGCATTTGACGTTGCCGGATTTTGAAGGCGCCGTCATCGGCGCCAGCAACCCGGGATATCCCAATCAAACCTGGTGGATTAATGGCGCCAGTGGAAACCAATACGTCCAATGGACACTAGGATCGCGTGCCGGAGTCGGCGGTTCGGCCGCTGCCGTGGCTATTCCAGGTCCTAACGCAAAAGGGGGTAGTGATCAGTATATTCTGCCCTTGCGGGTGTACTACTTTCCCGTGTTCCCGGTCACAGAGTATACGGTCGGATTCTGGTACAAGGCGATTGGGCCTGGGTTTACAGGACACACCGGGCGCCAGGAGAGTGAAGGGTTTACAGGCGACAGCGAGATGCAACTCCAGGTGCTGGAATACCCAAATGCAGATGGCAGTGGTGGGCCGCAGTGGCCCAGCGGCCTCAGTATTGGGACGCCCGCTGATGATTGGACGTATGCCTTCCGCACGTTCACAACGCTGACCAACACCCATAGCATTGGCCTTAAGTTTTGCATGCTCTTCGGGGATGGAAACCGGACCAACGCTGCAGACCGTTTCTATCTGGATAATGTCACGAATGTCGTGTCGGCTCTGGCTCCGCTGGGCACACCGGAATGGTGGCTTAAGGCGTATGGTTTGACCAATGGCGGCTTTGCCACTGCGGAATTGGGAGACAAGGATAACGATGGCCTGCCCAACTGGGAGGAATATATTGCCGATACGAACCCCACCAATGAGTCCTCTGTCCTCAAGGTATTGAGCCTGCAAATGGAAGGAAACGGCGCCCGCGTGAAATGGCAGGGTGGCGTTGAGATTCGCCAGGTCTTGGAGCGTGCTGACAGTTTGACGCCGTCCGATTCGACGTGGCAACCGCTCTTCACTAACAAACCACCCACCGCTGTGTCGAACGAGTTTTGGGATGTCGCCGGCCCGGAGGGTGGATGCTTCTACAGGATTAGAGGGAGCTTTCCTTGAAGCGTAAGGGCCATTTGGCTCTAACAGTATGCCTGTTCAAGTGCGGAAATCTTCTCGCGGCATGATTTCGTGATATGGACAAACTGCAGGCCTGCCGTGAGTTGGCCGTTGACGCTCATCCGGATGACCTGGCAGAAGGCGCTCCAGTCAGGCAGGGGGGACTGGTCAATTTGAAGGCGCATCCGGAACGATTCGGTCGGGATGGACTTGGCGTCGAACGTCATGTGCGAAAGGCCGGCTCCCCCCAGGCTGATGTTATCCACCATGGCGCCGCCCCATGAATACTCATGCGGCTTGTCTGTGCGGTAGACTCCGACTTTGCAGGGAAGGTTCACGGGATATCGGGGCCACCGTCTGCTGTGCTCGAAGGGGGCGGTATCCCGGCCTTGATCCTTTGTCAATCCCAGCAACTGCAAGATCCGGGCATCAAGGGCTTCTTGTGACAGGTCACGCATCGCGAGCACCGAGTTGGCTCCCCATGAGGCCACTTCCTGGGGATCCGTGTCCCTTAGACAACACAGGATGGCCAGTTTGTCCTGGTCTTCCTGCCGCCGCAGTGAACTGATCATATCCTTGCAGGCGATGTCGGTTTCGGAGTCATCGAGGATCAGGAGGTTGGCGGGTTTCCGGGAGCAGAGGATCAGCGCTTCCGAACCCCGTTCCGCGACATCCAATTGGAAGCGCCCGCCTTTTGCCTCCAAGGCTTCCACTGCGGTGGTCAAGTCTGGTGCGCCCGTCCGGAGGACAATCCTTTTTATGAGGGACGGGGCCGGATCCACGGGGATGGCGTGCTGTTTCATGAAACTGGCGATGCTGTCCCGGGCGATCAGACGCTCGCCGGTAATGCGATGGGCCTTTCCCCGGAGCAGCCCCTGGTCAAACCGGCGGGCCACGGTGGATCTGGAAATGTTTAGTAGCTGCGCCGCTTCGCCCGTTGATAGGTAGTCACGATCAGTCATAGGGAACTCATTCGGAAAAATACAACACTTCACTATAGATTCACAATAGCGACTTGCAATTTATGTGCCAAGGCAAAATAAAAAAAGTGACAGGACGTCCACTCCCTTGTGGTCATTGGTTTTTTTCATCACTTTGGAATTTAATGACAAGGAGGATGGGGCTGGTAAAGATAAATAAACTGTCAGGAAACCCGACAGTCTTCGGGCGGGAACCGATCAAGTTGGATCATGGAAAACGGTACTCCCCTCTTTGAAGGGGTTTGGGGTAGGTCTTCATTCTAAACGTCGGAAACCATTACACTTGCAAGTCCCTTCTCTTTATCAAAAAATTTATTTCATGAAATCATTTCTTGACGCATCACATTCATATTGAAGTTGTTACAACTTCATTGCCGTTTATCTTATCTGTGTCAACACCCGGTGGCACGGATTGTGCAATGATGATTTGACGACTTGAAGATTTGCCGATTTTTTTGGCTCCAATAAATGACTGAAAGAGTGATGGTGTTGGATGAAGAACGGGATTGATGAAGTGATGGACAGGTCAAGCCTAAACGTCGCCGCCTCCAGCGGCGGTTCCCGCCCGCAACCGAGGTGTTTATGAAAAGAATAGCGCACATTATGGTGAAGAAAACGCAATTGGTTTTTTTGCTGATAGTCGGACTGTTGCTGGGTGTTCCTGGTTTTGCTAATGCTGAGTGGTACAATGTAAACTGGACATACCGGAAGGCAATTACGATTGATCGTACAAAGATCCCGTCAACCCAGGCGAACTTCCCTGTTCTTGTGAATCTGTCGTCGGACAATGATTTGAAAGGACACGCCCGTAGCGATGGATTCGATATTTTGTTTTGTTCAAGTGATGGCACCACGCAGATCCCTTACGAGAGGGAGAAATATACGAGTTCGACCGGAGAACTGGTGGCTTGGATAAAGGTTCCCTCGCTGAGTAGCACGGCTGATACAGTTCTCTATCTGTATTATGGGAACGCCTTGGCTACAGACCAACAGGATGCAACTCATGCCGTCTGGGATTCAAACTACAAAGGGGTGTGGCACCTCAAGGAAGATGCGGCGGGAATGAGCTTTGTTGACACCCTGCGACCAATGGCTGCGGGAGATGAGACGAGCATAAATACCCAGTATCCTGCTTCAAATGCTCACTGGGACAAAGTCGACGAAACGACGGCTGATAATGCAACTTCGTACGTTTCTACGACTTCGATTACCTATAAGAACGATCTGTACAATCTAACTGACGTCACGGGAAGCCGAAATCGTTTAATTAATAGTGTCACCGTGTATTGTCGTTTTGCTCGAAACACCGGTGCTGGTACGGCATTTATCAAGGCGTACATCAAGACTCAAGGATCAACATATTTAGGAACTGAAAAGACCTCTGCTTCTTCGACTTACAGTACGGTTTCGGAAACATGGACTATTAACCCTAATACCGGGCTACCCTGGACCTGGGCTCAGATTGACGCTTTGCAGGCGGGGGCATCATTAAAAATGAGCAGTGCTTCATACAACTGTCGTCTCACGCAAGTGTATGTGGAGGTGAAAAGCAGCATTTATGAGGATTCCACTTCAAATGGCAACAATGGAACACCTGTCAATTTACCCGTTCTGAGCACAGGGAAGATCGGTGGTGCGTTGAGTTTCAACGGTTCTACCATGGAAAATCAGATTAACTCCACTTTCGGGCTCGGCACGGTTAATGTTACGATGCAATGTTGGGTTTATTTGTCTTCCTCCTTATTGCGTGGTGCATTCCTTAAGATCGGCGGCATAAGTCCTAACCAGGGTTACGCCATGGGTGTCGGCTCATCGGGAATAGGTGGTACATTTGATAGTAACGGAAACCAATTCATCATGCTGAATGAAGGCGCTCGATGGATCCCATCCGGTGCAAATATGGGAACTGGATGGCACCAGGTGACGTCCGTTATCAATAGTTCTGGAAAACCCACTGCCTACGTGGATGGTGTGCAAGTTTATACGGATGCCCTAGCTTCGCCCTCTGCTCCCGCATCCAGCATTACGTATGTCGGAGGTTACACTGGTTCCGGGGCTGAGAATCGGCACTTTAATGGTCTTCTTGACGAGGTCCGTATCTCGAGTATCGTTCGCTCATCCGATTGGATATTGGCCGAATACAATAATCAAAACTCTCCTGCCACTTTCTACGGGGTTGGGTCGGAACAGACATCAACTCCTGAACCGACTGTAGCCCCTAATTCTTTGATGTTCGCTTCGGTACAGGCAGAACAGATGAATATGAGTTGGTCTGCAGGTAATGGGACAAGCAGGTTGGTGGTGATGTCGGAGAACGCAATCAGCTCACTGCCTAGCGACTGGCAGGGATATACGGCTAGCACGGTGTTCGGCAACGGAAACATGATAGGATCCGGAGTATATGTGGTGTATTCCGGATCTGGAGCCGGTTCGATTACGGTGACGGGGTTACGCCCTAACCGGACGTACTATGTCAAAGCATTTGAGTTCAACGGATCTGGTAGTACGGCCAACTATCTGACCAGTAGCGTGGGCAGTGGAAGTCAGGTAACGACGAAAAAGACGCTGGCCGTGATGGGTTTTTCAGTAAGTGGAAAAACTTATGACGGTAGCACGACCGCTGCCGTAAGCGCCTTGGGTACCTTGGATGGTGTCGTGAGCGGCGACAATGTCAGTCTCAATCCTTCCGGCGCAACGGCCACGTTTGGGGCTCCTGACGCAGGCAATCAAACTATAGTGGCAAATCTGTCGCTGACTGGTGCGGATTCAGGTCGCTACAACCTCACCCAGCCGGTGACAACGGCGACGATCAATCCCTTGGCGGTGTCTTTGACTGGAAGCCGGACTTATGACGGTACGACGGGTGTTGCATTCGGGTCACTCACGGTGGCTAATAGGGTCGGTGGCGATAACGTGACGGTGGCCTCAGGTAGCGGAACACTGGTTAATAAAGACGTCGGTGACCGTGCCATAACCTCTTTCGGGACACTAATTCTTGGTAACAATGCGGCGGGAAACTACACACTTACTGGTGCGAGCGGGTCGGTGATGATCAATCCTTTGGCGGTGTCTCTGACGGGTAGCCGGACTTATGATGGTACGACGTGTGCGGCATTCGGGACACTTACGGTGTTCAATAAAGTTGGAGGGGACACCGTAACGGTGATTTCTGGCAGCGGCACATTGGCGAGCAAGGATGTCGGCTCTCACGCCATTACATCTTTAGGCACATTGGCGTTGGGTAACAACGCGGTGGGAAACTACACACTTATGGGTGCCAGTGGCTCGGTGATAATCAATCCGTTGGCGGTGTTTCTGACGGGCAGCCGGGATTATGACGGAACAACAATTGTAACATTCGGGATGCTTACGGTAGCCAATAAAATCAGCGGTGACAACGTGATGGTGGCATCTGGGAGTGGAGTGTTGGAAAGTAAGAATGTTGGATCGCAGACGATTTCAGCAGGGACGTTGGCGCTTGGCAACAACGCGGCGGGCAATTACACGCTGACGGGCGCAAGCGGCTCGGTGACGATCAGCAAGGCGCCGCTGACCGTGAAGGCCGACAACAAGGCCCGGACTTATGACGAAGCCAATCCGCATTTCACGGCCAGTTACTCGGGCTTTGTCATCGGCGAGGATATCGGCAACAGCGATGTGACAGGCAGTCCGCTCCTGACCACGACGGCCATTCCCTCCAGCCCGCCGGGCGGGTACACCATTACCGCTTCTATTGGCACACTGAACTCGGACAACTACTCGTTTGCCTCGTTCGTCAACGGCACGCTCACGGTTGTGGCGGGGGCGGCGACGCACGTCAGCGTGGAGAATAGGGCGGACGGGAGTGGGTCAGTCGTGACGAATCAGCAAATCAGGGCGGGCGAGTCAACCACGGCGTACGCCATCACGCGGGACGCCGGCAGTAATTTCGTGGCTAATGTTGCAGCGACATGGTCTCTGACAAACATTTCTGGAGGGGTGGTCGCCAGTGATCTGGTATTGCATGCAGGCAATACAAACGTGGTTTTCTCGGGACATGCTATGGGCACGGCCAGGATCCGGTGCGACGTTGGTGGATTTGCCGCTCAATCAGGAGTGTTGGCGGTGCCCTTGGAGACGGGGACGATTCCATTACCTCAATTTGAAAACGCCACAATTGGCACCGCTAATCCCGGTTACCCCAATGCAACTTACTGGGTCAATGGGACCGGTGGCAATCAATACACCCAATGGTCCGTCGAAACCGATGTTGCCGCAGGCGGATCTGTCGCCATGGCAACCCCCGGTCCGAATGCCAAGGGTGGCAGCGCCAACTATATCCAAGCCCTGCGGGTCTATTATTTTCCTGTGCTGCCAAGTACCCAGTACAAATTTGGTTATTGGTATAAAGCCAGCGGGGAAGGATTCAAAGGCATTACTGGCCGTACCGAAGAACAGGGTTATACGAGTGATAGTGAAATGCAGCTTCAAGTGTTGGAGTACGCAAATGCGGATGGCTCCAATCTCCTGGGATGGCCTAACGGATTTAGCATCGGGACAGCTACCGCGGAGTGGACATATGTTTCATTTACATTCACCACGTTGGTAGATACCCACAGCATTGGTCTCAAATTCGGCATGCTTTTCGGGGATGGTAACCGTGTCAACCCGACTGATAGTTTCTATCTGGACACCACCAAAGCGTTGACCGTCACGAACATCACGGCGGGCAACAAGGTCTATGATGGCACCACGGCCGTCACGTTCAATACCGGTAGCGCGGAATTGGTGGGGGTACAGGCCGGGCACAGCGTAACTTTGGAGACGGCAGGCATCAGTGGTGCGTTTACCAGTACGAATGCGGGTATCGGGATGACGGTGCCGGTGTCGGGCCTGACGATAAGCGGCGCCGATGCACGGCTGTACACACTCATTCAGCCTACTACGACAGCCGACATCACGCCAAAACCATTGACCGTCACGGGCGTCACCGCTAACAGCAAAGTTTATGACGGTAATCTGACGGCCACACTGAATACGGCTGGCGCGACGTTGCAGGGGGTGCTGAGCGGGGACTCTGTAACTCTGGTGGCCGGGAGTGCCGTCGGATCGTTTGCTGATAAGAATGTGGGGACGGACAAACTGGTGTCGATTTCAGGGCTGACGCTCACGGGAGCCAACTCCGCCAATTACTCCCTCGTCCAGCCGGGTGCGGCGGCTGCCATTTCTCAACGGGCTTTGATTGTGTCTGCCACCGGCGTAGACAAGGATTATGACGGCACAACCAATGCCACTGTGACGCTGTCTGATAATCGTGTTGCCGACGACGTTCTGACGGCCAACTACTCTGCCGCCTATTTTGCCAACAGGAACGCGGGTGCCGGAAAGCTGGTAAGCGTCAGCGGTATAGCCCTCAGCGAAACTGATGCCGACAACTACTCCGTTAATGCCACCGCTAGCGCCACCGCCAGAATCTTCGCTGCGGAAATGACCGTGAAAGCCGCCACTGACAGCAAGATCTATGACGGCACAACCGATTCAGAGGCCACACCAACGATCACTTCTGGAATTTTGCGCAACCCTGATAACATGGGTTGCGCACAATATTTCGCCGACAAAAATGTGGGCTCTTCCAAGACACTCACTCCGACCTGTACGATTAATGATGGCAACAGTGGAAATAACTACAGTGTGACCTTGGTTAACGATACAACGGGTGAGATTTCAGCCAAGCTTTTGGTCGTGACGGCGACGGGACCGGCCAAGACGTACGGTATGGCGTTGGCCACAGGTTCCAGCGTCGTGAACTTCACTGCCGGGTCATCGGGCGTAGGTAGTGAGACGGTCACGGGCGTCACGTTGACGCCCGATGCCGCCGGGCTTTCGGCCACCACAGCGGCAGGTTTGGCCTATGTTGTCACGCCGTCGCTGGCCACCGGCACCGGCGGGTTCCTGGCGGGTAACTACCAAGTCACCTATTCTCCATTCAATAGCATAGTGGGCAAGGCGACGCTGACG
>CAZOZF010000025.1:0-24118 GCA_964584205.1 uncultured Verrucomicrobiota bacterium
CAGAACTCACGAACCCGCTCTTTCACGATCACAAAGGTATCGTCCTCAATCAATAGTTCACGAACGCCATACCGGTCATAAAGATCCCGGACAAGGCTGACGGCATATTCCGGACTATAGGCACGACACTGATTTCCAAACACGGACCGATCACAGAATTTACACTGATTCGGACAGCCCCTTGTCAAAACGATTGAGGCGCAGGGCCAGCGCTTGATCCGGGAGGGTGACGGCTTGAAGAGCACGGGGAACCCTTCCAGTAAATCCCATGCTGGCAACGGCAGGGTGTCCAAATTGGCAATGAGTGATCGTGCGGGATATCGCCGAACAACAGTCCCTTCCCGTCTCGCCGTTCCGGCAAGACCATCTGGAAAACGATCACCCGCTTCCAGACGGCCCAGAATTTCCCGCAGGGTTTCCTCCCCCTCCCCCAATACCGCCAGATCCAATGCCGGAAAAGCATTGAGGGTTTCCTCGGGAAGCGCGGTAACGTGACACCCTCCGATGAGGGTTAAAACTCGCGGCAAACCGGCCTTTACGCGCGCTGCGAGAGCTGAAATTGAAATAATATCCGATGTGGTGGCGGAAAACCCGACACAATCCGGAGAAAACTTTAAAATTTCAGCCAGGGTCGATTCGGGATCAAGTCCCCGTGCAGACGCTTCAATGACTTTGACGACGGCACCGGCCTGTCGAGCCACAGCCGCGAGACATAGCAATCCGAACGAAGGTTCAGTGCTACCAGCCCCGGAAAAAAGCCCATAACGTTCCCCCATGCTAACGGGAGCCGAAACCAAGGCCAGACGCACCGTCATGGGGTCGCCCCGTCAGCCTTCTTATTCCCCTTGGCTTCCTCAAGGATCGCCAACCGCTGTGTCAGGCGTTTGATCTGTCGGCGATGCGCTGAAATAATCATGGAAAACTGCAGACACATCAACAAAATGACCATGAATCCCAATAGAAAAAGAGTGGTGGTGGCCGTAACCGCGCCGATCAGGTCGGATAATTTCAGTAGCCAGTCATAATGGAGCACCACCCCAATGATCCCCACCCCGATTCCCAGCCAGAGCCAGCAATAGGCAATATCCAAAAACCCCTTTTGAACCAGCCGAAAAATCAGCACCAGCAATAAAACGCCGATAACCAGTGAAACAATAAACTGTTGATACAACATGGATTGGCTCCTTTTCCTAAGTGCAGTGTCTCTTAAATAACCACTCAAATGAAGATTCACCACCCGCTTCGCTAGAGGCACCGAGACACCGAGAAGAGAAGAAAGAGAAATGCAAATGTGTTGCGCATTTTGCGTTCCCGCTGGTGCGGGAACGCAAAATGCGCAACACGGTTTCTTGAAGAAGGAAACAGCCAGGAGGAGGAGAAGTCCAGATTGAGGAATCGCCTCCTCTTTCTCTTTGAATTACTCCCAGAGGGGTTGCGGGAATTATGGTTGCCGGTACTCCGGCGGCCGGAATTCCCGCAACATTTTCGCGATGGCAAGGTATTCTCTGTGCCTCCGTGTCTCTAGCGAAGCGGGTGGTGAATCTTTTCACGCTACAGTTTATTGTTGCGCCAATCATAAGGATACCCGACGAAAATTATTCGTTAGCGAATTTAAGAATCAGGGCACTAAGATTCCTGGCCACTTTTCCAACGACGCCAACGCGACGTGTTGAGCCGAACGATAAACAGGGAAAGCAGCATTTTCATGCCGTAATAAAGTGGTTTCCAGCCATCATGCATGGAGGATCCTCCTGAGCGCGACACCATCCGTACCGGAACCTCCCCCAATCGTAATCCCGCCTCATGGGCCATTAACAGGACATCGGCATCCGGGTAATCGCAGGGGAACACACCGCTGGAGAAAAACCGGATCGCCCGGCGATTCAATCCTTGAAACCCGCTCGTCGGGTCTGAAAACCGCCGCCCTGTCAAGATCAGCAACAACCCCCCGAAAAACCGCTGTCCTAATCGCTTGAAAAAAGAAGTCCGAAATACACTGTCCGCCGCCGCATAACGGGATCCGATGACAATATCAAACGCCCCCGCCCGCATCGCATTGAGCAGGACAGGAAGTTCACTGCCCAGATGCTGCCCATCACTGTCCATTTGAAGCACGATGTCATACTGCTTTTGTGCGGCATAGAGGTAAGCGGTTTCCAGACTGGCTCCATACCCCATCGGGACGGCATGAGGAAGCACAGTGGCCCCGGCCCCCATCGCTTCGGCTCCGGTAGCATCAGACGACCCGTCATTCACCACCACAATATCTGCTTCAGGCAATACGGTGACAATGCTCTTGATAACAGAGCCAATTCGCCCCACCTCGTTCAGGGCGGGCATGATCACAAGTATTCTTTCGGGTGCAGGTTTCATTCAATAAACGGTTTTACACGGTTTCCAACAATGTATAAGGTATCCGGGCAACGTTCCACACCATTTTACAGGGCATAATATGGGTTTGCACTCTCGATATTTTCCAACGAAGTCGTCATTCTGGCACCCGCTCATCCTTATTTCAGCGAGTTTTTTAGCCTATTCAAACATCTTCGCCTCCCCTTTTATCTTTGACGATATATCGGTTGTCGTGAACAACCCCAACATTTTCAGCCTCTTGCCTCAAGGAACCTCGTCGATTTCTCCCACCCGTATCGTGGCAGCAGTTTCATTCTCCCTAAACTATGCCTGGGCAGGATTTTCCCCGGCAGAATACCGTCTGGTCAATATTCTGATTCATTGTGGTGCAGGGCTGTTCCTTTACGGGGTGATGCGACGCACCCTCCTGTTGCCCCGATGGAACTCCCGATTCAACGCCAGCGCCCCGGGTTTGGCTTTTGCAATTGCCCTCCTCTGGATCGTTCACCCCCTTCAAACGGAAAGCGTCACCTACATCGCGCAACGAATCGAGGCGTTGATGGCGCTGTTTTTCATGATGACATTTTATGGCTTCATCAGGGCGCAATCTTCCCCCCAGTCCAAGACCTGGTATGCCGCAGCTGTTGCCACATGCGCCGTAGGCATGGGAACCAAAGAAATTATGGTGTGCGCTCCGATCCTTCTGTTCCTTTATGACGGCGTGTTCATCGCCTCATCATGGAGGGATTTGGCACGCCAGCGCTGGAAACTTCATTCACTTTTCTTTTCCACATGGATTGTATTTTTCGGATTGCTCGTCATGGGAATTGCACAGGCGACGGAAGAGCAGGCCGCACTCTTCACCACGGACTCAGTCCGCTGGGATTATGCGTTAACTCAGTTAAATGTCCTGATCCACTATCTCAAACTCTCACTCATCCCCTACCCGCTCTGCCTGGATTATCGCTGGCCGCTGGTCAACTCATTCTCAGAGGCATTGTGGCCCGGGACATTGACTTTTCTGCTTGCGGGAGGGTCAGCCTGGGCACTCTGGCGAAGATCCTGGGCAGGATTTATCGGGGCATGGTTTTTTATTATCCTGGCCCCCACTTCCAGTATTAACCCGCTTCCCGATGTCGCCTTCGAACATCGAATGTATTTGCCCCTGGCCGGCGTCCTCACTTTTTTTATCATGATCATCCACGAAGGTTTAAACAGGTGCCGGATCCGGGGTGAACGATCAGGTGCCGCAATGAAACACTTGGGAGGGATCCTTCTGGCAATCGTGGCGCTAACCTTCGGAATTCTCACTCACTTCCGCAATGAAACCTATCATTCAGAGGAATCCATGTGGAAAGATGTCCTCCTGAAGCGACCCGAGAATTTCAGAACCACGATTGCACTTTCCAGCGCATTCATCACTGCGGGACGGTATGGTGAGGCGGATCCACTCTGTACCACTCTTCTGGCGCGATTGCCGGATTTTTCAAAGCTTCCGCCCGAACTCATTAAGACAAATTTCTCAAGACCGGGAAGACCGCCCCTTCACTTGTATTACAGCATGGCTCATAACAACCTGGGAATCATCGCGCTCAACTCGAATCGTCCCGAAACGGCAAAACAACATTTCCGGGAAGCCATTCGCGTCATGCCGGGCGCCGCCTGGGCTTATCTGAATTTGGGAAAAGCGCTGTTCGCGGAAAACCACATCAACGAAGCCATAATCGAGTGGAACCGGGTTCTTGAGATTCGGCCGGGTGACAGTCAAACACACGGACTGCTCGGAACCGCCTTTTCCGGAATACACCAATACCAACAGGCAGCTGACCACTTTGCGCTATCCGTCAAATATAACCCCAACGACTGGTTCGCCAGGGCACAGGCAGCCTGGCTACTGGCCACTTGCCCGTCAAACGAAGCTCGCAACGGGACATTGGCAGTGGAGATGGCGAAGCCGCTCCTTGATGCTTCACAGCCGGAAAGCGCGCGTGCGGCCGATATTCTGGCGGCGGCCTATGCGGAAGCAGGCGACTATTCAAATGCCGTGAAATACGCTGAACAGGCGCTTTTTCTGATCCATCGAACCGAGGGAATCCATCACACTCCATCGATTTCATCCAACGATGTCCAGGTTCGACTGAATGGCTACAAGGCCGGACAGCCTTATCGGGAATAAAAAAATGCAGTCCTGAATCCAGGACTGCATTTTCCAACATAGACTATCCAGCGTCTTAGTTTGACAACAAGTGAGAGCTACTTGTCGAATTACACGCCGCGTTCGTTCCAATTGGATTAAACAGAACCGTACCACCGGCCGGGCAGTTTGTGCAGGCCATAGGGTTCTTGATGTATTCCATCACTTCGGACGTCACAACCGCAACGCCGGAGGCCTTCTTTGTCGCCAACGCCCACTGTTCCTTACCCGACTCAATCTGACGCAGGTTATTGATACACGCATTCTGCTGGGACTGCGTTCTCGCCTTCATGAACGAAGGAATGGCGATCGCCGCCAACAACCCGATAATCGCCACCACAATCATGATCTCAACCAACGTAAACCCCTGCTTCATCTTCTTCATCATGTCTCCTTTTTTTGTTTTGTTTTGTTTTCGACCCCACACCTTAATTCGACAACGTGTGCGAACTGCTCGTCGTATCGCATGCCGCGTTCGTTCCAATTGGATTGAACAGAACTGTACCACCGGCCGGACAGTTTGTGCAAGCCATAGGGTTCTTGATGTATTCCATCACTTCGGACGTCACAACCGCAACGCCGGAGGCCTTCTTTGTCGCCAACGCCCACTGTTCCTTACCCGACTCAATCTGACGCAGGTTATTGATACACGCATTCTGCTGGGACTGCGTTCTCGCCTTCATGAACGAAGGAATGGCGATCGCCGCCAACAACCCGATAATCGCCACCACAATCATGATCTCAACCAACGTAAACCCCTGCTTCATCTTTTTCATTATCGCGTCTCCTTTTTTATTGCTTTCAACTCCACACCTTAATTGGACAACAGATGCGAACTGGCTGTTGAATTGCAGGCAGCATTCGTTCCAACTGCATTAAAAGTAACCGTTCCATTGGCAGGACAATTCGTCGCGGAAGACGGATTCTTGATGTAGGTCAACACTTCGGACGTCACAACCGCAACGCCATTTCCCTTTCGCATTTCCAACGCCCACTGCTCCTTGGCTGACTCGATCTGACGCAGGTTGTTAATACAGGCATTCTGCTGGGACTGCGTTCTCGCCTTCATAAACGAAGGAATGGCAATGGATGCCAGCAATCCGATGATCGCGACTACAATCATGATCTCCACCAGTGTAAACCCTTGTTGTTTCGTTTTCATTTTTCAGTTCCTCGCCAGCCTAGTTTCAAAACTTGTTCTTCGCATGGCACTTGAATAAGCATCGTTTGTGCCAACTGGCATTTCAGACCGATTCTTCCATTTTTAGGAAAAAAATTTCAAATTATTCGCTTTTCGCTCCTGCTTCTCTCTCAAATTTCTCATTTCTAATAAGCCGGAATGTGAAATAATCATGATTTGCTCGTTTGGGCTGATTCTTCAGGTAATTTTCGATACAGAGTGGCCAAACTGATTTTCAGGGACTTTGCGGCCTTTTCCTTGTCGCCTTTGGTCAATGACAACACTTGTTCAAGATATTCCTTCTCCCGTTCCCTGAGAAAAGCTTTAAGTGACTTATTCCGAAGATCATCAACACCCTCACCCCCTGCATGCGGGTGGGCTTCAGGGATCTTGACTTGGTTCAGGATCCGGGGAGGAAGCACATCGGAAGTAATCTTATTATCCTGGGCAAAGGTGATGGCATGCTTCACGGCATTTTCGAGTTCCCTCACATTCCCGGGCCAGGTATAACGCTCAAACAATTCCTTAATCTCTGGCGTAATCTTGGGAAGATCACGCCCTTCCCCAATTTCATGGCGAAGCACATGATACACCAGCGGAAGGATGTCTTCCTGACGATCCCGCAATGGCTTGACCTCGATCGGAATGACACTCAGCCGGTAATAAAGATCCTCGCGAAAGGTCCCCAGCTTGATCATGGCCTCAAGACTGGTATTCGTCGCGGCAATGACCCTCACATCCACCGGAATCGTATCATTGCCACCCACCCGCCTGATTTCCCGTTCCTGCAGAACCCGCAGAAGCTTCCCCTGAATACTCAACGGCATGGATGAAATTTCATCCAAAAACAAGGTTCCCCCTCTGGCACTTTCAAAAAGCCCGTCCTTATTGCAGGAGGCCCCTGTAAAAGCACCTTTGACATGGCCGAACATTTCGGACTCCAACAGCGCCTCAGGCAACGCGGCACAATTGACTGCCAGAAATCGCTTATCCTTCCGCTTGCTGTGCAAGTGTATCGCTTTGGCTACCAACTCCTTACCCGTTCCGCTTTCGCCGGTGATCAGAACCGTTGTGTCCGCCGGTGCAACGCGCTTGATCATCTCACACACATTCCGCATTGCCGGGCTCTCGGCGACGATATTTTCGAACTTATACCGGCCAACCAGTTCTTCCTTGAGCTCCACATTTTCAGAAAGAGCCCGACTGTATTCAAGCGCCCGCTGGATCGTAATCAACAACTCATCCATCTTGAAGGGCTTGGTGACATAGTCAAACGAGCCCAATTTCATGGCCTCAATGGCGGTTTCAACGGAACCAAAGGCGGTCAGGATGATGACCGGCATGGCGGGACGGACCTGACGGGCGATTTTCAGCAACTCCAACCCGTTGATCGGCGTCATCCGAATATCCGTGATCATCAGGTCGTAGGTCTCGCTGTTCAGCAAATCCAGCACTTTCGTGCCGTCCTGAATTGAGGTAACGCCGTACCCCTCTCCCTTGAGGATGGTATTGAGAAGGCTCAGCATCCTCGGTTCATCATCAATCAGAAGTATTTGCGGCATGGGTCAGACATCCTTCCACGAACCAATAAACTCAATTCGCAAAAATGAGTATAGGAGGGATCCGGCTAAAAACAACACATTTTCTTATTTTTGAAAATGGTTAATTAGTCAGGATGTCCAGGATTTCAGAGGCACTTTGGGATTGCAGAATGCGTTCCCGTTTTTCGGGGTCATTCAAAACCTGACTAATTTCCGAAAGAAACTGAATATGGGGCCCTGTCCGGCTGATGGATGAAATCGTCATAATAAAAATCGTCGAGGGCTTACCGTCCATGGATCCGAAGTCCACGCCCTCTTTTTTAAGCCCCATGGCCGTCACCAACTTATCGACGGAATCAGTCTTACCATGTGGAATCGCAATCCCATGCTGCATGCCGGTTGACATTTTCTGCTCACGATCCAAAACCGCCTTCAGCGCCGCATCACGATCCTTGATCCGTCCGCGCGCAACAAGCAGATCAATCATCTCCTGAATGATCTCCTCCTTGGTCGCGCCCTTGAGGGCGAAAATGATGGTATCTTCCGACAACAGTTTCTTCAAATTCATATCAGAATCCCCTGAAAAATTCGTCGCAATAAGTATCACATCGCGCATCTATTGCGAGTTATTTTTCATCCTTTTCAAGGCGACTATGCCCTGGGCCCGTCCCGATACTTCGCCCCAGGCGCGCCACCCGTCCCCTCAC
Source organism: uncultured Verrucomicrobiota bacterium (assembly GCA_964584205.1). Lineage (GTDB taxonomy): Bacteria > Verrucomicrobiota > Kiritimatiellia > CAIKKV01 > CAITUY01 > JAABPW01. The sequence continues at coordinate 7,975 of CAZOZF010000025.1, forward strand.
ACAAACCGAACATTGCCCGCTGTCCTCATCCACACAAGGCTTGTTCGGGTACAACTGGTAGAGCGCCCTGTATTTCTGGGGCGTCACATTCGGCATAAACACGTTGGCGCCACGGGTCAGAACCAGATCGCGCCCCCCCTCGAACAAGGCATCAAAGGCCGTCGTCGCCGGAATATGGGCACGGGGATTGAGCAACCGGAGAATTGCAATGGTCTTAAAATACATCTCCCGATCCTCCAGAAGCGGCCTTTGGGATAACGGCGTCTCGGGATGGGAGAGATAAGGTCCGCACCCAATCATATCGAGTTCCAGTGCGGTTGCGAAAAGAATGTCGCGCGAAATCGTCCCCACCGTCCCGCCCGGCAATCCGATCATAAACCCGCTCCCCACCTGGATTCCGGCCCGCCTCAGGTCATGAAGACACTGCACCCGCTCGTCAAAATTATCGTCCGGATGAATTCGCGCGAACAATTCTTGATCCGATGTTTCAAACCGCAGCAGGTACCGATCGCATCCTGCAGCCTTGAATCGCACCAATTCATCATACGGGCGCTCCCCGATGGACAGGGTAATCGCCACGCCCGTCTTCCGCCTGATCCCCTGAATCACCTCGCAAATGCGATCCCCTGTAAACCAGACATCCTCACCGGACTGAAGCACCACGGTCGTATTTCCAAGCCGTTCCGCTTCACCCGCAATTTCCACGATCTCATCGATCCCCATGCGATATCGCGTCACCGTGCGGTTAGGCCCCCGGATCCCGCAATAATCACAACTCTTCCTGCAATAGTTCGAAAACTCGATAATTCCGCGGAGATAAATTTCATCCCCAACCTGCTCATGCCGCACCCGGTCGGCCGCCGCATACAGTGCCTTGAGGTCATCCCCTCCGCACCTGAGGAGGATTCCGAGCTCCCCCAGAGAGGCTCTCCCCTCTGTCGCCACACGCCTGATCAGATCCTTCTTCATTCCTCGACCCCGGACTTCGGACTTCGAACTTCGGACTTCAGCCTTCTGTCTACTTCCTCCCGATACACTTCCCGTGCGAACGGGAACGGACTCAAGGCCCGCTCCAGGATTCCGAGGCTGTGTGCAATGGTCAGGCCATAATTGGTAATCGCCACACCACTGGCCCGGGCCTGCTCAATCCGGGACAGCATCTGCCTCCGGTTCCAGACACAGGCCCCGCAATGTACGATCAACTTGAAACCGGCAATATCATCCGGATAATCACATCCCGCTTTCACAACCATATCCAGCTTCCCACCGACATACTGCTCCAGCCAGCGGGGAATCTTGACCCTTCCGATATCCTCCCCGGTCGGGTGATGCGCACACGCCTCCGCCACCAGAACCCGATCCCCGGGTCGCAACCTGTCAATGGCCGCCGCCCCGCGAACCAACTCAGCAAGATCACCTTTGAATCGCGCAAACAGGATTGAAAAACCAGTAACAGGAATTGACGAGGGCACTTCCGCCACCACTTTCATGAATTCCTGACTATCGGTAATCACAAGGGCGGGCGGGCGACTTAAACGGGAAAGCGCATCGGCCAGTTCACGCTCCTTGACCACCATGGCATAGGCATTTTGATCCAGAATATCCCGTAACGTCTGGACCTGGGGCAGGATCAAACGTCCCTTGGGCGCCTCGATATCGATCGGCACCACCAGAATCGCCAGCTCCCCGGCGGCAATGAGATCGCCCATCAGGCTGGGTGCGTTCAGATACTCATCAGGCGCTACGGCAATGATGCCCTGCCGGAGGTCATCCAATCCGGCTTGAGTCAAGGCGCTCACGCCCACCACCCGGTTCGCACCGGCCGACCGGGCCTTCGCCTCAACCTCCCCGGGCACCCGGGCGTCGCTCTTGTTTGCCGCCACAATCACCGGCGTCTTTCGCCCCGCGAAAAGCTCCAGCAAGCGAGACTCATAGTCCTGCCAATCATCCGTCACCAGAATCGCAAGATCTGTCCGCTCAACCACTTTCATGGTTTTCGCGACGCGCAATTCACCCAACGCCCCCACGTCATCCACCCCGGCCGTATCCACAAAAAGAACCGGACCGAGCGGCTGCAATTCCATGGCTTTTTCAACCGGATCCGTCGTGGTTCCGGCCGTCTCGGACACGATGGAAACCGCCTGGCGCGTCAAGGCGTTCAGAAGCGAGGATTTTCCGACGTTCCGCCGTCCGAATATCCCGATCTGCAATCGTAATCCTTTAGGAGTTCCCAACATTCATCATCTCCAGGGATTCAAGGGAGGGGGGGGGAAGACACAAGCCGTCACACCCCCAGCTGCAACCGGACTGCCAGGCGCTCGGGCAATTTTGCGTCAATAATCTTCTTCTGAGCGGCCGCAATATCGTAGTCCACCCGGCGCAACTCAATCAATCGCGCTGTGGTGTCATAGATTCCATACGAGGCCCGGTTATCGCCATCACGGGGCTGTCCGACGCTACCCACATTGACAAAATATTTCTTCCCAAGCGTCACGGGGATTTTTCCGCCCCCGTTGATCCGCCGGACATACCCGGATTTCTCAAAAACAACGGGCTGATGGGTATGCCCATAGAAACAAACAGTGGTCGACTGGTAATTGAAATTGGACTCGGCTTCCAGTTCGTCGAACACATAGCCCCATTTTTCAGGCATATCCAGGGTACTGTGAACCAGCGTAAAACTACTAACAACTCGAACCAGCTTGAGATGCTTGAGGTAGGCCAGTTCCTCATCCGTCAACTGGTTCCGGGTCCAATCCACGACGTTAGCCGCCAGGGGATGAAAATCACGGATACATTCATCATGGGAACAATAATGGTCGTGATTACCCCTGACACAGATCGCATTCAATTCCCGGATCTTTCGCAGGCATTCCCCGGGATTCGCATTGTACCCGACCATGTCCCCCACACAGGTATAGTTCGTGACTCCCTGGGCCTGGGCATCCTCGAGAACCGCCGACAAAGCCTCCCAATTCCCGTGAATATCACCCATTACGGCATATCGGACATTCGCCATACCACCTCTACGCCTTCAAAATCATCGCGGCAAGAGCCAGATCTGCCGGTGTTGTAATTTTCATATTCAACACCGGGGCGGGCACCAGATGAACAGCTTCCCCGCTAGCCTCGACCGCCGCCGCTTCATCCGTTACAACCATTCTTTTCTTCCCGGCCTGCGTGAGTGCTTTTTTCAACCAGTCGACACGAAATGTCTGGGGAGTCTGAACCGCCCACAACTTGGTTCGATCCACGGTCCGGCTCACCAAGGTTCCGCGATCCACTTCCTTGATGGTATCGGTAACCTTGACCGCCGCAACCCCTGAACCGTGCCGTTTGGCGAATTTGATCGTTTCCTCAATCAGCGCAGGTGTCACACAGGGCCTTGCCCCGTCATGAACCGCCACAATCTTGACGTCATCGCCCAGCTTTTCCAGGCCGTTCATCACGGAACTCTGGCGTGTGGCCCCCCCGGCAACAACCGCCCGGACCTTGGAACACCCATACATCTGAACTAGACCCCGCGCCGAGTCCACACGATCCTTGCGCACCACCAGAATGACCCCGTCAATCATCGGGCACTGCTCAAAGGCGAGCAATGAATACGCCAGAACCGGACGCGTCCCCAGTGACAGGAACGCTTTGTCTACATCAGCCCCCATCCGTTCGCTTTTACCCGCAGCGACAATGATGCCGAAAATCATAAGTTACCAGCCTTTCAGGAATACCGGATAATACCCCCCCACGCGCACGGTGTCAAAGCCTGAATGTTATAATTTATTCAGAGTTGTCTCCCCCTCCAAAATTGATATTATCCGCCGCTTCATGAATGCACCCAGTCCATTTGATTTTTGGTACGCCATCAACAACACCCGCGTTGCGCTGGCACCCACCCAGCGCCTTGAAACCTTTGGCGCCACCATTATCCACTACCATCTGGTAAGTGAGCTGATGGATTCCACGGATAAAATCCGGATACGGGAGGGTCGCATCCAGGCGCATCGCCCCACCATCATCACCCCAACCTCCATCGATGAAAAACTCCTCGAAGGGTTCGGCGAGGAGGCGCAACACTATGTCGACTGGCTCCGGGAACATTCACGGGATCTGCGCATCCTGCAATATGGATTCGTCATTCGGAAACAGGAAATCCGGGATGAAACGGTCACAGACACCCTTGACGCTGTAGTCGAACGTGTCAGCAAGGCGGTACGCAGCAAGGAAGACCCCCTCGCCGCCGTCGTGGTCGGCGTGGATTCACCCTGGGAAGTGTCGCTCCTGAAAATGATGGTGGAAGTGACCAACAACTCCTACCTCAGCAACGTCCACGAAATGGAGCGACACCGCATGTTCACCCCGAATGCCGGAATCCGGCAGGAGATCGAAACAGACTTCCAGCTGGCGGGCCGCCACCCGGAACGAATCAATGATCTGGGGAAAAAGTTGCAAAAGGCGGGTGTTTTTTCAGACTATGAAGACCGGTTCTTTGCCCTGGTGCAATCCGGGCAAAAGCGATCGTCAAAAAGGACATAACCATGGCAATGACTCTGACTGAAAAAATTCTGGCACGCGCCGCAGGCAAACGTGTCGTGGGCCCGGGCGACAACGTCTGGGTCGAGGTGGATATCCTGCTCACCCACGATGTCTGCGGTCCGGGCACGATCGGTGTGTTTCAACGGGAATTCGGAGAAATGGCGAAGGTCTGGGATCCATCCAAAATCGTGATCATCCCCGACCACTACATCTTTACGGCGGACAAAAAGGCCCACCGCAATGTGGATACGCTCAGGGAGTTCGTCCAGCATCAAAAACTGGCCTACTTTTACGATCCGGGCACCCCGAACTATAAGGGCGTCTGCCACGTCGCCCTGCCCCAAACCGGCCATGTCCGGCCCGGCGAGGTAATTTTCGGGACCGACTCACACACCTGTACCCACGGGGCGCTAGGCGCCTTCGCCACCGGGATCGGCAATACCGACGCAGGCTTCATCATGGGCGCCGGCAAACTTCTGATCAAGGTTCCGAAAACCATGCGGTTCACCGTGAACGGACCGGTTCCACCCTACCTCATGGGCAAGGACATCATCCTGAAGATCATCGGGGACATCGGGTTCGATGGCGCCAGCTATTGCGCCATGGAATTTAACGGTGACGCGATTCACCAACTCTCCATCGAGGAGCGGATGACGGTCTGCAACATGGCCATCGAGGCGGGCGCAAAGAACGGCATCATCGAACCCGATGAAAAAACGTTCGAGTATGTCAAAGCCCACACCAACAAGCCTTTTGAAGCGGTTTATGGTGATGCCGATGCCCCGGTTGACAGCGAACGCACCTATGATGCCTCCACCCTGGAGCCCTGCGTGGCCGAACCGCATGTGCCCAGCAACTATGCCCTGGCACGGGAACGGAATGATGTCAAACTGGATCGATCCTATATCGGATCCTGCACCGGCGGAAAGATTACGGATTTCCTGGCTGCTGCACGTATCCTCAAGGGTCATAAGGTCGCCATTCCGACTTTTCTGGTGCCGGCCACCGTGGAAGTCGCGGAGGACATCATCAAGTCGCAGATCGATGGAAAATCGCTCATCGAAATTTTTGCCGAGGCGGGCTGTGAAGATATCGCGCCTCCCTCGTGCGCCGCCTGTCTGGGCGGCCCCGCAGACACCTTCGGACGCACCTCCGGGACCGAGACGGTTATCAGCACCACCAACCGGAATTTCCCGGGCCGGATGGGCTCAAAACAGTCCCGTATCTATCTGGCATCGCCCTTGACGGCGGCCGCCTCGGCGATCCGGGGCCGTATTACCGACCCCCGTGAATTCATGTAACACCCGGAGAACGATGAAAACAATTCAAGGCACTGTTTATGTGGTTAGGGACGACATCGATACCGACCAGATTATTCCCGACCAGTATCTCAACCTGGTTCCTACCATCCCGGAAGAATACGCCAAGTTGGGCTCCTACGCGCTCTGTGGACTCCCGGACGGGTATCCCCCGTTCGTGAAGACCGGCGCCCAGACGGCCGACTACCCGATTATTATTGCGGGACGGAATTTCGGGTGCGGATCATCGCGGGAACATGCGCCCGTCTGCCTGGGCGCTGCGGGCGTCAAGGCAGTCGTGGCCGAATCCTACGCACGGATATTTTTCCGCAATTGCGTGTCCACCGGCGAACTCTATCCCTTTGAAACCCCCATCCGGCTCTGCGAAGTCTTCAAAACCGGTGACCAGGCGGAGATCGATGTCGGAGGCGCACACCTGACGAACTGCACCACCGGAAAAACCTATTCCATCAAGGAACTGGGTGCCGTGGCGCCGGTTGTCGAGGCAGGCGGTATTTTTGCCTACGCCCGGAAATCCGGAATCATCAAGTAATCATGCCCGCTCATATCATAGCACTGGCGAACCAGAAGGGCGGAGTCGGGAAAACCACCACCGCCATCAATCTGGCCGCCTGCCTGGCTGAACGCAAGCACCGGGTTCTTCTGATTGACCTCGACCCCCAGGCCAATTCCACCAGTGGACTCGGGCTTCAACCCCAGCCCGGCTGCAGCATTTATGAAGTTCTGCTGGGGCACCAGTCCATTGCCGGAAAAATCCAGGAGACCCGGATGCCCGGCCTCTCCATGATCCCTTCTGAAGTTGACCTGGCGGGCGCCGAAATCGACATCGCCCGGATGGAACGCTATTTGCACCGGTTTAAAGAGGCACTGGAACCTCTCGTCCACGATGAGCGCTATGACATCATTCTTGTGGATTGCCCTCCGTCCCTTGGAATCCTCACCATGAATGCCTTGACGGCCGTGGATTCAGTGCTGATCCCGCTCCAGTGCGAATACTACGCGCTCGAGGGATTGAGCGTGATTACCCGGTTAATCAGCCAGATCCGCGACTCAGGCGCCAACCCCGGCCTACAACTCGAGGGAATCGTCCTGACGATGTTTGACGGACGGACCAATCTCGCGCAACAGGTCATGAATGAAGTCATGACCCATTTCGGAGACAAGGTTTACCGCACGGTGATTCCCCGGAATATCAGGATCAGCGAGGCACCCAGCCACGGTCTACCCGTCATCCTCTACGATGACAAATCAACGGGCGCCGAGGCCTACCGCCTTCTGGCAAAGGAATTCATCAAACGGCGGAAATCCGGGGGAGCTCAGGCTACAGCTTCAGAGCCGTCGCTATCTTCTTCTCCTGAAGCCGTTCCTCCGTCTCCTCCCGCAGTCGTTTGAGCTTTCCCGCCATGCTGATTTTCTTCACCGGCGAGATCCGGTCCACCAGTAGAACCCCGTCCAGATGATCCAACTCATGCTGAACCGCACGGGCCAGTAATCCGCGGCAACGAAGGGTCTTGAGTTCACCTTTCCAGTCCACAAAAGCCACCTCAACCTCAACCGCCCGTTGCACGGCGCTGTGAATTCCGGGAAAGCTGAGGCATCCCTCGTCGCGGCGCGTCATCGCCCCCCCCTTCGACAGGATTTTGGGGTTAAACATCACCAGCGGCATCGGAATGTCCGGATTCAGAGGGGGGCCGCCCTCCTCCTCAACATCAAGCTCGGCGGGGATATCAATCACACACACCGACACCGTCCGCGCCACCTGCTGGGCAGCCAACCCGATTCCCTCGGCGGCATGCATCGCCTCCATCATACCGTCCACCAAATGCTTGTATTCGGAGGTTACCCGGACAACCGGCTTTGCCCTTTCACGAAGGATGGGATCGCCAAAGGTGACAATCTCAAAGCTCATATCCGCTGTCTTTCAGCCAGCTTGAAAGATGGAGCTTAGTCTGCTCCAGCAACTCCTCATCGGCAATCGCGGTGGTGCGCCCGGCATCATACTGGGTCATCATCCACTCATAGATTTTCAGAACGCCGGGATCATTTTTACTGACCGGCTCCTTGGCCTTCTTGAAGTATTTCTTGATCCACAAGGCAATCCCGGCCTGCCCGCTCTTGTCGGTAACCGCCAGTTCCACCGGCCGGTTCAATAACTTTTCGGTATTGAAGACGTTGTAGATCTCCTCATTCTTCAGCAATCCGTCCGCATGGATTCCGGCACGCGTCACATTGAAGCTCTTTCCGATCAACGGCTGGTTGACGGGAATCTGCACCTTGAGCTCATGCTCAAAATACTCGGCAATCTCGGTAATGATCGTGGTATCCACATTGCAGTCATTTCCGCGCAATTGCAGGTAATTCACCACCAACCCTTCCACAGGAGGGTTCCCGGTACGTTCCCCGATCCCCAGCAAGGTTCCATTCGCGGCGGAACAGCCGTACAGCCAGGCGGCAACCGCATTCGCGGTCACCATATACAGGTCATTGTGACCGTGCCATTCCAGCCATTCGCTCGGGAATCCGGCATAATACTGGAGCCCGTAGATCAGGCCGGCCACGGACCGAGGCATCGCCACACCGGGATACGGCACGCCAAGCCCCATGGTGTCACAAATCCGGATCTTGATGACCTTCTTGGTTTCCTCGGAGATTTTCATCAGTTCATGGGCAAACGGAACCACAAACCCATAGTAGTCGGCCCGGGTCACATCTTCAAAATGACAGCGGGGAGTAATGCCGACATCGATGGCTTCGTGCACGATCTTCAGATACTCCCGGAGCGCCTGCCGCCGGGTCATCTTCAACTTGAGATAAATGTGGTAATCCGAACACGAGGTCAGGATGCCGGTCTCCTTGAGCCCCATCTTCTTGGCCAGCTCAAGGTCTTTTTTCCGCGCCCGGACCCAACCGGTTACTTCCGGATACTTATAACCCAGCGACTGAATCTCCTCGACCGCCTGCCGGTCTTTCTTGGTATAGAGGAAAAACTCGCACTGGCGAATCAATCCCTTGGGTCCGCCCAACCGGTGCATCAACTTGTAGATATCCAGAACTTGCTTGACGGTATACGGCGGCATCGCCTGCTGACCATCGCGGAATGTCGTGTCCGTCACCCAGATATCTTTCGGCATCCGCATGGGCACCAGACGGTGATTGAACCCGAGCCGGGGAACCTCGTCATAGGGGAAAGTGTGACGAAACAACTCAGGCTCCTTCGGATTCTCCAGATGCACCGTATAGGAGTCCGAATCAAACGTATTGTATCCCGGATTGTACTTCAACTCGAACATACTGCCACCTCACCCCTCGTCACGAATATTATATTATGCCGCCATCAACCGAATTGCGGCGGGATGGTAAAGAAAATACAATGCAATATCAATAACGATAAAATCAAAAAAACGTCACTCAGGCCAGCAGGGGGGATCGCCTCCAAGAATGACGCCCCACTCCTGAACGGCCCGGTCAAGGGCCTGGGCACGATGGGACAGGCCATTCTTGACATCGGCCGGAATCTCAGCAAAGGTCAGCTCATGCCCGCAGGGCACAAAAAGTGGATCATACCCGAACCCACCTGTTCCCTGAATCTGATTCCGTACGGAGCCTTCACAAGCGCCCGACACCGTTCTGGCCTTCCCGTTTGGATCGGACACGGCGATGGCACATCGGAACCGGGCCCTGCGATCAAGCACGCCCATCAGCTTCCGGAGAAGCTTGTCATTGTTGGCCGCATCATTCGAGGGTTCTCCGGCATATCGCGCGGACCACACGCCCGGCTCACCACCCAGGGCATCCACCTCCAAGCCCGAGTCATCCGCCATCGTCCAAAGCCCGCTGAACCGGGCCAATGTGACGGCCTTCTTGATGGCATTGGCCTCAAAGGTGTCGCCATCTTCCACCACCAGCGGCACTTCACCCAACTCCCCCAAACTCATCAGAACCAGGCGGGCCGATTTCAGGAGGGCTGAAATCTCGCTGAATTTGTGACGATTACCGGTGGCGACGAGGAGTTTCATGGAAATTTATAAGGGATATGCTCGGGGGGGGACTTGAACCCCCACGACCTTGCGGTCACCAGCCCCTCAAACTGGTGTGTCTGCCATTTCACCACCCGAGCAAAAAACGGTGGAAATCTAACGGGTGCGGTTTCAGTTAGCAAGCACATTACTTCATGACCCCAATTTAAGGGGTAAGCTGATATACGCACTTTTATATTGTCATCAGTCGGGTATTCTGAGATATTTGACCGTTCAACGGTGTATTGTGCCCTTTTATTGGCACAGTGAGGGCATGTTTGTTATTTGAGGATTATTATGGCGAAAAGCAAAGTTTCCGCAGCATCCACTAAAGCGTCAGCCGCTTCTCAGGCAAAAAAGGTTGTTAAAAAAACTGCCATCCCGACGAAACCCTCAAAACCTGTCCCGGCACCAGCCAAGACCGTGAAAGGCGCCAAGCCAGCGGCTGAAATTAAACCCGTACCGGTTCCGGCTCTTCCCGTAAAGACAAAGACCGGAAAATTGAAAGCGATTTCGATTCCCAAAATGACCGATTCTGCTCCGCGAAGCGGATTGCTCGGCGAGGAAGGCTCCGATCAGCCCGAACTGGAAACCAAGCCCGAGGTCGAGGGGGATGAGAGCGGCGCCACTCCTGCAGGCGGCTTAAGCTGGGAAGAACGCAGCCAGCGCATCAAGGACCTCGTGAAACTGGCCGAGGAACAGGGGTACCTGACCTTCGACGATGTCAACGAAATGATCCCCAACTCGGTCATCAATCCCGAGGAACTGGAAGGATATCTCGAACTCCTTCGCAGTATGGACATCGAAATCATCGAGGCCTCGGACGCTGAAAAATTCCGCAAGGAGCCGGCCAAGCAGACCACCTCGGTAGCCCGGGCTGAACGCCTGGATATTTTTGACGACCCCATCCGCATGTACCTGCACCAGATGGGACAAGTCCCCCTCCTGACCCGTGAGCAGGAAGTGGAAATCTGCAAGCGCATCGAAAGCGCCGAAGTCACCGTTCGCAATCTTTTCGACGAGCTCGGCATTGCCGCCGACATGTACCTGCACACCGCAGACCGTCTGGAAACCGGGCGGGATCGCTTCGACCGGGTCATCGAGGACAAGTTCGTGGACAGCCGGGAGGCCTATCTCAAGGCGTTGCCCCACCTGAAAAAGGAACTTCTCAAGAACCGCGACAAATTTCAGGTGGCCTCAACCCAGCTCCGGAAAAGCAAGGCCACCCTCGCCCAGAAGGCGGCCGCCCAGAAAGATCTGGACCGGATCCGCAAGCGCCTGATCGAGCTCTTCGGAAATCTTTATTTCAAACAGAAAATCGTCGAATCGATGGCCGCCAAGGCCGAGGATCAATACAAGGAAGTCCTCGGATGCCTGGCCCAGATCGTGACCCTGACCAAGGCCCGGAAATGCAAAAAACAGGCCGATGCCCTTGCTGCCGAACTTCGTCGGCAACGTAAACTGGAAGACCAGTTATGCCTGACGGCCGAGGAGTTCGTCGCCAAGTACAAGCAGCTTAAAGACGCGATGCGCAAAGGCATGATCGCCCGCACCGAGATGGTGGAGGCCAACCTGCGCCTCGTGATCAGCATTGTTAAGAAATACATGAACCGGGGATTGTCTTTCCTTGACCTGATCCAGGAAGGCAATACCGGCCTGATGAAGGCCGTGGAGAAGTTCGAATACCGCCGCGGCTATAAGTTCAGCACCTATGCCACCTGGTGGATCCGGCAGGCCGCCACGCGCGCCATCGCGGACCAGGCCCGGACAATCCGCATTCCGGTGCACATGATTGAGACGATTAATAAGTTGATGCGCGTCCAGAAGAAGCTCGTTCAGGAACTCGGCAGGGAACCAACCCCGGAGGAAGTCGCCGAGGAAATGAGCCTCCCAGTGGAACGGGTTCGCGCCGTCTATAAGATGGCCCAGCAACCCATCTCCCTCCAAAGCCCCGTAGGCGATGGCGATGACGCACATTTTGGTGATTTTATCGAGGACAAGGGCGCTGAAAATCCGTCCGAAATGACCGCTTACAGTTTGCTGAAGGATCGCCTAAAAGACGTCCTCGGCACGCTCACTGAGCGTGAACAGCAGGTTCTTAACCTGCGATTCGGCCTGGCGGACGGATATTCGCGCACCCTCGAAGAGGTAGGTAAACAGTTCAACGTCACTCGGGAACGAATCCGCCAGATTGAAGCCAAGGCGCTCCGGAAACTGCGTCATCCGACGCGGATCCGGAAACTGGAAGGGTTCATCGAGATGAAGTAACCGGCGCAGGACGTCGATCCTCTCGACGTAACCCCCCGGAATCAGAAGCAGAAGGAATGGATGATATATGTGTGGTGCATGTGATATGACCTGGTTGCAGTGTTTGAAACAGATGGATGTAATGAACCTCGTGGCGCTCTGCGCCGCAACGCTGGCCCTATTTCTGGCGGGCGTGCTCACCGGCCTCAAGCTCGGCGGCGGACGCCGGAGCAGTGGTTCGGGATATGGCGGCGGCAGCCGCACGGTTCGCTCCCCCGATCTCTATATCGGGAACCTAACCGAGGAGGTCAGCGGTGAGGAACTTGAGAAGCAATTCGGCAAGTTCGGCGATGTGAAGGAAGTCCGAATGGTCCCGCCCCGTAACGGCGAAACCAAATCCTTCGCATTCATCACCATGGGTAGCGTCGAATCCGCCCAGGCCGCCCTGAACGGCATGTCCGGACGCGACATCATGGGACGCAAGATCGTGGTCAGCGAAGCACGTTCGCGACGCGGAGGAAACGGCGCGCCCCGGCGCGGCGGCCCCCGGCGCTAAGCCTAAGCCGGAACACGTCAGCAGGCCAATAGTCCCGCAAGGGATATTGGCCTGTTTTTTTTACAGTCTCCCTTTCAGCCGGTCGCTCAAGGTGGTCCGCCGGGAGGACACATGATCGTTCCGGATGGCCATGTTAACGGCCTTGCTGGATCCCACTAGGCAAACCAGTTTCCGTCCTCGCGTCATCGCGGTATAGAGCAGATTCCGCTGCAGCAACTTGAAGTGGTGCATGCTCATCAGCAGAACCACCGCCGGATATTCGCTTCCCTGTGATTTATGAACGGAACAGGCGTAGGCAAGATCCAGCTCATCGAGCTCCTCCGCCGCATAGGCCACCCGCCGCCCGTCATAATTGACAAGAACTTCCCGCCCTTCCGGGTCAACCCGCTCCACCTGGCCGATATCCCCGTTATAGACATCCTTGTCATAGTTATTCCGGATCTGCAACACGCGATCCCGGGCCTTATACTGCCGACCAAACCGGCTCAGCGCGGGCCCACCCGGATTCAACGCCTCCTGGAGAATGACGTTCAGGTTTTCGCACCCGAGTTGGTTCCGTCTCATCGGAGTGAGAACCTGAACCTCGGTCATCGGATCAAAATTGAATTTCCTGGGAATCCGGGATGACACTAGTTCCAGCATCTTGGCGATCACATCCTCGGGGGTATCCGACTCAATGAAAAAGAAGTCCCCCGTCCGGCCCTCTTCCGGCGCTTCAAGAGGAAGCCCGTGGTTCACACGATGCGCATTCTTAACAATCCAGCTCTGCGACTCCTGTCGAAAAATCGTTTCCAGCTTCGTCAGGGGAATGGCACCAGAATCAATCAGGTCACGGAGAACGTTCCCCGCCCCGACGCTGGGAAGCTGGTCGGCATCCCCCACCAGAATCAGGGTCGCCTCGGCGGGCAATGCCCGCAGAAAGGAATTCATCAATTGGATATCGATCATGGAGACTTCGTCCAGGATGAAGACATCGCCCTTGATCGGATTCTCCAGGCCGTGTTCAAAGTAACGGGTTCCCGGGACATACTTCAGCACACGGTGGATGGTTTTGGCGGGCATGCCGGTGGCCTCCTCCATGCGCTTAGCCGCCCGGCCGGTCGGGGCCGCCAGGCAGATGGACATCTTGCGGGCGTTGAAGATATCCACCAGCGCCCTGACAATCGTGGTCTTTCCCACCCCGGGTCCACCGGTAATAATGGTCACTTTTTTCAGAAGCGCCATTTCCAAAGCCGCCCGCTGGGCCGGAGCAAACCCGATGGCCATCAACCCTTCCGCCCAGGTCACCGCTTTCCCGACCTGGATCGGACTGTGGGGGAGCGCGGTCGTCATCAGTCGTTCCAGCATGCTCGCCACACCGGTTTCCGCCTGGTAAAGGGGAGTCAGAAACACATTCCCTCGCTCCTCCACCAGAGTTCCATTTTCAACCCCATGTCGGATGGCCGTCTTCAGGACATCGCCGGGAATCTCCAGCATCTGCTCCGCTGCGGGAATCAGATCCTCTCTCGGACAAAAGCAATGCCCCTCCTCGGACATGGTGGTCAGGATATACAGAATACCCGCCTTGGCGCGGATTCCGGAATGGGGTTCGACGCCGAGGCTCAGCGCAATGCGGTCAGCCGTCTTGAACCCGATTCCCCAAACTTCATGACATAGCCGATAGGGATTCTCGCGCACCACAACCACCGACTGGTCACCGTACTGCTTGTAAATCCGCATGGCGCAGGCGGTGCCGACTTCGTGGGATTGAAGAAATACCAGGATATCCCGTACCGTCTTCTGGGCCCGCCAGGATTCTTTGATCATTTCCCGGCGTGCATGCCCGATCCCATCGACCTCCTCCAGTCGCGCCGATTCCTTGTCGATGATCTCCAGGGTGCGCTCCCCGAACGCCGTCACCAGCCGCTCGGCAAGCCCAGCCCGGATCCCTTTGATCATCCCGCTGGCAAGATACCGTTGAATGCCGGCCACGGAATGGGGCGGATGACACTCAATCTTACTGGCCTGGAATTGTCGTCCGTGCTTGCTGTGAACCGTCCACCGGCCCTCCGCCTCAAAAAGTTCGCCTTCGGTCAAGGCAGGGCAATTCCCGACGACCATAACTTCGTCCGGATTATGCTTTCCTCTCGGAATCACTCCGCACACGGTATAGCCCGAATCGTCGGAATGGAAAAGCACACGGTTCACCGTCCCCTTCAGGATTTCAAGAGGTTCTCCCGCGGGGTCGGCTGATCGTCCGGGCGAGGGACGCGATTTTGCGAAATCAATTTCGTCTTGCACAATGGCCGGGGATGCTACCAGAGACGAGCCCTGGCAACAACCCACAACCCGTCAGACCCAGCAATTCTCATTATGGCCGAAGACCGCCTGAAGGCGGTACACCAACGGGTAGAAAAATATCGCATTCCGGCGTTGGTGTACCGGCTTTAGCCGGTCTTTGACATTGCCCAGCGGCCATAATGAGAATTGCTGCGTCAGACCTGCTTCTGACGGTAGGATTCCACTTCCCAGTTCTCGATAAAAAGCCGGGCCCGGTCGGTCATGAACTGGATTCCGCCAAAGGCCTTTGCCAACTGGCACACCAGTGCCCCATCCTTCGCCAATTCCAAAGCCAAGGAGGCCTGTTTCATGGCGGGCGACACACCAAATACTCCTGCGGGCGTAATGACAACCTTGGGCACATAACCATGGGTGGTCCGGAACGCCGCGAAGCCAGCGGCAGTGGGTTGCCCCTTATAGGGGTATGACTTTGAATAGACGATGTGATCCGGCGACACGGGTCCCTCCGCCACGGCGAACCCTTCAGAATAAGCCATTGCGTCCGCATCCGAACCCAGAATGCCGGCGATCGCCTGCCGGGCCGACTCAACCGCCACGGCGTCGGCAGAAGCGAACATCACCAGCGTCGTGCCGACTCCCGCTTTTGCATACTCCGCCTTCAGCGTGTCCATGACCCGGTGATGGATTTCGCGGATCTCATCCGCAGTATTTCCCGTCACAAAAACACCGTGATTTTCAAGAAACAGCAGCGTGGGAACCTTTCCCGTCTTTACCACGAACTCCTGAACCCGTTTCCGCACATCCACGCAGAGCGTGAACCCGGGATCAATGTACGGAATCCAGAGCGCATCAGGAAACAAACGCGCGCAGACCTCAGCCCCATTCCTGGAGCAGGTCATTCCATTCACCAGCGCCGGGTGGGTATGAACCACAAAGGCGCCTGCGAGCAACTCATGAAGAGGCGCCTCGACGGAAGGACGCCCGGCATGACCCGGCATGACGGACTCGGCCATGATCGTCTTAACCAGTTCCTCGCGCGCCTGCGAATCGGGCGGCACCGCGATGGCGTACAGCCGTTGCATGGCGGCCCGGTTCATGGCCACGAACGTGGCGGACGTCATCCCCGCCAGGGTCGTTCCCGACGGCTTGACCCATAGCGTGTCCGCCGTCTTACAGGAGGTATTGCCGCCCCC
>CAZOZF010000026.1:0-6374 GCA_964584205.1 uncultured Verrucomicrobiota bacterium
GCGTAACCCGCCTCACCCACTAACAAAAGACGAGCAACTAATCGCAGATGCGCCCACTCCACGACAGCCCTGAAGAAAAAGCTTGCGATAGTTCCGCTTTTATGTTTATTACATAAGACGATTTGTATAGGACGTGTATCTTTGTTGCACATTGGGGGGTGATATATGGGCCTCAATCGGGCGCGGAGTTTATTTGCTTGTTCATGGACGAAGCCTATAGGGGTGGCCTTCCTCCTGATGGCGTTTGAGTGCGAATTAGTGGCTTGGTCGTTTGGAAAAGGCAAGGCCGAAAGCACGAATTCTCTGGCAAAAATACCGGTACAGTCTGTTTCCAAGGCCCCCTTGCCAGCCATGTTGCTACCCGTTGAGACGAAAGTTGTTCATCGGGTCCTTAAGGATAAGGACTGTGAGAATTTCCTGATAAAAGTTGGCCTTCAGGCCCGCTTAGACACGGAAATGGTGCTCGTGTCCCAGATGGTTGAGGACAAACGCGTCGAACTTGTCCGCCTCGATCAGGAGATGGAGCGAAAATATGGGGTGATTTCCAGCCAGTCGTATAGCTTTGACATGGCAACCCGAACCCTGTTCATGAACCGCGTGCAATTGGAGGATGGGGGTGAGGGGACAAACAATCTTGTTGCGGGGAACTCGCAGGCCACTCGAACCGTGTTTAAGGTGTTTCCCGATGCGAGTGAGGCTAAGCAATTTCTGAAAACCGCTGCAGGGCGAGCTCGCATGGCCGGAATGACGGAATCGCTTGCCTTTGTTTTGCTTGAAAAACAGGAGCAGTACCAGGCTCTCCGGGCGGAACTTAAGGATCAGTTCGGGATCGACCCAGAAAAAAGGTACTCCTTCGACAAGGCGTCAAAAACGATCTACGTCAAGGACGTTTCTTCGAAGTAAAGGAGAGTAGGCATGAGCGTTTCCTTTGGCATAAAAATCGATGCGGCAGCTTCCATTGCAGGAACAATGATTCTTTTGCTGGTGGTCTCGGGAGGGATGGCTGAAGCGGCGGACAATGCCGGAGGAAAAGCCTCGGTGTCTGTTCCGGTTGCTTCGGTCTCCGGGTCTTCCACCGGCCAGGTCGCCAAGCCTGTCGTCCCGTCGGTTAGCCCTGTCCTGAAGAATGCGCCGATGGCTGACAGGAATGTGACGAAGGGCGGGGCTCGACCCTCGTGGATGAGCTGGTTTGGGGCCAAGAAGGGAACGGGCAAGGATTCCGCTTCTTCTGCCGCGGTTGAAAAAAATCGGCCAGTGGACCCTGTGCCCCTTCAAAAAGCGAAGAAAAAAAGCTTTATGGCCAGTCTTTTCGGAAGAGGAAGTTCTTCCTCTTCGACTGGGGAATCAACGCAGGTGACGTCGAAGGTCGTTTCCGTTGTTCCTTCTGCGCCAGTTCAGCCCAAGCCACAACCTGCGGTTACGTCCTCGTCGGTCGGAAGTTCGACGGGGATGACCTTGGTCCTGACCGGAGACTCAGAGATACTGGACCAATTGACCATCAGGCAATTATGGGACGCTTATGTGGATGAGGGAAGCCCCGTGGTGAACCAGCTTCTGAGGCTCACTAACGAGCCCCCCATGACGCGCAACCAGAGAATCGCAGCGGCACCGGCTAAGGTTGCCAAACTTCTGGAGCGAACAGGGCGCACCCTCAAAGCGGAAGGGGAGGTTTCGAAGGCCGCTTCCGCCGTGACTCTGGCCGACCTGCTAAAGGAGGAAGTGAAGCGATCCGCGTCCGAAAAGAAGCAGGTGATTTCCCTGATCGTCACCTGCGAGGCTGTTTTGATTGACTGGGGGTATTCGCTGGCCCGTCTATACCCGGAGTTCGACCCCGCCAGGAACGTTGTGTCCGTTCGCGTTGACAAGGGGCGAATCCATCAGGTGCGGTTGCTAAAATTCAAAGCCGAAAAGGATGTCAAAAAATTAGCTCCGACGGATGATTACAAGGGGCGTTACTTCTCCCGTCGGCAAATGCTGGAGAAAATCGACGACATTTCGTCCGGAAAGACCTTCGATTATCGGGAGATGCGCAGAACTCTTTACGCCATCAGCTCTCATCCTGATCTTCGGATGGATTTAACGATCGACCGTGCGGAGGAGCCCGACCAGAGACTGGTGGATCTTTACCTGTATGTTGAAGAACGACTGCCCTTGCACGTGATTCTGAGCGTGGGCAATTCAGGAACCGATGCGACGGGTTCCTGGCGCCCATCCATGACTCTTCAGTATCTCAACCTGACCCGCCACGATGATGTCCTCACCGCCAATATCGGGCCCTTGTCGGAGAACCTGAATGACATGCAGTCTTTCGGGGCGAACTACTATCTGCCTTATTACGCTAAAAACGGCGGCGGGGTCAGCCTTTACGGGGGGTATTCGGACCTGGACGCAAAGGAACTGGTCGAGAACATCACCGTCAGAGGGCAAGGGTGGTTTGTGGGCGCTCAGGAGATGCACCGGGTCTGGAGCACCTCGCGTCACGTATTCAGCCTGGGGTTAGGGTTGACATATCGCTATATTGAGGACAGACTGATTTTGACGGAAGACGATGCGGAGGATTATCCCCTCCAGAAGCGCCCCCTGACATTGGTCCCCCTTTCATTAATTGGCAGCTATTCTTCGCTCGGCCCTGATGTCTTGGGAGGGCGGAATTACATGACGCTCCAGTGCGTCAAGCACTTCGGCGCGCTCATGGGTGCTTCCGATGATTCGGATTTCGAGGCCTTTCGGGCTGATGCCGATTCGGATTATCTTGTGACTCGACTGCAACTGGCCCGCCTCCAGCCTTTATTTGGCAAGACGACAACGACGGACAACGGCATCGGTCTTGTCAGGACGAGGGAATGGGTTGCCTTCCTGAAGGGTGAGATTCAGTGGGCGGATGGTCCTTTGCTTCCGGTGGAGCAGAAAGCTGTCGGCGGTATGGATACCGTTCGCGGGTTCCCGGAAAGGATCGTGCAGGGGGATTTTGGCGCGTCCGGCAGCTTGGAGTTCCGTTCGCCCTTGGTTTTAAGCTCCTATTTCAATCGGTTGTGGACGAGAAACAAAAAGTCGCCGGACTCCGAGGGCTTTCAGTTCATCCCGGTGTTTGCGGATGCAGGGTGGGTCGAGATGGACGATTCCTTTTCCGATCCGGACTCTTTCACTATCGCCTCGGTGGGTACAGGCATCCGCCTGATGATGGGGCAGTCATTCCTGTTTCGATTTGATTGGGGCTTTCCCGTTGTCGGGCGGGATGACGTGAACGAGGTGAGCGATGAAAAGGTTGCAGCCGGGGGGCGGTACCATTTGAGCGCGCAATTTCAATTCTAACCTCAGCATCTTTTAAGGAGAGCGACTATGACGATTCAACTCCGGAAAAAATATTTCGGCACCACCGTGTTCCGCTTCTTCGTGTGGCTGCTGAACTTCTCTCTGGTGATGGCCCAGACAGCCCCCGTATACGCTTTGCCCCGAGGGGAAGCGGTCGCTTATGGCGATGTTACCTTTGAGAAAATTGGCCCCAACATGACGATTACGCAGAATGGTCGTGCGGCGATCGTTAATTACGAAGGATTCGGGATCGGTGCGCTCGAATCCGTCCGTTTTCTGCAGCCGGATGCGTCGTCCGTCATCTTGAACCGCGTTCTGGGGAATGGGTCGAGCCGCATTTACGGCCTTATGGAAGCAAATGGACGCGTTTTTCTCCTGAATCCAAATGGCATTTTGTTTGGGGCAGGATCGAGGATCAATGTCGGCGGATTGGTT
Source organism: uncultured Verrucomicrobiota bacterium (assembly GCA_964584205.1). Taxonomy (GTDB): domain Bacteria; phylum Verrucomicrobiota; class Kiritimatiellia; order CAIKKV01; family CAITUY01; genus JAABPW01. The sequence continues at coordinate 3,748 of CAZOZF010000026.1, forward strand.
GCGTCCGCCATGAACATTAGCGATGAGGGTTTTCTCCAAGGTAAGCTGCGGTTTGACGGACGGGCTGGAAACGTCGTGAACGAGGGCAGGATCGAGGCCCGCCAAGTATATCTTTTTGGAAGTGGAATTGAGAACAGGGGCGTTATCAAGTCGCCGGACATTATGCTGGCGGCCGGGCGGAATTGCATCGAATTGGAAGAGGTCGCGGGCGGCAAAATCCGTCTCTATATCGATGGCGTCCGGCAGAACAGGGATGGCATCATGTCGGGGACTGGATCTTCGACGAATAACATGACTTCGACAAGTGGCGACTCGAGCATGGACCGTGGGTCCAGTGAACTGTTCATGGAAAATGAAGAGCCGATCGTAACGGATCTAGGAGTGGGGGACGTCATCAATCTGGGGAAATTGCAGGCGATCGGGGAAGCGGGTGGAGTGATTAAGGTTGCCGGCACACGTGTGGAACAGTTCGGTTCGGCAAAGGCGGATGGCTTGGTGGGTTCGGGGGGCCGGGTCTCCTTCCTTGGGCGGGACCATGTTGTTCTGGGAGCTTATAGCGAGACTACGGCGGATGCGGGGGAAGTTGGTTCCGGCGGAAGCGTGCTGTTGGTTGGTGGTAATATACTGGTGGAAAAGGACGCCGTTGTTTCTGCTAAGGGAGGCAGCAAGACGGGTGACGGTGGAGCAGTGGAAACAAGTGCCCGTTCGGGCTTTTATGTGAAAGAAGCTCCTGATGTGTCAGCGCCCAATGGAAAGGGCGGCACGTGGCTGATCGACCCGTACAATATCACCATCGGTTCTTCAACCAACGAAGGCATTCAGGTTGTGCCGGGAACTCCGACTGTGTTTAATGGCTCACAGAGTGAGAGTGTTCTCGATATCGATGTCCTTCTTGCTGCGTTAAACACGGGAAACGTCATTGTCCAAACCTGGGACGACGGGTTTTCACCTGTGGGTGAACTGGGTAATATCACCGTCATGACGGACGTTGACTATTCCGGTACAGCCAGCCGCACGCTCACCTTGAATGCCCATAATGACATCAATATTGAAAGCTATATTAATGCCGGCTTGAACAATCTGACTTTGATTGCCGGAAATGACGTGAATCAACTTGGGGTTGGCTCTATCACGGCAGGCAAGTTGTCATTGGATATAGGGGGCAATGTCAACCTGGGCTCGGGGATCACGGTTGGGCGAATCAGCGGTAATGTCGGTGGCAACGTCAATATTCTAAACCTTGACGAAGTTAAACTTGGAGACTTTTTGGTGGACGGCAATCTCACCTTGTCAGCCCGGGGAGCCATCACTCAAGTGGGGGGAACGGGGCTTCAAGTGGGGAAGTCGAGTTACATTACGGCGAAAAACGGTTCTACATTGTATGCGATTGACCTGGACAACGAGCTTAACACCTTTGACCGGGCCGTTCATGCGGAAGGCGGAGCCATCAGTTTGGCTTCCTCGAACTCAATTCGTTTGGGTGAAATTGTCTGCCCTGGTCTTTTAAGTGTCAGGTCATTCTCGGGGTCTATTGATCAGGCGCAGTTGAATAAAATCACATCATCCGGAGCATCCTATTTCGGATCCCTGGGGGGCGTCTCGCTCACGAATGTGGCGAATGATTTCAACACGATTGGCGGCGAGTCATTCGGGAATATCAGTATCGCGGATGCCAATGCCGTAACCATTTCAGGGGCGGGAATCAAGACATTATCAGGAGGCAACGGCGGCATCGTTGTCAGGGCTTTGAACGGATCACTCACCGATGACGGCATCGTAGCCGCGGACGGCACGGGGAACATCCGCCTTGAAGCTCTAGGCGTCGGATCAGATGTCATCTTGAACGATTCCGTTTCCGGGGCGGATGTCACGGTTCTGGCCGAGAATTCAATTATGCAGAACGCGGACATCGTGATCGGTGCGGGCGCGGGCTCGATCGACGTGCAGGCGATGGACGGGTCGGTGACGATGGCGGACGGGACGAAGGCGCAGACGGCGGGCGGGAACCTGCGTTACGCGGCGGCTCAGGACGTGACGGTGGGGCGGCTGGATGCGGGCAGCGGGCTCGTGTCGGTGAAGGCGGGTCGTGACATCCTGGACGCGCGGGCGGACACGGTGGGGCATGACGCCAACGGCTTTGCGGTGCAGACGGGGGACAGCCGGACGAATAACGTCGTGGCGTCGGGCGCGCGGCTGGAGGCGGGGCGGAACATCGGCGCGGCGGGCAATGCGCTCGACACGGCGGTGGCGACGCTGGCGGCCAGCAACGGCGGCAGCGCGTATATTTACGAGACGGACGCGGTGACGATCGGAACGGTGGGCCCTGTGGCGGTCAACCGGGTGGGTCTCGACTCGTCGGAGACAACGCTGTCGGACGGGGCTCTCTCGGGGCTCAGGGGCGGCAACCATGTGAAGGTGGAGACGGCGGACGGGGACCTCGCGGTGAACGCGGCGGTGACGGCGGGCGGGAACGTGCTGCTGGCGGCGAACGGGACGGATCGGAGCGCGACGCTGAACGCGGACGTGACGAGCCAGGGCGGATCCGTGACGGTGCTGGGGCGCGGCGACGTGGTGCAGAACGCGGACATCGTGATCGGTGCGGGCGCGGGCTCGATCGACGTGCAGGC
>CAZOZF010000026.1:6474-23401 GCA_964584205.1 uncultured Verrucomicrobiota bacterium
TCGGACGGGGCTCTCTCGGGGCTCAGGGGCGGCAACCATGTGAAGGTGGAGACGGTTTCAGGCTCGATGGTAATCAACAAAAGCGTGTCGGGGAAAGGCGATGTACTCCTGGCCGCCAACGGCAAGAATTCGGATCTGGTTGTGAATGCTGAGGTAAAAGCCGGGAACAACCTTGCCCTGCTGGCTGCGGATAGCATCCAGGAAAACGTGGCAGCCAAGGCCGGGATCAGTAAAATGGTCAGCAGTGGCGGCGATGTCATCATCGCGGGCAGCAGCCAGATCGATGCTTCGAATGTTATGTATCGCTCCGGCGGAAATATCGAGATCAACGGAACAGTCCATGGTGGATCTGTTGCACTTGTTTCCCAGGGTTATATTCATGGAAATTCACCGAATACGGATGTAAAGGCGGATTCCGTCATCCTGGTGGCCAAGGGAGATATCGGTTCCGATGAGGATTTCCTGGTAGTCGATGCGGACAGGCTGGGAGTCAAATCGGACGCCTCTGCGTATCTTGATATCCTGGGGGATGTGAAGTTGAAAGGCGCTCAAGCCTTCGGTTCCTGGCCGGCTTTGAGTTCGGCGTCCATTTCCTGGAACAGCCAGTTGGACGGCATTCTAGCCAGGAACGGCCTAAAGTTGAATGTCATCAACGGCGGCGTAACGGAAGGGACGAGCATCCGGGTTACCGACGGTAACGGAGAAATCAGCACGGCGGGGCCCTTGACAGTCAACCAGATCAGCGTTGACGGGGATTTGCTGATCAGGAATGCAGGTTCGATCAGGGTCAACGATCTGACGGCGCGAGACCTGACAATCCAGAAAGCAGGATCGGTCACAATCCAGGACGGAACTGTGAACTCCGCCGACATCAAAGCGGGTTCCTTTGGCGCCGGAAAATTCAAGGTCAACAATGATCTGGATATGGCTGTTTCAGGGGATATCGAGATCGGGGACTTGGATGCCGGGCTGATGCACCATATTACAGGAAGGAACGTCGATATTGGCTTCTCCCGCTACGGGACGGTTCTGCTTGACTATATCAACGCCGCAGACCACCTGCGTCTCTATGGACCTAATGCCGCTTTTGCCGATCTGATTCCAGGCGACGAGGACATTCGGGCCGGAAGCTTTGATCTTACTTGCTTACAGTTCGGTCAACGCATGATGCCCATGTATATCACGATTGGCGGGCAGGAGGATTCGATGTATATCCACAGTCCGAATATCCCTATAAACGATTCCAGCTATATCTGGTTTCATGCGAATGGAACCATCGGAAACGAGGAGAAAGGGCGGCTGTTCGGGTTTGATCGGCCAGAACTGGGCCTGATTATCTTCAACGGCCAGATTATCGGCGGCGACACCCGGATCATGCGCGAGATCATGCGGACCCAGGCCTTTGCAGTCGATGTGCCGGAACTGAAGGCGAAGCAGGGTGTGTTCGGCTCCCCCTATTTCCTCCATGGTTTCCTGCAGGTGGCCGACCCGGTTGCTGCCAGCATGATGGATTATATCCTGTTCGGCACGGCTAATGTCACCATATCAACGGACTTGCCAAGCTATCTGGAGCGCCCCATCGTTATCGGCGGGCTGGACTATTCGTTCTCTGACCCCGCCACGCCTTCCTATTGGCAGGTTCCGACGGGTTTGAGTAAGTAAAGAAAACTCCAATTCAGGGGGGGGGGCTCGTGAACAAGGAACGCCGTTTAGGTTTCATTCGGGGAGTCTCTTTGGGCATCTTTGTCCTGGGGGCGTCTACGTCCGGAAATGCCCAACTGAACGTCATCCAGTTGGATTATGAACGCTCGCCGATTATCGATATGCTGGTAATCGATGAAGGAACCGCAGCTTACGATCATCTTTCCGTCCTGGAGAAGACCGCTAAGGGACAGCCGGTGCAGGAGGAGGTAAAGACCCCCGTATTCCCATTGAAGGATTTCGCAGACGAAGGTTTGCCGTATTTCGTAAAAAAACCTGTCGTTGACATCGTCTTTTCATGGGCTGGTTGCGCATACGATGTCGATAAGGCATTCCGGAGAATGGATAAAGTTGGCGGATCTTTCCAACCGTTGGCGGTGAAGTATCCGTCAGGGATGGTGAGGTGTTACGTCGTCAATCCGTGCACCCGGGAAAAAAAGCGGGTCGCGAACGTCCAGCAGGCTCTGGAGACCATCCGTTCCGAAGTGATGGCGTGGAGGCAATCCAATCCATCCCGCCTATTCAGGTATTGGGATAACGGTGGCCGCTCCCTTGACGCGGTTGTCACCATGATGAAAACGGTGTCTTCCCCGGAGAAGGAGGAATCCGCTCCGGTCACGTTGAATGTTCTCCTGTGGAAGAAGGAAGAGACGGATCAGCCGCACGGGCTTGCCCTATGTGGGAATCTTGCATCCAAGGGGTCGTCCAGGCTTCTCTTAGTCCAGTTGAACGCCTTACGGGACGAGGAGGGGGCTTTTTACAGCTCCATGCATGCCATCCCGGAGACCACGGTTGTTGATTTCACTCAGGGCAATCAGGGTCTTTCTTACAGCCGGGTCACGGACGGCTTTAACGAGGCCTTTCAGAGTCTGCTGGCTGGGAAATACATTCTTGCCGTCAAGACGCGCCAATTGATTAAGGCGGATACGTGCCGGTTCCAAATTGCATCCGTGGGGTCGGGACAGGCTGCCGACATCGTGTGCCGGAGAAAGGATCCGCAGGGAGACCGCGATCAGGAGTGCGTGAGGAGAACAGCAGCCATTGACGGGCAGGTTAAGCAGGGCGACTACCAAGGGGCGCTGAAAGCGGCAGGCCAACTGTCGGGGATCAGCGAGGAAGCCGGAAATAAGGCGGTCGAAACCATCGAGAACGGATGGGCGCAGCAGGTCTTGATGATGGGGGGGATTGCCCCGGATGGCCAAAAGGGGGATGACGAGTTACGGAAACTGCTCGCGACGGGAATCCTGGACCAACAAGCGGCCGCCAAGTTGCAGGCCGATTTGAGCGCGATCCGCATTAAAACGACAAGGAAAACCTTCACAATTGCAATCCGGCGTCAGGATTACAAGGAAGCGGTTGCCTGGTTCTCCCGGATTGAGGAGGCAAGCGCTGAGGAGGCGAAGGCGTGCCGCAAGGAGCTCATAACGGCGTGGCGGACGACGATTACATCACTCGGCGGCTCAGATCAGGTGGACAAAGCCATTGCTGAAGCGGCCACGTTGAAGCAGTTCGAAGGGAAGGATGAAGTCGAGACAGATGTCTTGCTGGTTCGTATTTTCGCCCAATCCACCGATAAGGCTGTGAAAAAAGGAGATTTTGTTCAAGCGGCGGCATTCTGCCGGGAGTGGATCAAACTGGCCGGCAAAAACAAGATGGGTACACGGGCGGAATGGCTTAACGCGTATGCCGTGATGGCCGAGGACCTGAGGCAGCGGCAGTCGAAGGATGAGGCGGTCGCGGATGTGATAAACGAATTTTCAGCCCGTTTCGAAATCTCTTCTCCGGACGATTTCAGGACATTGGTTGGAAAAGGCTGGCTCTGCGGAAAGGGGCTTGAAGTATTTACCCGGAGAATCAGCCTGATCTCGGATTGGCAGCACGTTGAATCCTATCTTTCCTCGCTGGATGAGCCGGAATGCGATGCCATTCGACGTCTCTGGGCGCTGACCGTTGCGGGAAAGGCGGAAACGATCCTGGCCGACTGGAAAAAGGCGAATGAAAAAGTGCTCTCGCTTAAAAATTACTCGGCCGGTTGCGTTAGTTTGGACCGGGCCGTTCAAGCTCGGCCTTGGATGGCGATGGCTGTAGCTCAGTCGCAAGCCATGGGCTTGTCTGCCGAGGAGTTTCTCAAGGTTTTGCCGGCCGCCAAGCGGCTCACCGACGTCAGTCATGGTTCGGTCTTGATGAATTGCACGGATTCCATTTTCAGGGGAAAGCCGGAAGTGATCGGCGAAAACAGCGGACAGCCGGACATTCCCCTCGCATGGTCGTTCATCCGTCGTATTACCGGTTTGGGCACTCAAAAGATTTCGTCTGCCATTTGGATAGCCGAGGATTCCAAGGAGCCTACCGAGCGGAAGACTGGGTGCTGGCTCTTCTCCCCTTTTGACGGAAAAACGGTCATCGCCTTCCGGCTAAGGGACATGCCGGCGGAGGTGGCGAATGTGGAGAATGAGGACTCCGTTAAAAGGATAGTCCGCACTCGGAGTATCGAACAGCTTGTTCTGGCGACGTTGGCCCTGGATATGGTCATTCAGTCTGGATTAGCCAAGGATCCCGGACCGGAGATGTCCTGCATGGCACGGGGATTGCAGTCCGTCTACGAATGTGAGTCAAATTATATCGCCAACATTGCCGTTCAGGTGGCCAGCATTAAGGGCAATCAGCGGGGCATTGCCAAGTCCTTCGCGATTCCGGAGGATCCGGCTTTTGCTGCCGCGGGCGAGGAATATGCAAGCGCCCCGGTGTCCTATGCCAAGGATGACTGCCCGGGGTTCGAAATCGGCAGGGCGTTTGGGAGTGGGGACGGCAACGACGTGATCAAGCTTGTGCGGGTTCGGTTCAAAGCAAATCGGAATACAGATCAGGGGGTTGTGAAACTGGGTGGATCCTAGAAAGGAGTCGTACTAGTCGTTCAGTCGATGGATTGGCCAGTCAAACAAAGGGGAAACCATGAAGTATAAGAAAATATTTGCAGTCGTTTTGTTAGCATGTTCTCTGGTGGGTCTTGCAGAAAGTGCGGTCAACGAGCAGCCGTCAAGTGTTGCGGATGACCAGTCGATGGGTTTTCTTGATCCCATTATCGTCTTTCGCGATTGGAAGGCGGTAAAGGTCAAGCAGTTGGCTGAAAACCCAAGGGAATTTCTGAACAAACAGATTCAGATGGTCGGCTATGTCGGGTTTACGCCGGACATCTCACAGACCGAGGCGAATCGCTTCGTTCTTAGCGGGTATGAGGGCGGAGAAATTAATGTCGAATTCGTTGGCACTCGACCTCTGGTGGGCGAGCAGGTTTATCTGCTTGGCGTTGTGAAGTCGGACCAGGTTCAGGCATACGTCCGCCAGGAATACCGCTTTGAAATGGATCCGAAGGTGATCAAGGACTGGAAGAACTACAGCGTTTTATTTGCCATCGAAAATGCCTTTAGAACGAAGGCGGTGTACAACAGAAATACTCGTCGGGCGATGAAACCTATCAGTTATGGAGATTTTACACTCGGGAAAAAGACGACAATAAAAGAAATCGAAGAGTTTCTTGTTGATGGAGGTGGCACTGGAGGTGGCACTGGAGGTGGCACTGGAGGTGGCACTGGTGGTGGCACTGGAGGTGGCACTGGAGGTGGCACTGGAGGTGGCACTGGTGGTGGCACTGGTGGTGATACTGGTGGTGATACTGGTGGTGATACTTTCATTCAATATTTAAAGAATTACGGCCCTTATGGGCTTATTGCCTTGGTTTTGATTGTGGGGATTATTATTATTTCGAAGAAAAAAGGAGGGGGAACGAAAATTAAAACTGATTATAAACAGATTCCCCAGCCTCCTTCTCCGCCGCCTGAACCTCCCCGTGATGATCGTCAGCCACCCAACCTTCCCAAGCCTCCAGTAAAAAGGGAGAATAAAGAGGAAGGTCCGAGTGGAGATACTCTGGTTTATCGCCTGGCTACGGTCATGCTTAACGGCGAACAGCCAAACTCAGCCGAAGAGGGGACTGTGGTCTGGGCGGATGCGGAGTTGGAAATCATCCGGAACAATCGTCGCGTGAAGATCCGCTTGAGCAAGGTGACCGGGATCGGACGGATGTGCAAATCTGATTTAGCCAAGTGGGATGGCTATTTCATCCAGCTTAATATGGATCCGGAGCTCGAGCCCAAGGAAACGATACGCCAGTGCAGCCGGCATTACTGCAAGATTCAGTATAATCAGGCAAGTAACCAGTATGTCCTGTCAAATATCTCCAAGGAGAATGTTGTGCTCTTGAATGAAAAGGAGATACTCTCCGGGGAAGCCGAATCCCTCTCGAGTGGGGATCGGATTAAACTTCGCCCGGACTGGACGCTGGTCTTTCATAGGAAGTAAAGCAGGCTAGCTGTAGCGGGATGCGGAGAGAACTCCGCATCCCGCAATTTTCAAGGAGCGCGGATGAGATTATTCCCCGACACGGCATATTTATCCGAGGCGCGTGATCATCTGCCAAATGAGGATTACGGTTATTGCGGCGAAATCCAAATGTCGTCCGGAATGTCCGTCCTGGTGGCTTGTGTGGCCGATGGGGTCAGTTCGCTCAAGGAAAGCGGTGATGTGGCACGTTGGGTTGCAGCGTCCTTTGTCGAGGCGATCGGGAAGTCCGGGGCGCTGTCGGATGCCGATCTGGCACGCGACTTGGCGGAGTGGGGCGAGGGCGTCCAGAAGGAGGCCTTCGAGAGATGGGGGGGCGATGGCGACTTGAAAGGCGCCAGCACATTTTCGGGGTGCGTGCTTTGGGGACAAGTCGCTGTAATCGCCCATATCGGAGACTCGATGATTTTTTGGGCGGATGGGAATTCCTGCAGGAAAATGATCCGTCCCAAACAGCTGGATCTTTCGGGCGATGACGAGGCCAGGCCCGCCAACGTGCTGAAGGAAGGCATTGCCTTCGGACCCGAGTTCAAAATTGCCGTTCAGGCAACCTCCTTGCCCGGTCCGGACGGATGGTTGCTGGTGATGTCGGACGGGGTTCATAAATTGTTGTCGGGCGATTCCGTTATAGCCGTGGCGGGGACGAGTTGGAGTGCGAAGGATGTCGCCTTGTCGATGTTGAAGTGCTCGTTTGAGGCGGGGACACTCTTAAAACAGAATAAGCTGCTGAGAAATTTCGACAACGCATCCGTTGCCGTCATCAGGCATGGAAAGGCGAATGTCCGCAAATGGTTGCGCATGCGCTTGCTGCCGGCGGGAGGACTCTTTGTGGCGGGGCTGCTGCTTATTATTGCCGTGAAGCTGTTTAAGAAAGCAGTCTCCATCGATAATTGACATGCCCCAGACACGGACTTTGATGACTAATGACCAGCACGTTACCAAACAAGGCACTCACTGGGTTCTTCGCGGTGCTTATCATCGGCACATTTGCTTATGGGGCAAATGATTTCTTAATTACTAATACAGTAAAACAAATCGCATTTACGCCTTCCTATACTAACCTAGATTTAGAAATCTTAACGAAAAAAGAGCAAAAAAATGGAAATATTTTTCTTATTGGTAATATAAAAAATAAAGACTACTTTGAGGTGATTGGCGACGACGGTAGAAGATATAAGTCTGTATATAATAGTTCTAAAATGAATGAACTTGTGCCGGTTCAATCTGGAGATAACGGACAATCTGGAGATAACGGTAAAACCGGAATTATATTGTTTGGGGTAACAGGGGCAGTCCTTGTTGCAACTTACGTGTATATAAAATTTCTTAACATCCCCATTGAAATTCCTTGGCCTAAACTGTATCAGGCAAGCTCGATTCAGAAATACGCTAAAGGAGGCATTTGCGACATATACTTGATCAGCTCTGGAATATTTAAAAGGAAATCAATCATAAAGATTATTTCAGGAAAGTTCCAGGATCTGCCCGACGTTAAGGCCAGCGTACATCATGAAGCCAGGGTTCTCGAATATCTGACCAAAATTAATTGGCCCCGTTCGCCGAAGTATATCAATCGCGGAATAAACCATCACAACTACGAGCAGGAGGAGGGCGAGTGGCCATGGGTAGAGATGGAGTTCATCCCGGGCCGCTCGGTCAGCGAATTTATAAAAGAAAAGTTACCGCTTAACTCGAAGTTGTTTATCGCAACAGAAATCCTGGATGCGATCCATGACATGCACCAATGCGGTGTTATTCATAGGGACTTATCTCCCGGAAACCTGATCTTCTACAAGAACACCATTCGTGTGATCGACTTCGGAAGCAGTCGGTTGATGGCACACGTTGATGGGGTGTTCCATGAATACGCCAGCAACCTGCCGATGCATAAGGATGGATATGCCGCCCCCGAGCTATATGATGATTACGAAAAATCAGGTCATTCCGCGGATGCCTACGCAGCCGGAATAATCCTGTTCGAGTTGTTTACGGACGGCCTGAAGCCTTTCGAGAATCGCGGGGAACATAAATCAACGAATCGAATGAAACTTGTAGAGATGCTGAGGAGAAAAGGTGTTCATGAGGATATCGCCCTGTTCATCGGGAAAAGGTCGTTGAATTTTGATCACCTAGAACGCTCATCAGTTAAAGAATTAAAACTGATGATAAAAGGGGTCTACGATAAATAGGGGGTTCGATGGCCATCCTTGTTACATTTATCTGCTCGATCATGTTTCTAGTCTTTTACTATTTATATGTCGACGCGGAATCTTCTTCGCCCTCGACAAACACACTAATGCCAGAGGACATTCAAAAGGCCAACCCCGATTGGGTGGCCGTCAGGCGGCTGGGCGATGGCGCCTTCGCTGAGGTATATTTGGTTGAAGACAGGTCGACTAATCGACGACTTGCCGTAAAAGTATTACGCGATTCGGTTCGCGGCGATGAGGACATGAGCAGGCGATTCTGCGACGAAGTGATTATCCTGCACGCCGCATCGGGCTTGGGAGTGGTTCCGGAACTGATTAACTGGTCTGGACCCGGTACAGGCCGACTGTGGTACGCGATGGAGTTCATTGAACCTTCGTGGGAGTTAAAAAAATACATAGACCGACTGCCGGATAGCAGTCAGGGTCGAACGATTCGCAGGAGTCTGGCGAGGCTGATCGTGAAGCAGGTGTCAACGATTCATCGCATCGGGATCATCCACAGGGACCTATGTCCCCGGAATATGCTGGTGACGGGAGACAGGAGCCTGAGTCTTCGGATCATTGATTTCGGGATGGCGAAATTCCAGAACATAGATCAACGCCAGTACCGGACATCGCATGAGCCGACTCAAGTGGGTTTGTTCGTCGGGAAGTCTGCATATGCCGCGCCAGAGGCATTGGCCAATGGCACTGCTTGCGCGGGTGAAAAGGCCGATGTTTTTTCAACCGGGGTTCTGATCTGTCAGGTGATGACGGGGTTCCTCCCTTGGGAGGCAACGCCAGGGCGAAGGCGGTTCCGTTACAACGCGAACGCCCTGGTGGACGCTGGACTGTCGAGGCAAGGCGCCAATCTGGTATTTCGATGTTTGTCCGACGCGCCGTTCGATCGACCATCAGTCAGCGAACTATTTGAAGCGTTATGAAGAACTGGATTATATTTGGGCTGCTGGTTTGTCTTTCCTTGAAAGTCGTCGGAATCGGGGTCGAAGACAGGCACGCCTTGATGATTGATCAGTTTCCCGTGTGCATAGACATAACTAAAACAGAAGGTAGCTTAGCTTCTGGGGTCGTTGTATTTGCCCCGCCAGGATTCAGCAGCACAAACCTTCCAAATAAAGAATGGAATTTCTGGCTATGGGACAATAATAAAGGGATTAATCAGTCTGCCTATCGATGCATAATAAACGACATAAAGTGGACGGATTCTGTAGTACGAGTTGGAGTTCACTTGGCAGACATAATTACTCCGGATGTGCTGTATCCGACAAGTGAAGGGCCGTATCCGACAAGTGAAGGAACGCGTTTCCGATATGTAGTCGGTTTTGGCAGTTGGGATACCTATGAGTCGGCTCTTGATAAAGAGGAAAACGAGCGCTTGGCCACCATAACGAACCGCCTTATAGAATTAAAAACAATATCACGGTTAAGCGACTCAAAATATTTTCAAAATGCTCTGGAAAAAAAAATTGAAGGGTTAGCTCAAGGATATCGACTTCAGCTTAAGAACGTCGATTCCTATCCGGTTTTAAAAGATGTATATGACAATCTAACGAAATCTTCTGTCCCTGGAATCTCCTCATTAGCAAAAGCCGCCCAGGAGCGACTTCAGCAGCTGGATCCTTATAGCGAATTAAACATTGAAATAACGAAAATATGCGAGATGGCCGCGCTTTTGCAGTATGCTCGGCTAGTTCAGGAGAAAGTCACGAATCTTAAAACGGATTATCCTCAGGCGCGCCTTTTTTCCAATTTAGTGTCAAAAGCTGATTCAATTGAGTTCGATCAACCTGCTGAAAAAAGAATGTCGCGTCTGATTAATTTGAAAAATATCATCAAAGGGATCGATCCTTTTTCTGTATACTCCGCAGGGTTGATTTTGAAAATCGATAAAAGCCTGAACTATAATATAATTTCGATTACAAATGAATCCGGAATGACAATAAACCTCGTAATAGGCGGAAAAAAAATATCGATTGGAAAGGATCAGTTTGTTTTAGTTGAAGATGCTGATCATTCGCAAGAAATTCATTGTTTTGCGCCAGGATATGAAGAAGGCGTGTTGCCCCTGGTCTATAACGAGTCCTGCGCTCAAGTAAGAGTCAAGCCCTTGCGCTTTAAAGACGTGAGAGTTACAATCGAAGCCCCTTCAATGGCCAAAATACGATTCGAGGGAAAAGAAACTAACGACACTATTACGGTATTGGTCCAGCCAGGATCAAAGCGTCTTATTATCAAAAAAGATGATTGTGCATTATTCGAAAGCAATGTCATTGTAAGCCCGAGCGAAGAACTTTTAAGAATTGATCTGAAAGGAATGGCGCTCGTTCCGAGTGATCAGTTTCTTCAACTTCAGGCAATAAAAAAAGATGTCGATTTGCGTATTTTTTCAATGACAAATGCAGATATGCTATTGAAACAAATAATGCCAAAGATTGAAGGGCCTGAAAGCAAAAAACAAGTTGAAATATTACTTAGTATTTTAGAAAAACGGGCGACTCTGTTTAGAAGATCGCAAGATGATTTAAGCGTGATTTCAAAGAGATATGGTTTTTTGAAGCGTTTGGCAGAAGAAGACAAATTTCTTATAACTGATCGGGAATACAATACATTCAAGGAGACTGCTGAAAAGCTGGATAGAAAAGATATTGAGGAAAAAATTGGCCCTAAAACGACGGATTTCAACGAACTTGTTAAAAGAATTGGCATTTTAAAGGAATTGGAAAAAGATCTGGAACGTCGCGAAAGGTCGAGGCAGTTTTTAGATGTAACTTTACTCGAAATGGACGAATTATTGACTAAAGCTGCGATTGAGGCTGGAAGCAAAGATGGGGTAAATTGGGGAAACTTAGACAGCATCTTGGAATATGGCTCAAGAATTGAGAAAGAAGCGCTGGAGTTCGGGCGATATTTCAGGCCATCCGCGGAACTATTAAGACGATTCGCAGAAAAGCTGAAGGAGGCGATCGAAACCCCTGAACCACTAGAAACACGTTCAGATAGACTGAAAAGAATAGAAAGTTTTTTGTCGGAAACCGGGAAGAAAGAAATATTTGGAAAGCTTGGCCTCCTTACAGTGTTGCAAAGCAGCGTCAACGATCAATCCCGTCTGTTTATTATCAAACTGTCAAATCGATCTAAATATGAAAAAATACATGTCGCAATAAAGGGCGTCGAGGTTGATGTCTCGCAGGCCTCTGAATATATCAAAGTCCCGGTCTTGGGAAGGGAAGAGGCAGAGATCATGTTTACACAAAACGATAACCTGCACGACTCCCTGTCCGACAGGCTTCCATTGTCTGAAAAGGGCGGGATTAAAATTGACTTTAATGGGACATTCTTGCTTAAAGAACTGATTGTCATCAGGCCGTCAGTCGAATTCCCCGAAAAATATTCCGGTTCAATACTAATTGATGGGACGTTGTGGACGGAACCATATAAACAACTTCGCCCCCCCCTCACCGTTGAAGTGATATATCGATGCGATGATTATCATGATATCGTTCGGCGATACAGGATAGATGAACCATTGATTCCCCCAAAGCTTGAGGAGTGGATTCAAAGCGATGAATTAAAAGAGCTTGTCAAGCTTCGAACAAATTGGTTTCTTGCTGAAGTTCCCTCATTGAAATTTGCAAATCCGGCACATGATCAGGAATACAAGTTGTTTCAAACGCTTCGTGAGTTAAAAGATAAACATGTAAGATTCTTCGAGCAGGTACAGTTAAAAACATTTGATGAATCCGAGTGCTATAAGTTAATAGAAAAACTTCATGATACTTTTGAATTAGTGAAGAATAAGTGCCCGGTTGTTCTTGATGATGAATTTAAGAACGAGTTGAAGATAACGGTCTCGAAAATTGAGAAGAGATTTGAAAAGGATCCAGAAAAAAAACAAGTAATAGCAAGCTTCAAGGAAATAGCGAGGATACAGTGACTTTATTAAGCAGACTATGCGCTTTAGCGATTACGGGATTCGCCATGAATGCTATCGGAAATGATGCGCCGGATACCCCTAAGGGAGATCTTCATTATATCGTCGTCGACAGATCGTCATCCATCGAAGGACGGAGGCTTGTCGATCCGATAATAAAGGCCGTGAGTCGATATGTCGATGTCCTGCCAGTCTCCTCTGAAGTCCGCATTCTGTTTTTTAATGAAGAGGTAAGCGGGAAAAACAAGTGGGAACTCACAGAAGCGCGGATAAAAGACGACGTCAAGCGACATTTCGATAAAAACTTTTATCCAAATGGATATACACGTTTATATGACACGGTTGAAGAAGTCATAAGCGAAGTCACGCT
This sequence comes from uncultured Verrucomicrobiota bacterium, assembly GCA_964584205.1. Classification (GTDB taxonomy): domain Bacteria; phylum Verrucomicrobiota; class Kiritimatiellia; order CAIKKV01; family CAITUY01; genus JAABPW01. The sequence continues at coordinate 19,085 of CAZOZF010000026.1, forward strand.
GGTGCGAGAGAAGTATAAAACGGTAAAAATAATGATTCTCTCCGATGGCGAAGATAACCGATCAGTCAAAAATCACGACTGGTCGCGCCTGGAGGTTGACGCCGGATTATTAAAAAAAGACAACGCGGACTCGTTTATATATTGGTATACCTTGGGTTTTAAGCCCCGGGAAGTACCAAAATCGGGAATGATCGAGGTTAAGGAAATACCAAAGCCGGAAGCCTGCTTTGAAATCGAAAGTGAGGCAGATCGGAACATTGATTTCATTCGTCTCGCAGCAGCCGTTTATCACGACTGGGATAATCCCGAACAAGCTTTTGGACGCCGTGTTATTGAAGAGCTTAAAGCGTCAGGCTGGAAACTAGCGGCTCCCCTCAAGGAAGAAAATGGATTCAGAGCGGCGGTCTACACATCAAAGGACGGCCAACCTGTCCTTGTGTTTCAAGGACTTGATAATTTGTGTGCATGGGAAGACATTATCCAAGTAGTAAGGTATAAGCTTCCATTTATAAACGCCCAGCAATTTACCTTTGCCGAAGAGTTCGCACAGGCTAGCATCAGAGCGTATGGGGACAATCTGATTTTTGTCGGTCACTCCATGGGCGGAGCATTGGCGCAATACGTTGCGATTAAGACAAATAAGCGCGCCTTAACGGTAAATCCGATGGCGGTCACATTCGACAGCGTCATCGATCAACTGAAGAGTGGGGGAATGACTTCAGAGGGCAGAATCGTCAATTATGTTCACAGAAACGATATTCTTGGTAATGCCCGTGATGGCGTTACGATCCGTTCGGATGACGAGCACGTTACATTCTCTAACGACGGCGCGGAGTTTCGGTTCTACGGAACAGGCGCTCTGGTAGGCGAAGTCGTGTTTGTTGGCGATCAGGAAGCTCTCTGCAAGAATGTGCTCAGCAAAGTGCTTGCCGGCCCTGTTGTTTGTAAGACGGCCGATGTCGTTTACTCACTCCGCGATCACGGCATTGAGGCTGTCCTGCAGGAGTTGACAAGCCCATAAATAGTTTTGCGAATAGAGAGCAAGGGCACGTTGGACAGGGCACCGCCAAGGAAAGGCACAAGCGCATTGCTTTTGGACAAGCATCTCAGGCCCGCCGTTCGATCGGCACATAGGGCCGCTTGGGCATGGCGTTCAGGTAGGCCGGCCGGATGAGGCGGTTCTGCACCAGCTGCTCGAGCCGGTGGGCGCACCAGCCGGATACGCGCGACAGGGCGAACAGGGGCGTGTAAATCTCGACCGGGATATTCATGCAGTCCAGCATGAACCCGGAATAGAAGTCGACGTTGGGCGCCACCTTTTTCCCGGGCTTGGCTTCCTCCAGGACGCGCGGGGCCAGTTCGCCGATGAGGGCGAGCAGGTCGAATTCATCGAGGCGCCGCTGGGTCGCGGCGAGGCCGCGGGTGACGTCCTTCAGGATCGCGGCGCGCGGATCGGACAGGGTATAAACGGCGTGGCCGATGCCGTAAAGCTTGCCCGACTTGTCGCCCGCCTGCTTCTTCAGCACGCGCCGCAGGTAGGCGGCCACCTCGTCACGGTCGCGCCAGTCCTTCACCTGCAGCTTGATCTCGGCGAACATGGCCATCACCTGTTCGTTGGCTCCCCCATGCAGGTGCCCCTTCAGCGAGGCCAGGCCGGCCGTGATGGCTGAGAATGTGTCCGTTTCGCTCGACGAAACGGTCCGCACGGTGAACGTGGAGTTGTTGCCCCCGCCGTGTTCGGCATGCAAAATCAGGAACAGGTCGATCAGGCGCGCCTCCTCCTGGGTGAAGCCCTGGCCGGCCCTGAACATGTGAAGGAAATTCTCCGCCAGCGAGCCCGTCTCCGCCGGATTCATGAGCGTGAGGCTCTTGCCGTGGTACTTGAACTGCATGGAGTGGTAGGCGTAGGCGACCAGCGCCGGGAACTTGGCGATGAGGTCGAGGCTGTGGCGCGTAACGTCCTGGATGGCCGTGGAATCCGGGGCGGGATCCTCGCCATACAGGTTGCACACGGCAATCTGCAGCGAGTTCATCATGTTGTTGTTGACGATGCCGGAGAGGTCGTTGCGGAACCGGACGGGCAGGGCGCGCCGGGTGGCCATATAGGCGGTGAACCGGTCCAGCTGCGGCCGGGTGGGCAGCATGCCGGTCAGCAGCAGGAAGACGGTCTCCTCGTAGCCGAAGCCCGTGCGATGGGCGCCGGCCAGGTCCTGGATGCTGATGCCGCAATAATATAGCTCCCCCTCGGCGTCGGTCTTCTTCCCCTCCGCATCCCGGGTGTAGGAGATGACGTTTCCCTTGCCGGTCAGGCCGACGATCACGCCCGAGCCGTCGTCGTTGCGGAGGCCGAGCTTGATGCTGTGCTTTTTGATGAATTCCGGATCCGGCGTATCGCGACGCTGGATGACGGCGCTCAGTTCGTCTAGGATGTCCGACATGTCTGGGTCCCCCGTTCGTTCGATGCACTATACAGGCCGGGCCGATTTTCGTCCATTTCAATCATGCCGGCATCACTTTTACGTGACGCTGCCGCCCGTTCCGGGTAATATGATGAATCAGCCCCTTCAGGTAGGGTGGCGAGTCCCTTCGCCGCCGCCCGGGCATAGGCAAGCGAACCGAACCCGCCGGAGATCATCATGCGCCCGAATATCCTGTTCATCATGAGCGACGACCATGCCGCGCACGCGATCGGCGCCTACGGCAGCCGGATCAACAAGACGCCCCAGATCGACCGGCTGGCGGCGGACGGCGTGCGGCTGACCCACTGCTTCTGCAACAACGCCCTGTGCACGCCCAGCCGCGCCACGATCCTCACCGGCCAGTACGGCCATGTGACGGGCGTTCACGAATGGCAGCCGCTTGACAATCGCCGCCCCGTCCAGCTCCAGAAACAGCTCAAGGCGGCCGGCTACACGACCGCCATCTTCGGCAAGTGGCATCTCGGCCACGGCGTGACCGACAACGTGGACCAGGTCAACAACGGCAAGCCCGGCGCGGTTCCGGCCGACCCCGCGGGGTTCGACGACTGGGGCCTGCTGCCCGGCCACGGCCGCTACCACGATCCCGACTTGCTGACCCCGGCCGGCCGCGAGACGGTGAAGGGATACGTCAGCGACATCATCACCGACAAGGCGCTGGCCTGGCTGGACAAGCCCCGCGCCGCCGACCAGCCCTTTTTTCTCTGTGTCCACCACAAGGCGCCCCACCGGCGCTGGGAGCCGGGCGAGGCGTACAAGCACCTGTACGAGAACGAGGAGATCCCGCGGCCGGAGACATTCGACGACGATTACGCCGGCCGACCGGCCGCCGCCGCGGCCAAGATGCGGATCATGGGGGACCTGACGGAATCCGACTGCAAAGGCGCCCCTCCGCCCGGACTCGCCGGCGCGGAGTTGAAGAACTGGTACTATCAGCGGTACATCAAGGATTACCTGCGGTGCGTGGCCAGCGTGGATGTCTCGGTGGGGCGGCTGCTCGATTATCTCGACAAAACAGGCCAGGCGAAGAACACGCTGGTGATCTACACCAGCGACCAGGGCTTCTTTCTGGGCGACCACGGCTTTTACGACAAGCGGTTCATCTACGAGCATTCCGTGCGCATGCCGTTCCTGCTGCGTTATCCCGCCGAGATTCCCGCCGGCAGCATCCGCGCCGATCTGCTCACCAACCTCGACTTCGCGCCGACCCTGCTGGATTTCGCGGGGGTTCCGGCGCCGGCGGAGATGCAGGGCGTGTCCGGCCGCGCCATGCTGCGCGGGAAGCCCCCGGCGGGCTGGCAGCAGTCGTTCTATTACCGCTACTGGGACCATGGCGGCCATAACGTCTGCGCCCATTACGGCGTGCGGACGGCGACCCACAAGCTGGTCTATTTCTATCAGGCCGACAAGAGCTGGAACGGGACGGTGAACCCCGAGCCTCATCTGACCCCCTATTGGGAACTGTTCGATCTGGTCAACGACCCCAACGAGCTGCACAACGTGTATGGCCAGCCGGCCTACGCCGCGGCCCAGGCCGCGGCGCGTGCCGAGCTTGACCGGCTGCAGAAAAAATATGGGGACAAGCCGCTGCATCAGGCGTAATAAGGAGTGCGAATGTTTGTGGGAGCGCGGCCTGCCCTGAGCGAAGTCGAAGGGCACCGTCCGCGCGATCATGCGAATGCCTTCGCCTTTCGCGCCACGGTGTGGCGCTCCCACCTCCTGTCGCCGACAGTTTTCTTAGACGGCTTTCGCTTTACTTGATAAGATTTTGTCATGACCTTAGTTGACGCCCACATCCACCTGACCAGCCACCGCGGGATCGCCCCCCTGCTCGCGCTCT
>CAZOZF010000027.1:0-22798 GCA_964584205.1 uncultured Verrucomicrobiota bacterium
TTGCAGAACCGTTGCCAGGTTTCCTTGTTTTCAACCACCTGATCCAGGATGGCTTCCATTTTGCTGGTCAATTCATAATCAATCACCCAGGCGTGCTGTTCCCTCAGATAGTCAATCAGGGTTTCACCCCGGGGCAGGGGAACGACCTTGCCTTTTTCCTCTCCCACATAGCCCCTGTCGCTGATGTTTTTGGTGATGGAGGCGTATGTGGAGGGGCGTCCGATGCCCAGTCGTTCCAATTCCTTTACCAGTGATCCCAGGGTGAAGCGGCCCGGCGGTTTGGTTTTCTTCTCGTCGAGAGTTTCCTTCTCCTTGGGGACCCGTTCTCCGGTGACGATGGGGGGAAGCGTTTGCACTTTTTCCTCTTCACCCTTTTCCGATTTGCGCTCTTTTTCCTCGTCGACCTCGGCATACACCTTGAGGAATCCGTCGAATTTTAAAACGCGTCCGTTGGCTTTGAATTTTTCACCGGCCACATCAAAGAGAAGAAGGGTGGAGTCGTAGCGGGCGGGCGCCATCTGGCTTGCCACGGCCCGGCGGTAGATCAACTCATAGAGACGGGCATGGTCGGGGGAGAGTTGTTCCTTTTCGATCAGGGCGGCCTGTTCGCTGGCCGGATGCATATGGGTGGGCCGGATGCCTTCGTGGGCCTCAGCCTGGGAATTTTTTGACTTGAACGCGTTGGGCTTGGGGGGGACGTACTCGGCCCCGAAGGTGGCCCCGGCATAGTCCCGGATCCGGGTCACGAAAGCCTCGTCCATCCGGACGGAATCGGTCCGGTGATAGGTCGTCAACCCATGGTCGAAAAGAGCCTGCGCCAGTTTCATGGTCTGTTCCGGGCTGAATTTAAGGCGTGCCGCCGCAGCAGCCTGCAGATCCACCGTTGTGAAGGGAGGCTTGGGTGACTGCCGGGTCTCTTTCTGGTCGACTTTCTCCGCCACGGCATGGGTTTCCGCCTGGATCCTGGTGAGGATCGCCAGAGCATCGGGTTGCGTCTCGAATTTCCCCTTGATGTGGGTCGCTAGAAAGGTTGTCCCGTCCTTGTTGAGATGAATGTTCAGGATCCAGTACAATGAATTCTTGAATCTGCGGATTTCGCGTTCCCGATCCACGATCAGGCGGACGGCGGGGGATTGCACCCGGCCGACACTGAAAACGTTGTGGAGGCGCCGGCTGGCCAGAGGGGAGAGAATGTACCCCACCAGTCGATCCCCAACCCTGCGCCCGAGGAACGCCTGGTAGAGGCCTTCGTTAGTTTTTTCAAAGGGAACCGCCTTGGACAGGGATTCCTTGAGCCCTTTTTCCGTGACCTCGTAGATTTCCATGCGGAGGCATTCCTTGGCGACGGATTTGACCTCGTCATAGATATGGCGGCTGATGGCGTAGCCTTCCCGGTCCGGGTCACCTGCCAGCATGACGGTTTCGTCCTTTGCCGCCGCCCGCAACTGATCCGGCAGGAGCGTCTTTTTTTCATGGACTACGAAGGTGGGCTCGTAGGTTTTGAGGTCCACCCCGATGACGGAATTGGGGAGATCCTTGAAGTGTCCGATCGTGGACATGGTTTTCACACGGAGGATCGACTGGATCTTTTTTGCCTTGGTCGGTGATTCAACGATAATAAGCATGGATGGCGATGACCTTTTTATTTACTCAACCTCCACAGGTTCCACACTGTGGACACACAAGACAAGTCTAAAACAAGAGGCGTGTTGTATTTTAAAGAGTTTGGTACAATAGTGGGGTTTAAGGGGATATTGATTAACCTTCCCCGAAAACGAGGTGAAAAATGACTATGACAATGAAAGTCTGTGGAGTGATGGTGTCGGTTGTTCTGGCCGGGTCTGTTGCGCTGGCGGAACCCTATCGGCGCGATTATCACGGTGACCGGCATAGCGGGCATGATCGTGGCAGAAGCAGCTATCACGGGTATAGTGATGGGGGTCGGCATTATGGATATTCCCGGGATTGCAGGGGGAACTTGATTTTCGGGCTGGTGGGAATTGGGCTTGCCGCAGCCATCGTTTCAACCATGGAACGCCCCACGGTGTATGTGCAGCCAGCCCCGGTGGTGTATATGCAACCGGCCCCCGTCGTGTATGAAACGCCCCGGGTGGTTTATGTCCAGCCGCAACCCCGGGTGGTTCAGCAAATTACGGTCGTTGAACAGCCGGTTCAGGTTGCGCCGCCTCAGCCGATGACGATTACCATTAGCCTCCAGAATTCGAATGGCTCGTTTACGCCGGTGACCCTGCGCCAGGTCGGGGCGCAGTGGGTCGGGCCCAAGGGTGAGTATTATGACGGGGTTCCCTCGGTGGGCCAGTTGCGCCCCATGTACGGATTTTAAGAAAGAGTGATCGTCATGGGCGAAATTCTGGCTCGCGGAGCGGAGGAGCTTTTTCGCCGCTTGGAAGAGGGTTTGACGCAGAGGGTTGTGGTCCGGATTGTTTTGGGAAAGTATCGCGGGGCGGATTCCACGCTTCAAAAAATCCTGATTCGGCCGGTCATCATCCGTGATCAGGAATGCCTCTCGTTCGTCACCCGGTACTCAACACGCGATGTGACCCGGAATGTTTCCGTACCGGCGGGGATTGTGGAGATCCGGGGCCTATTGGGCGGGGAGTTTAAAAGCGCCCATTTGTTTTCCACGACGGAAACTGTCCAGGCGGAAATAACCCGGAAGGGGGCTTGCCGGGTGAGCGTCAGTAAGGCGACGACTGAAACGGCCCCCGACCCGGCCCATGATCAGGCCAAGGAACGGCTGATCGATCCGGCACGTCCCTATCTGGCCGAGTTAGGCATTACCCATGGGAATGACCAGGTGCTACCCTCGATGTCCCGGAAATGGAAGCAGATTAACGTGTTTATCAGCCTGTTTCAGGGGGCGCTGATGACCTCCCGGATTGATCGGACCAAGCCGGTTTCCGTGGTGGATTTCGGGGCAGGAAAGGGATACCTGACCTTTGCCTTGTATGATTATCTCACGACGACCCTGGGGCTTGAGGCACGGGTAACGGGAGTGGAGCGGCGGGATGATCTGGTTGCATTTTGCAGCGGGGTGGCCCGGAAACTCGGGATGGAAGGAATGGTCTTCCACTCGGGGGATGTGACGGATTATGAGCCGGAATCCCTGCAGGTCATGATTGCGCTGCACGCCTGCGACACCGCCACGGATTTGGCCCTTGCTATGGGCATCCGGGGAGGGGCGGAGATCATGCTGTGCGCCCCTTGCTGCCACAAGGAGATCCGCCCCCAGATGGTCAGTCCCGCCGTTCTCAAGCCCGTGCTCCAGTCCGGCATACATCTCGGGCAGGAGGCGGAGATGGTGACGGATACGCTGCGAGCACTCTGGCTGGAGGCGTCCGGGTATGAAGCCCAGGTGTTCGAGTTCATCTCTCTTGAACACACCAGCAAGAACAAGATGATTCTCGCCGTCAAACGTCCCCAGCTTGTGGATCCGGTGCCTATTCTGGAAAAGATTCAGGCCTTGAAAGCCTTTTACGGCATCACGACCCACACCCTCGAAAAATTATTATCGTACTGAAATAGACCCGGCATACTCCAAGGTGGATCGCGACCTCCGGGCGCGATCAGACGCCGCCCGGAGGTCGGCGTCCACCGGGTGGATATCAGTTGGGGAGCGGGATGCGGGTGCCGGTCCGGGAGCGGAATTGAAGGGAATCCCGGTACCCCGCCTCTTTCGCAAGCTGAAGCGCTTTCGCGAAGTCGCAGCCGACCTCCTTCGGGGCGTGGGCATCGGATCCAAAGGTGATCGGAATGGCCCGTTCATTGGCCAAACTCAGGATAAGGGGAGAAGGATAGGCTTCGCCCACTTCCCTGCGCCAGCCCGAGGTGTTGATTTCAATGCCCATACCGCTTTTTGAAACATGATCCAGAATCGGCTGGATCAGCTCCTTCATGTCGCGGTCACGCAGGCGGTGCCCGAATTTTTTCGGCAGGTCAAAATGCCCGATGACATCAAACAGGCGGGTGTCAACCAGGGCCTTCAATAAATTGAAATATTCGTTCCAGACCCCCTTGAGATCCACGGATTCCCAGGTCTTCCGGTAATCCGGGTTGTCGAATCCCCAGTCCTTGATGTAATGCACCGAGCCCAGCACGAGGTCAAACGGTTGAGCGGGCAGGAAGGGGGCGAGGAAGGGCTCACAGCCCGGAAAAAAATCGGCCTCAATGCCCAGAAAGATGGCTGGTTGGGTTTCATCCTGCAGGGAGCGGATAAGATCGTAATAGGCGGGGATTTCATTGATCGACATACGGTGCTTGGAATCATAGCCGGACGGCTCGGGACAATGGTCGGTGAAGCACATCTCAGGGATGCCGCGCTCAATGGCGGTTTGCTTGAACTCGTGCGGGGTTCCCTCGGCGTGCTTGCAGAGGGTGGTATGCATGTGGTAGTCGGCGGGAAGTCTGACCGGTAGCGTATTGTTATTCATGGTAATGTCCTGCTTTGAAAGGGAAACATCATACAAAAGACTGGAAAAGTCCACAAGGCCAGACCTTGATTCCCATGCGATGGAATGGTAATGGGTATTCAGGAATCAATGAAAGACCTCACCCATTCCCTTGAGCGGCTGTATGCCCTGCGAACCTTCGGGATCAAGCCGGGCCTTGAGACGACCGTCGCGTTGCTCGAGCGGTTGGGTAATCCCCAGCACGCGTTTGCCGCGATCCATGTGGCGGGCACCAATGGCAAAGGATCCGTATGCGCCATGGTGGACTCCGTGTTGCGAAAAACCGGGCTCCGGATCGGCCTTTATACCTCGCCTCATCTCATCCGGTTTAATGAACGAATTCGCGTAAACGGGATCGAAATCGATGATGATTCCCTGGCGTCCGTGTTTGAGGATATGGAGCCCCATGCCGCCGCCGTGGCGGCCACCGGTCGCGAGGCGACTTTCTTCGAATTTACCACGGCACTGGCGTTCGAGCATTTCCGCCGCCAGAAGGTTCAGGTGGCGATCGTGGAAACCGGACTGGGTGGACGGCTCGACTCCACGAACGTGCTCACGCCCCTGATTTCGGTGATTACCCGGATCGGGCTGGAACATACCGTCTATCTGGGCGATACCCTGGCGGCAATCGCCGGCGAAAAGGCCGGAATCATCAAGTCCGGGCGCCCAGTTGTGTGCGGGGCGACGCCCGATGAGGCGCTGGACGTGATCCGGAAAACGGCGGAAGCCAGGCGGGCCCCGTTTATCCATGTCCCGGATTCAATTGCCGTGCGACGTATCGCCCAGGATCTGGCCGGTCAGAAGGTGTCTATTTCCGGGGGCGATGTTAACTACGGCCCCGTCACCCTGAATCTTCTGGGCAAGCATCAGCTCGAGAATTGCGCCACGGCCGTGGCGGCACTGGAGTCGCTCGCCACCTGGAGTCCGCTGACCATTTCTCCCGATATGATCCGGGCGGGACTCTCCGACGCGGTATGGCCCGGACGGCTGGATCTTCTCGCCCGTGAACCGCCGGTAATCCTCGATGGTGCGCATAACCCGGACGGCGCGCGAACACTCGCCCTCGCCCTGCATGAATTATTCAGAAAGAAAAAAGTCGCCCTGGTCTGGGGAATGTGCGACGACAAGGATGCCCTCGGGTTCGCCAAAGCCCTCGGGGCCACGGTGAAACGCTGCTGGACCGTTCCCATTGACTCTGAACGCAGTCTGGCGCCCGGGAAGCTCCTTCAGATTGCGCGGACAGAAGGATGGCAGGCGGCAACCGCCACCCTTCCTGAGGCGCTTGAACAGGCTGCGGCCTGGGCCCGTGAAAACAATGGCATCGTGTGCATTGCCGGTTCCCTGTTCCTTGCTGGAGAAGTCTTGAAGAATGTGAGACGTGAAGCGTAAGACGTGAAATGTGGAATGAAAAAAGAAAATACAATTGAGATTCTGGTGCGGGGCGTGTGTGTCCAGAATGGAAAACTCCTGGTATGCCAGAGCAAGGGGGCGTCGAACACCTACCTGCCCGGCGGGCATGTTGAATGGCGGGAAAAAGCCGCAGAAGGGCTTCGGCGCGAGATCGCGGAGGAACTTGGGGTCAAGGCGGTGATCCGGGAGTTTCTGGGCGCGGTGGAACATACCTTTATCCAGAAGGGCAAACGCCACTGCGAAATCAATCTCATGTTCCGGATGGAAATTCCGACCTTGTCACCGGAGAGCAAGCCCGAGGCCTGCGAGCACTGGATTTCATTCAAATGGATTCCGTTGTCCGGGCTGGGCCGGAATCATCTCGAACCCCGGCCCCTGCGAAAACTGGTTCCGGCCTGGGTGAAGAACCAGTCCGGCCTCCTGCGGTGGGGCAGTACGATGGATCAGGGGCGGGACTTATCAGTTTAAGAACCATTCAACATCAGTAGCGTCCACAGGGGCGCGCCTGTTTTGGAATTTTCTTTTGTTCTGAGGCGGCTTGGTTTAGATTTATACAAGTTTTTACAACCCATCAGCGCTTAAGGGAGCATCATGAAGGTATCGGGCAAGTTGGTTGAGATTTTTGAAACGGTGAAGATCAAGGAATCTTTTCAGAAGCGGGAGTTTGTCCTCGAGTTCGCGACAAATCCGAAATATCCGGAATTGGTGAAGTTTGAACTGGTGCAGGATAAGTGCGGCTTGCTGGACAAGTTCAGCGTGGGGCAGGACGTGTCGGTTGAGTTCGATCTGCGTGGGCGCAAGTGGACGGACCAGAAGGGTGCGGTCAAGTATTTCAACACGCTTCAAGCGTGGCGTTTGGGTGAGGCCAACGGTTCCAGTGGTGGCGAGTCGGCCAATGAGGGGGCTCCGCCGGATGTGGATTCGGAAGACTTCAGCGAGGGGAAGGGCAGCGGTCTGCCGTTTTAAGCCAGATCCCGGCGCGGACTAACAGGCGGTTGATCACCGGGGTTTTTGCCCGGGTGTAGGCGTCGCGATTGGTCGGGTATTTCCGCGCGAGCTTCAGTTTGGCTGCATCGTAGCGTTTGGCTTCGATGGGGTTAGCCCTTAGATAATCCCGGAACAGCAACCAGCGCGCCCAGTGCTCGCTACCCGGTATGACCAGGTGAAGATGATGGGTTACGGGATTGCCCCGCACGAAAAAATGCCGCCCGGGAAGTCCGTATTCACCCTTATAAACGTAGCCAGCCTTCTCCAGTCGCGTGATCCAGAGCGGGAGCCTTTTGAAGGAGGGGATCCGCATGGCCATGTCGATGATGGGTTTGGCGTCCAATCCCGGTATGGCCGTGCTGCCGATATGCTCAAGCGTATAGCGGGCATTCCCCGTCAGTTTCCGCAGACGCCTCATTTCCTGGCGATAGCGTTTCGGCCAGTCGCCGTGATCGGGGCTGAGTTTAACGACTCCGCTTTTGAGGCCGCTGTTCACATCAGCTTTTCTGAAGCAGGGCCTTGAAGTAGGCGATGGTTTTGGTCAAGCCCTCGTCTAAATTGATGGTCGGTTGCCAGTTCAGGACATTCTTGGCAAGGGTGATGTCCGGTTGGCGCTGTTTGGGGTCATCGGCGGGAAGGGGTTTGAACTCCAGTTTGGACTTCGAGCCCGACAGGGCGATCACTTTCTCGGCCAATTCCAGCATGGTGAACTCGCCGGGATTTCCGATGTTGACCGGGCCGGTGACCTCATCCGGGCTGTTCATCAGGCTTATCAGGCCCCCGACCAGGTCGTCCACATAGCAGAAAGACCTGGTTTGCTTCCCGTCGCCATAGATGCTGATCGATTCATTCTTCAGGGCTTGGACGATGAAATTGGAAACCACGCGCCCGTCATGGGGGTGCATTCTCGGTCCATAGGTGTTGAAGATGCGGGCGACCTTGATGCGCACCTGGTTCTGGCGATGGTAGTCGAAGAACAGGGTTTCGGCACAGCGTTTGCCTTCATCGTAACAGGACCGGATGCCGATGGGATTGACATGGCCCCAGTAATCTTCCCGTTGGGGATGGATTTTGGGATCCCCATAGACTTCGCTGGTGGAGGCCTGAAGGATCTTGGCGCGAACCCGCTTGGCAAGACCGAGCATATTGATGGCACCATGAACACTGGTCTTGGTGGTTTGCACAGGATCGTACTGATAGTGCACGGGAGAGGCGGGGCAGGCCATGTTGTAGATTTCGTCCACTTCGACATAAAGCGGGAAGGTGACGTCATGGCGCATCAATTCAAAGTAGGGATGATTCAGGAGGTGTGCGATATTGGCCTTGGAGCCTGTAAAATAATTATCGGCGCAAATCACTTCGTGACCCTGTGCCAGCAGTCGTTCACAGAGGTGTGAGCCGAGGAACCCGGCGCCACCGGTAATCAGGATACGTTTGGATGCAAGTGTTTTCATAATTTCAGTCGTATATCGTTATGGTTGAAAAGAGTCAAACTAAAGCCCTGTCAGACCGGTGCGGATTTGCCCAGTACCCGGAGGGCAATGTCGAGTTTGCCGAGTGGGGCGCTGACTTGCCAGCCTGCGACCCGTTCCGAAATGGCCTCGCAGATGGTTCTCGCGATCTCAATTCCCGCCTCGATTCCTTCCTCCTTGGTTTTGCACTGTGCCATCCGCTCCATCACGGAATCCGGAATCGTCACACCGGGCACTTCATTTTTCATAAATTCTGCATTTTTGAAGCTGATCAGGGGCCAGACGCCTGCGATAACGGGGATTCGCCGCGGTAGGGACTCGATTCTATCGAGAAATCGGAACAAGGTCTCAGGGTCGAAAACCGGCTGGGTGATGGCGAATTCCGCGCCCGCTTCCAGTTTTGCCGCATATCGCTGGAATTCCTGATCCAACGACACTGATGTCGGATTGGCTCCGACTCCAAGGAAGAGTGCAGTGGGAGGGTTGACGATATTCCCGCCTATATCACGTCCGTGATTCAGGTTTGTGGCGACCTGCGTCAGCCCGATGGAATCCACATCGAAGACGCCGGTCACATCCGGATAATCACCCAGCTTGGGCGGATCACCGGTGATGATCAGGATGTTCCGGACTCCTGCCACATGGGCGCCCAGCAGATCCGACTGCATTCCGATCAGATTCCGGTCCCGGCAGCAATAATGGAGCACGGGTTCTATGCCCGCCTGTTGAAGAATGGCAATGGAGGCAACCAGGGGCGAAACCCGGGCACTGGCCCTGGGACCGTCTGGAATGTTGATGACATCAATTCCGCAGGCTTTGCATTGCCGGGCCTTCTCGACGAGTCCCGTAACATCACAGGCCTTTGGGGGGAGCAATTCGATGGATGTCACCTTCTGCCCCGACAGGAGTCGGCTGGCGAACTGTGATTTTTCTGGTGCGGGAAGCACGGATACGGAAGCCTTCTCGGGGTGGAAAACCTTGATGTGCTTGTGACGCTTAACGCCACTGAGCGTTTTGACGGCCTTGACGGCCATGCCGATATGATCCGGCGTCGTGCCACAACAGCCGCCGATTCCCCGGGCCCCGAGTTGAATGAGTTTTTTTGCGTACTCTGTGAAGTATTCAGGACTGGAGAGATAAATCATCCGTCCTTCCACATCGCGGGGAAGGCCTGCATTCGGCAGGCAGATAAGTGGTTTGGAGAGCAGGGGGAGAATCCGTTCCGCCGCTTCATAAATCTGGGCGGGCCCGACCCCGCAGTTGATTCCGATCAGATCCACATGGGGATCTGCATTCAGGATGGTGGCGAAGGACTCCACTCGGCTTCCCAGGGTTGTTTCCCTTCCTGATCGCACGGAAAAACACGCCAACACCGGGATGCCGGTGCGATGAGCGACGGTGGCCGCGAGCTGAAGTTCTTCGATATGAACGAATGTTTCGAGTTGAATCAGGTCGACCCCGGCGGCGGCCAGTGCCTGAATTTGTTCCTCGAAGGCGGCTTCGATTTCCTCGGATTTGTTGGTCATCCATTTCTGGGACATGCTGAGACACGGACCAACGGAACCGGCGAGCAGCACATCGGGGTCCAGTGTGGCCCGGGCCAGTTTGACAGCCGCCTGGTTGATGGCAACAACCCGGTCGGCCAATCCATGGTGCCGGAGTTTAATGCGGTTGGCGCCAAAAGTGTTGGTTTCGATCACCTCCGCGCCGGCTTCGACATACTCACGATGGATGGCTGATACCAGGTCCGGCCGGGTCAGGCAGAGCTCGTCATAGCAGGTGTTGATGAAGACGCCGCGGTTGTAGATGACGGTTCCCATGGCTCCGTCAAAGACCAGTGGAGAAGCGGCAATACGGTCGAGAATGGTTGTCATGGTTCGAACCATAACGAAGATCAGGGAGCAGGGTCAAGAAGGATGGGTGGCTTCAGAGCACGGAGAGGCCTTCCTTGATGGCGATTTTTGTTAAACCGGCAATGTTTGAGACACTCATTTTTTTCATGATGTGCTCGCGGTGTGAGGCAACGGTTTTTTCAGCCATTTGGAGTCGTGTGGCGATTTCACTGGTTTCGTAACCGTCGGCAATCATTTTAAGCACTTCCCGTTCTCGGTCAGAAAGAGAGGTGAGCGGGCTTTGTGGCCCTTCGGTAATTGGCTTACGCGGGGAGGAGAGTTTGATTTCGGGGCTTATGTAGGTTTTTCCGGCGGCAACCATCCGGATGGCGGCGATCAGTTCGCGGGCTTTGCAGGTCTTCAGGATATAGCCGGCGGCCCCGGCATTGAGCATTCCGGTGACGAATTGGTGATGGGAGTGCATGGACAAGGCGATGATCCGGGTTTTGGGCAGTTGGGCCAGAATACGCTGCGTGGCCCCTGTCCCGTCCAGATTGGGCATGGTCATATCCATGACGATGATGTCAGGCTTTAACTTCAAAGCGGTCGCGACCGCCTCTTCGCCATCCCCGACATCGGCCACGACCTCAAATTGGGTCTCGGCTTCCAGTAAGGCCCGGAAGCTTTCGCGAACAATTTTGTGATCGTCCGCCAGCATGATGCGAAGTTCCATGCGTGAAGAATAGAGCGGAAGCACGCCAAATAAAAGCGAGTTCTGAAAAATCTTCAGGAGGTTGGCAAGCGTGGCTTGACGGGAGCTTTCAGAGCGTCATAATGATGTCTTTTTGCGTATTTTCCCTGGGATTGTGAGTTATGATTGAGGTCAGCCATTTGAGACAGCAGTTTGGCCGGGTGACGGCGTTGAACGATCTTTCCTTCCGCGTTGAGCGGGGTGAGTTGATCGGACTGATCGGGCCGAGCGGAGCGGGTAAAACAACCTTGCTCCGGGTTCTCAGCACGTATATGGCTCCCACGGCGGGAACCGTGATGCTTGGCGGGGTTGATGTGGTGTCCGACTCGTTGCGTGTTCGCCGGATGATGGGTTATCTTCCCGAAAAAGATCCGATTTATCCCGAGATGCGGGTGATGGAGTATCTGGGTTTCCGGGCGCGGCTTCGCGGATTATCCGGACGCACCCGAGTCAAGCGGTTGCGGGAATTAATCGGGCGGTGCGGCCTGTCCGGGATGGAGCGGGCTTTGATGGGGAACTTGTCCAAAGGAGAAGTCCGCCGGGTTTTGCTGGCCGATTGTCTGGCCGGAGAGCCTGAGATTATTCTTCTTGATGAGCCGACGTTGGGTCTGGATCCTCTCAACGGGGATCGGATCCGGGCTTCGTTTGGATCTCTGAAAGGGGAGCGGACGGTGGTGTTTTCAACCCACGATATGGCCGAGGCCGAAGCCCTTGCCTCCCGCGTGATGATTCTGAATCACGGCTTGATGGTGGCCTTTGATACGCCGGCTCAACTGATCCGGAGCCGGGGTGTGATGACCTTGGCGGAAGCCGTCAAGGCTGTGGTTCAGGAAGGGGGAGCGGCATGATGGCCTCGCGCATTCTTTTTCGTCAGGAAGTACGGTTCCGATTGGCGGCTCCCTCGTTCCTGCTTATGGGTGCCATCTTTCTGGTAGTGTCCGGGCTGGCCTTCTGGGTTTTCGCAGTCACCATGGCGGGGAAAGGATTGCTGACCTCTGAGATCACCTTTAGTGGGATGTTGTTCTGGATGGCTTTTCTGGTGGTGGCCTCGGCCGTTTCCGTGAAATTGCTGGGAGATGAACAGGAACGAGGAACTCTGGAACTGTTACTAACCGCGCCGGTAAGTGAGGGCGAAATTATTCTCGCCAAGGCGATGGCGGGGTTTTGCCTGATTCAACTTCTGGTTTTTCCTGCTGTCATGTATCCCTGGATTCTCAACGCCGTGTATCCGGCCTGGCAAGGGGTGGATATCGCCATGTGGCTGACGGGGATCCTGCTGCTGAGCTTGGTGTCCGGCCTGGTCACACTGTCAGGATTGTTTTGGTCCCAGATGTTTCGAAACCAGACTGCTGCCTTGGTCGCCACTTTCCTGACGGGGGCCCTGGTGGTGTTCAGGGGCTCGTTGCGCAGTTGGATCGGCGGGACAGCAGCGGATGGATCCGCGGGTCTGGTGGCGGTGGCATCGCATGTGGCCGGGTTTTCCGCCGGGATGCTGGACAGCCGTCCCCTCGTTTTCTATGTCACGGTAATGGCGGCACTGTTCTTTATCAATGTCAGGCTTTTACAACTGGCGCGTTATCGCCAGACCTCAGGACGCGTGAATGTGATGGTTTCCCTTCTGTTTGCGGGGATTCTTGTGGGGATGGTGAATTATCTGGCTTTGTTGCATCCGGCCCGGGTGGACGCCAGCACGCTGGGTGGCACACCGTTATCATCTGAAATGGCCAGGGTTCTGGATGCGACAAAGACTCCCGTCCGCCTGATCCTGTTGGCACCGGCGGGGGATTCGCTGGCAACTATGGCCCGCCGGAGGGTCGAGAAATACAGGTTTTTGCATTCCTCCCTGCAGGTGGATATTGTGGATCAGGGGAGCGAAATCGCGCGGACACGGGAGCTTGTCGGGCGTTATCAAATCCGGGAATCCAGTGTTCTCATTGTCGCCTGCGGGTCGCGTTACAGGGTGCTTCCTCTGCGGGCTCTGGAACGAACGGCAGCGGACGGGGGACATCAGGGCAGGCGCGGCTCGACATTCTCCGCCGCAATGGATTCCGAACTGCGTTCGGCGCTTAGGGCGGTAACGGTTGAAGCGGCGCCCGTGGTGTATTTCCTGACAGGGCACGATGAACGGGACATTGCGGACTTTACGGAATATCGCGGGTATTCAGAGATTGCCGGGATTGTTCGGGAACGGCATGCGGAAGTTCGTTCATTACTCCTCGAAAGCCAGCTTCCGGTGACCAATGATTGTGCTGTTTTGGTGGTGGCTGGACCCGCCCGGCGGCTGGCAGCCTGGGAGGTTGCCAAACTCAGGGATTACCTGTCACGAAGCGGGCACCTTATGGTGATGTTGGATTCCGGGCAGGCAACCGGGTTGGAGTCGTTTCTTGAGGAGTGGGGCGTTCGGCTCGGACAGGATCGGATTCTGGATTCCCAAATGACCTCGCTCCTGCCCGGTAGTCGTGATCGTTCGGCGGCGCTGGGGTTGGGCGAAGTGCCGGTGATTCGTTATGGAAAGCATCCGATCACCGAGCCGCTCGATGGCTTGGTCTCCACCTTTGTCCTGCCCCGCTCGGTCGAGCCGCTGGCGGGTAACGATGCGGGCAGTCATGTCAACGACAAGGCCGACAAACCTCGTGTCGCCAGCCTGGTCGAGAGTGCTGAAAAAAGTTGGGCGGAAGTGGACTTTAATCAGAATCCGCCCCAGTTTAATGAGGGATACGACCGGAGGGGGCCGGTCTCCCTGGCTGTGTGTGTTGAAAAAGGAGGCGTCTCTGAACTCACCATGGACATCAAGCCGGTTCGCCTGGTGGTGGTGGGTGATTCCCAGTTTGCGGCAAACCGCTGCCTGACGGGCGCGAATGAACTGTTTTTTATCACTGCACTGGATTGGCTTTTGGACCGGAATGAGCCTGGAATGGCTCCCTCCGGAGAGGGGGGGTTATATACCCTTCAAATTGAGAGCCGGGGGCGGGTCGTGACCTTTCTGTTGATTGTGGTTGCCGTGCCTTGTGTGTTGGTCGGTCTGGCTTTTTTTGTATCGATGGCCAGACGGGATAAACGGGTGCAGGGGGGCTTGGGAAGGAAGGGGAAGGTATGAGTTGGAAACCCACCCTATGGCTTCTGGTTCTGATCATATTGACAGGCCTGTTTATTGTCGTGTTTGAAAGAAATACCGATTCCGGAGTTCGTTCCCTTCCCCTGAACAGTCCGTTACTTCATCTGAGTGTCCAGGGAATTACCCGGTTATCCCTCACAGTCGGGACAAACCGGGTTGAGTGTGTGCGGCGTGACGGAGAGTGGTTCCTCACACGACCTCTGGATGCCAGGGCGGATTCCGCGCGGATCAACCGTCTGATGGATACCCTTGTTAAAGCTCGTAAACAGGAAGTCATTGATCCCCTCCGGCGCGCAAAGCGGGGGCTCTCCCTTGCCAGTTTTGGACTCGAACCGCCCCGTGCACGCCTGATTATCGGCACCGATTTGCATTCCGATGAGATTTTGCTGGGCGATGATGCCCCCCTTGGAAATCTGGTCTATTTAAGTCTCAACGATGAACGGGATGTCATCGGAGCCACCCTGACGATGTCGGATATCCTGCCTCTGGATCCTGATGGGTTTCGGGATCAGGCGGTGTTTCCTGCCTCGATCAAGCAGGCGGTCCGCCTTGAGATAAAGCATGCGGGCGGTTTTTTTCAGCTGGCATTGAAGGATGGTGTATGGCGGATCCAGCAGCCCTTTGATGCCCGTGCCGATGGGGCGCGGGTGGAATGGTTATGGAGGATCCTTGAAGCCTTGAAAATCGAGGGATTGGTCGGGGGGGACTCCCTGTCGGACTCTGTTTCGTATGGGCTCGGTGTCGATGAGGCAGCCTTGCAGGTGTCTGTATGGATTGAGGGGCGACGGCAGCCTCTGGTTGTGACGGTGGGGAAGGCCTTGCAGGACACCCCGTCAAGGCTCTATGCGCGAATCAGTGATATGACCTCGCTGGGCATTGTGAGTCGGGACATTTTGACCCTTCAGTCCCTCCATGCCAACTTGCTGCGGGATCGACGGTTGTGTGATGCCGATCCGTCCGCCCTGACTTTCCTGATGTTGCGTGATGATGATTCGAAAGTGATCATGGAAAAAACTTCGGCCGGAGGGTGGATGATCACGGAGCCTCTGAGATTTCCGGCGAATGCCCGCGCGGTGGGTGCGTTGCTGAAGGCGATAAGCGGGTTGCAGGGTGAGGAGATCCGGAATGGAATTGGGGTGAATGAATCCCCCCCTGAGGCGGAATCGATGTCCTGCCGTGTAAAGATTGCCAATCAGATCCCCGTGCATGCGGCGACAAATGAGACCGCTTCCCTATCGCCGGCAACGGGGGAATGGACTTACCGGTTGTCCTCGCCCGGTGCAGGAACGTCCAACAGTCTCGTGTTCGGCGAAGAGGCCGGCGCGATTTATAAAGTGTCTTCGGATGATCTGGCAAAGCTGTGGCGACGAGGGGCCGGTCGCCCTGTCTTTGCAGATCCCCTGGCGTACATGGATTGCCTGATGCTGGACTTGAATCCCCAGCAAGTGCGTCGCATCACACTGACCCGTGAAGGACGGGAGGAGACGGTGACGAGCGGGCTGGATGGGAGTTGGACGGTTGATTCGCCGCCCGGCGGGCAGATTATCGAAGGGGCCATCCCGGCCCTACTGGCGATGGCCGCCAATCTTCAGGCGGAACGGATTGAAACCCTGATCACTACGAATCTAGCCGCTTTTAAACTGAATGAGGCGGCACTCCGGGTGACCTTCGGGCTGAGTGGTTCAGGCGGTATCCAGAAAACGTTTCTCATTGGCGACGGAGATGGTCGGGAGGGTGTCTACTCCATGATTCAAGGGCAGGATGTGGTCTTTGTCCTGAAAAAAGAGACGACAGAAGCCCTCGTTCGCTCCTTGGTTACCTCACCCTAATGTCAGCGATTCCCACAGTTTCAAGCAAGAAGTGGGTTGGATGGTTGCGTCACGGTATTTCCTTCGTCCTGGGCGTGGGTGTGGCTCTTGTTTTGGGGCTCACTTGGCTTGGGGCCCCTGTTTTTTTGACGCGATGGATTCTGGAGACAGCGAATCAGGGTGAGTATTTTGTCACGGCGAATCATGTGAAACTGGATTTGCGCGGCGGCATCAAAGCTTCCGATGTGAGGGTGTATCGCAAGGGTATTACGGGCCCTCCGCTCCTTGAAACGAGGAGCCTCCAGGTTTTGTTTCACCTTTTTGAGGCACCCCATTCAGGGGGAAGCCGTGTTAAGGAAGTGAGCGCCCGGGGCGGTGTCATTCGTCCGCTCTGGGGGGCAGGCAGTGAAACGGGACATGGCCTGGAAGCGGCAATAGAATCAGGCTTTTCCTCTTCGAAAAGTCAGGCCGGGGCGAGTGCCCGGATGGATTTGGATGTGACTCTGAATGATTTTGATGTTTTGGGTGTATGGGTTGAAGAGTTGAAAACGGGAGTTCAGGGGAAGGATGGGGAATGCCGGCTCTCCCGTATCTCCGGACGGGTAGGGCGGGATCTTCAGAGGGGGACCGTTGAAGGATCTCTGGCCTGGAAAAATCGGCAACAGGCGATCGGGCATCTTGTCACCTCTTTTGATCCCCATGTGTTGATGCCCGTTTTCAAGAGGTTTTATCCCGACGCCATTCCGGTGGTGGGGCGGTTTTCATTTCCTGCCGCCCCGCCCCGGTTGGATCTTTCCTTTGAGATGGGGTTAAAGAGCCCGTATAGCATGAAGGTCGCGGGACGGCTGCAGGCTTCGCAGTATGCCTACCGTGGCGCCGGAATCGGATTTGCGAATATCACGGGGGACTATGTTTACGGAAACGGGACCAATCGGCTTAAACTGGATCCCTTTCTGATTGTGGTCGGCGGACGGAAGGCAGAGGGGAAAAGCGAATTTAATTTTGCGGCTCAGACTGCCTCATTCGAGATGATCTCGGCGATTGATATGGCATCGGCCCTCAGGCTGGCCGGTGTGAGGGATCAGGAACTGGAGCCATGGACATTTGAAGGGGGTTCCACGATTGTGGCAAAGGGCGAGACCAACGCCAAAGTCCCGGAGCAATCCGGTTTTGAGGCTACGGTGGAGGGGACGCAAGTGGGTTATAAATCAGTTCAGGCCCATGATTATACATTTCGGGTTCTGGGGTATGGACTGACAAACCAGTTTTCCGATATCCGGGGAAAAATTGGCGGCGGATCATTTTTCGGATCAGTTTTGTTGGAGCCGACATCGCCCGGATCCAATCGGGTCATCCGGGCCAGGGCTGAGATTATTCATGCGGATGCTGATGAATTGCTTAAAATCTTTTCAACCAACCGGGCTTGGAGAACGGCGGGAAAGCTTTACGGAAATATCGAGTGGGTGGCTTTGTCAGGGGATTCGGGAACCGAGCCGCTTTCTGCGCAGGGCCAGTTTACCGTGCGAAACACCAGGGTTTTGCGGCTTCCTCTTTTTCAGGAATTGACTGCGAATCTCAAGCGATTGTCGTCGGGTTTTGATTCCGGAGACATGCCCGGGGAATTACGGTTTTCGTTTAAGCTTAACCGGGGACGGATCGAAAGCCGGGATATTCAGATGGAGTGCGGTTGGGTGACCCTTGCGGCACAGGGGAGTTGTGGCCTTGACGGGACCTTGGATTTTGCGGTTGAAGCACGCCTTGCCAGAAAACCCGGAATAGTGGGCCAGGCCATGGCGTCGTTGTTTCCGTCGGGGACAAAGATTGAATTCAAATTGGGTGGTACACTGGAGTCTCCCGAATGGAGACGGGTGGATTCGCGATAGGGGCAGTATGACAGGATCTCATAAACAGAAGGGGCGGACAGTCCACATCAGGACCTATGGTTGTCAGATGAACGTGCGTGACAGCGAGGCCATCGGAGCCCTTCTGGTCAGGCATGGATACCAGTTGTTGGAGGGTGAGGCCGAGGCGGATGTGATCCTGGTGAATACCTGCAGTGTGCGGGGCAAGGCGGAGGATAAGGCGCTGGGCAAGCTCCGGCTGGTGGCGGCGGGAAAAGTCATGCAGCCGGGTCGTGTGGTGGGGGCTGTGGGGTGTATGGTGCAACGGTTGGGGAGCACGATTCTCAAGGAGGTCAAGGGACTTGATTTTGCCGTGGGAACCCATCGATTGAGCGCCTTGCCTGCAGTGATTGAAGCGGCCTGCGCGGGGCGGGGGCCGATTGTGGATACCGGGGATAAGGAGCCCGAGACGGAGTCTCTGACCGGTCATCTCGGAGGATCGTTGTCAGCCTTTGTCAATATCCTGCTGGGCTGTGACCGGCGTTGTGCCTATTGCATTGTTCCGGAGGTTCGGGGCCGGGAATGGAGCCGACCGGCCGAAAACGTCCTGCGCGAGGTGCGAGCTCTGGCGGAGCAGGGCTGCCGCGAAATCACTCTGCTGGGCCAGAGCGTGATATCGTACGGTCTGAAAAATCCCGTGTGGACGGAGGAGGCGGTCTCTCCCTGCGGATATGTCGAGCCGCTTCCCCGGTTGTTGGAGGCGGTGAGCGCCGTGCCCGGAGTGAGAAGAATCCGATTTACATCAGGGCACCCCACCGGGTGTTCTGTCGAGCTGGCGCGGGCCATGGCCGAAATTCCCGGGGTGTGCGATCATTTGCATTTGCCGATGCAGTCGGGGTCGGATGCGGTACTCGGCCGGATGCGTCGCGGATACACGGCGGATGAGTATCGGGCGGCCGTGAGGCGGTTGCGTGATGCCGTTCCGTCCCTGGCCTTGACCACGGATGTGATCGTCGGGTTTCCCGGGGAAACGGAAGCGGATTTTGAGGCGACCCGGCTCCTGATGGATGAGGCGCAGTTTGATAATGCCTACATCTTCAAGTATTCCCCTCGGGAGGGCACGCCTGCCGCGGCGTGGGAGGATGATGTGGCGGCCGCGGAAAAGATGCGCCGGAATCAAGTGCTTCTCGTGGATCAGGACCGGCGGGGCGCAGAACTGAATCAGGCGTGCGTGGGACGGAAGGTTGAAGTGCTTGTGGAAGGACCAAGCCTCCGGAATAAGGAACGCTGGGCGGGACGCTCGAGCACCAACAAGATCGTCATTTTTGATCCTCGCGAAACCATCCAGGTGGGTGATATAGTTTCTGTTCTGATTGAGCGGGTGGGGCCGCAGGTAATGTATGGAACACTAAAAGGAACGATGAATTCATGATGTCGCTTTCGGATTTATGTATAACGACGGGGATTGTTTCCCTTGTGGTTTATCTGCCCTTTCTCGTGGTGCCGGGCTGGGTACAAAAAGGGCTTCGGATTTTTCCCCGCAATATCTGGGTGGGTGGAATTCTGACCGCCGTGGCGTTGGTTTGGTCGGCCTTCGAAATCAATGACATGCCTCTGGGTGGGGTGGATGCCTATAAGTCGTGGCTATGGGTTCTGGGGCCGCTAGTGTATGGATTGATTATGGTTTTCATGAATGAATTGCTTGCGCCACGGGCTTTGGGCGGGTTGCTCATGTTGTCTGCCGGTCCGCTTCTGGAGGCCCAGCGGCTTTATGAGTCCTCGTGGACCGTCGTGCCCGCAGTCATGGCGTATGGCTGGGTGGTGGCTGGTATGATTCTGGTATTGTCGCCGTACCGGTTCCGCCATGCGGCCCAATTCTGTTGCGGAACGAATGCGGCCTGTCGGTGGACCGGGGCTTTCGGTTTGGCGCTGGGTTCCTTTTTGATCGGGCTGGGGTTGCTTGTTTTTGGAGGGGCACGATGAATTCAATTGCGAAAAATGGAACGCCCATGGAGATTCTTGAAGCGGCTCTGAAGAAGGAGCACGCGGCGCACGATTTCTATGCGGCGGTCAGGGAGCATGCCAAAGTAGAATCGGTCCGCCTTCTGGCGGAGGAGCTTTGTGACGAGGAAATGCGTCATGTTCGCCTTATCGAGGAGCACATCGTCAGATTAAGGCGCGGATGAAGAACTCTCCGAAGCTGATCATTTTTGACCTGGATGGAACCCTGATTGACTCTGCCCGGGATCTGGCGGCTGCGGTGAACGAAATGCGCCGCCATTTTTGCCTCCCGCCACTGGACGTGGCAACGATTACCGGGTATGTAGGCAACGGGGTTCGCCTGCTCGTGACCCGGGCATTGCAGGGAACAACGATCAATGTGGATGAGGCCCTGTGCATTCAGGCACCGATTTATAGGGCGCATCTCGTTGACAAGACAACCCTTTATCCCGGCGTTTATGAGGGATTGGGGCGGTTGCGCGACCGGGGCCACATTCTGGCCGTGGCGACCAACAAGCCGGCTGAGGCGTGTGACCTGATTCTGAAGCACTTCGGGATCCGGGATTGGTTCATCAGCGTTTTGGCGGGCGGCCGGTTTCCGGTTTTGAAACCCGAGCCTGACATGATCCTCGATATTATGAAGACGGCCGGGATGCCGCCCAACGATACCTGGGTGGTGGGCGACAATTACACTGACCTGGAATCCGCCCGCAGGGCAGGCGTTCGCAGCATCTTCGTGACCTATGGCTATGGCGAACCCGGAATCGAACAGCCCACCTTGACCTGCTGCTCGTTTGGGGAAGTGCTGGGCCAGTTCTGAGTTTCGGTCCGCAGACGGTCAGTCCCACATTGAATTAATCTGGTTGCGCACGCGGCCCACGATATCATCATCCATCGACGACCGGTCGTCGGGGTATCCACTGGTGCCGAAGGACGCAAGTTCACAGGACGCGCGGACATCATCGGTGAGAAACCGCGAAATCTGCGAGTAGACATGCTTGTCGGTGTAACTGCCCCAGCGGTGGTAGTAGCGAAGCGGCCAGGTGACGTAGAGGAAATTCCGGGCCCGGGTCATGGCGACGTAGGCCAGTCGCAACTCTTCTTCGATCTGCTTATCGTTGTCGGTTGCCATATCGGACGGTAGACAGCCATCCGAGGCATGAATGACAAACACGACATCCCATTCGCAACCCTTGGCGGAATGAATGGTGGAGAGCACCAGCCAATCCTCATCCTTGAGCGGATTGGCGGCGATGTCGCTGGTCGAATTGGGCGGGTCAAGCGTCAGGTCAGTCAGCAACTGGCGGCGTGACTTGTAGCCTGAAGCCACCTGTTCGATGTGCTCCAGATCCCGGCGGCGCGCCTGGGGGTTTTCATAGCGCTGAGCCATGATGTCATCATAGAAGGATCGGATGCGTTGTACCTGGGCTGCGGGGTTCCCTTCTCCGGCCGTGACGAGGTCATCCATTAACTGGCAGAGATCCGTCCAGCCGGCCTTGGCGGCGGCGGGAGGGGCAAACGTCTTGAGAGTACGCGGGTCATGCGCCTTGGTAACGTGGGTGATAATTTTCGCAGCCGTGGCAGGGCCGATTCCCTCGATCATCTGGAGGATCCTGAACCAGGCGATTTCGTCGGACGGATTTTCGGTGACCCGGAGGAAACTGATCAGATCCTTCACATGGGCTGCCTCAAGAAAGCGAAGCCCGCCGTATTTGTGGTAGGAAATATTCCGACGCGCCAACTCGATTTCCAGGGAATCGGAGAGATGGCCGGCCCGGAACAGTACCGCTTGTTTGTGGAGGGGGATGCCCTGTTCGTAGTGTTCCAGGATTTTGGAGACGACAAACTGGTCCTGCGTGGCTTCGTCGCGGCAGGTGACGATAACGGGGCGTTGGCCTTCGCGACGGGCTGACCATAGGTCTTTGGTGAACCGTTCCCGGGCCTGACTGATCAGGCGATTGGTGGTTTCGAGGATAGGTTCGACGGAGCGGTAATTCTGTTCCAGCGTAATCACCGTGGCGCCGGGGAACTGCTGGGGGAAATCCAGGATGTTCCGTACATTGGCCGCGCGGAAACTGTAGATGCTTTGGGCGTCATCGCCGACCACCGTGATATTGGGGTTGAACCGCCGCAGGCTGCGGAGGATATCCGCCTGAACGGTGTTGGTGTCCTGATACTCGTCAACTAGGACGTGGTCGAAACGGCCGCCGATTTCCCGTGCCATGGCGTCGCTGCTGAGGAGTTGGAGCCAGTAGAGCAGGAGGTCATCGTAGTCGAGCACGCCGCGCTGTTGTTTCCTGATCACATACTGGGTGAAGAGGGCCTTGAGTTGTTCCTTGTATTCGAGGCACCAGGGGTAATGTTTGGAGAGGACGGGTTCCATCATTTCGCAACCGTTGACGCAGCGGGAGTAGATGCCCAGGCAGGTGCTTTTCCGGGGGAATCGTTTATCGTTGCGGCCGAGGTTGAGTTCATGGCGGACCACATTCATCAGGTCAGCCGAGTCCCCCTCGTCCATGACCGTAAAGTCGGAAGGAAGGCCGGACTGCTGGGAGTACATGCGGAGGATCCGGTTGGCCATGGAATGGAACGTGCCGCCCCAGACGCGTCCGGTCATATGGGCACCGTGCGTAGAAGCGGCGGCCGCGCGTTTGAGCATTTCCTCGGAGGCGCGTCGGGTAAAGGTCATGAGCAGAATCCGCTCAGGAGGGGTACCTTGGGCGATCAGATAGGCGACGCGGTAGGCGAGGGTTTTGGTTTTTCCGCTTCCGGCACCGGCTACGACCAGGAGAGGACCCGCGCCATGGACGACGGCCTTTTGTTGCTGGGGGTTTAGATCCGAGAGCCAGGCGAGATTATCGTGTGTTGGTTCAGTCATGCATCAACTCATTTCCAAAAGGTTCATGATGACAGAAAGCGGAGTGCGCTTCAAGGGGTGGCGGGATGATTTTATCGGTTTTTTGTCTTGCTAGGAGAATCTTCAGACGCCATTATACGCGGCCTTGTTGGAGTCAGATGCGCCTGCGGGTCTTTGAATTCCGGCAATTGATTTCAAGGCGGTGGGATTCCGGAGTGGTCAAACGGGGCAGACTGTAAATCTGCTGGCTATGCC
>CAZOZF010000028.1:0-22694 GCA_964584205.1 uncultured Verrucomicrobiota bacterium
GCCTCTGCCCAGATCCTGGCCTTTGAACGGTTCATGCGGCAGATCCCGACCCAGACCATTCACGATGGTGTTTCGGTGCTTGGGCATGGCGGCGAATCCACTCCGGAATCCTCCCGTTCCGCCGTGCGGGGCGGCGATGCCGTCATGCAGGCTGCCCTGAAAGCCGCCTCCACTCCGGTTCGGAGGCAGGTCGAAAAGGTTGGTCGAAATGATCCCTGTCCCTGTGGAAGCGGAAAGAAGTACAAGAAGTGCTGCGGGGAAAACGACTGAATGCACCTGTCGAACATCGAACATTGAACAGTCAACATTGAACGCTGAACAAAAGAGCGAAAATCCCGATGCTGTAGACGAGAGCAACGGAAGACGGAATTCAACGTTGAATGTTCGATGTTCAATGTTCAATGTTCGTTTTGCGTGGCGTGTGCTGGCCGCGGTGCTGTCGGGACTCCTGCTCGCGGTGTCCTTTCCTCCGTTTGAGTCCGCACAAATCGCCTGGGTGGCACTGATCCCCTTATTGCTGGCGCTTCTGCAGGGTGTCAGTAAACATCGGAGCGAGCGATTCAGGCCGAAGCCGATTTTCCTTCTTGGATTTACCTCGGGAGTGATCTTCTGGCTGGTTTCCATGAGCTGGATGCTCCGCCTGTTTGAGACATCCCCTGCGCCCGCCCTCCTGATCCTTCTGGGGTGGGCGGGGCTGTCGGCCTACTGTGCTTTGTATTGTGGTGCCTTTGCCATGACGGTGGTGTGGGTGGCCAGGAAAATCGGCACGGAGAAACTCTGGCAGACCCTGTTTTTGACGGTGCTGATTCCCGTGTTGTGGGTTGGCGGCGAGATGGTGCGATCCGCCTGGCTCACGGGGTTTCCCTGGAATCTGCTAGGGATCTCCCAGTACCGGAATCTGATGCTGATTCAGTGTGCACAGTGGGTCGGAGTGCCGGGCGTTTCCGCGCTGGTCATGGTGGTGAATACCGGAATTGCCCTTACGATGCTGCGTTATTTGCCATCGGGGGTGGAGAAGAAATACCGGCCCAATCTGGAGCTTTTCGTCGCCCTGATGGCGATTGTTCTATGCTTTCGATCTGGAATGGGTCTAATCCGTCAGTACACCTCGGGGGAGGGCGTGGTATCGATTGCGGGGATTCAACCTGCGATTCCCCAGGTAAAAAAATGGTCCCAGGAGCAGATTGACCTGATTCATTCCACCTTCCGGCGCCTGACCGATCAGGCGCTTCAGGAGGGAGACACGCGGCCGGATCTCGTGATCTGGCCTGAAACGGCAACACCCTATTGTGTCACCGAGGAGGGGGAATCCAAGGAACTGGTTTCCGAGTTGAGCCGGCGGGGTGTTCCCCTGCTTGTAGGGTCCATGGATGTGATCAATCTGGGGCTCCAAACGCTTTGTTACAACGGCAGTTTCCTGTTTCAGACAAACGGGCTTGTCGAGCGGAGCTACAACAAACAGCATCTGGTTCCATTCGGGGAATATATTCCCTTGAGCGAGGGCATTCCTGCGCTGGCTTCGCTGGCGCCCATGGGATGGAATTGTTCGCCCGGTCGGGAGGCAACGGTCTTCACGCTGGGAGATCCCGCCTGGACGTTTTCGGTGATGATCTGTTTCGAGGATATTATGGCCGGATTATCGCGGGCCTTTGTCAAAGCGGGTGCCCGGTTATTGATCAATCAAACGAATGATGCCTGGTTTGACCGTTCAGCGGGTCCCCTCCAGCATCTCAGCCATTGCGTGTTCCGGTGTGTTGAGAATCGGGTTCCCGCCATTCGGGTGGCCAACTCGGGGATTTCATGTCTGATCCAGCCCACCGGGTTGATCGTGGATCCAACCTGCAACGAATGGGGTCATCCCCCGGAATCCCAAGTGTCGCGCTGGCAGGTGTCGTTGCCTGGCGATGACTTTGAGCCCACAGTCTATACCCGATATGGGGACTGGATGTTTGGGATTCCCTGTGGAGCGGTTGCGTTGATGGCGTTTGTGGGTGCGTTGATTGCTGCGAAAAAGAAATCAGGTGCGTTATGATGCGAGTTGTATTTTCCGGGCCCGGTGAGCGCAATGAGATGGGGCGCGCTTTGATGCTGGGGATGAATTTTGCCGTGGGAATGGCGGTGTTTTCATTTCTGGGTTATTATATTGATCAGAAGCGGGGGGATGGGGCGATTTTCTTCACGGTGGCCGGTATTGTAGCCGGATTGGCCTACGGCGCCTATGAGGTTTGGATTGTGATCCGTATGCTGACCTCAGGAGTCAAAAGTCCGGAGTCCGGAGTCCAGAGTCGGGATAATCAGGAAGAAGACGAGAGGAAATGAAGACTCCGGATAGCCTATTCAGGATGTGGGCGGGGGCGGTGATTGTTTCCGGGATTCTGGGGGTCTCTCTGGCGTGGTGGGTGGTTCCAGAAGTGTCGTGGGGCGCTGTGGCGGGCGGGTGGGGTGTCGCGGTGGTTAATTCCGTCGCGGCACGGGAGTTTAATCGTCGTGCCATGGGGGGCTCAAGGGGCAAGTTTGTCGGATGGGGGATCGTGGGCAATGTATTCCGGATGTTGACCCTGATGGGATTCTTTGCTTACATTCTGATTTCGTACAAAGAAGAGCGTGGCTCTTTTTTTGTTTCAGTGTTTGTTGTGATTTTTATTCTGATGCTGGTGGAGGTGAAAAGCCTTTTCCTGTCTCGGGAAAATTCAGGGAGTCGGAGTGAGTGAGTTAATTCAAACGAATGTGGCGGAGGCCGCGACGATGGTGCAGGCCCGAAGTGAGGCCGTTCAGGCTTACATGATGCACCATGTGATGGATTCCTCCCGCTGGACATGGCTTCCGAACGTCCATACCGAACTTCCCTTCCATCTGACCGTCAATGGCGTGATGGTTATTGGCGTGGCCGTGCTGATTGCCCTTGTTTTTGGGCTGACGGCCCGTCGTGCGCAGCCTGTTCCGACCGGGCTTTTGAACGTCCTGGAGACTTTTGCCAAGTACATCCGGAATGAAATGGTGATTCCGTTTCTGGGTGAAAAGGATGGCGCCCGGATGGCGCCGATGTTCTGTACGCTGTTTTTCTTCATTCTGGTCATGAATCTGGCCGGGCTGATTCCCTGTTTTTACACGGCAACGGCGAATCTGGGCGTGACGGCGGCTTTGGCGCTGGTCACCCTGGGATTCATGATCATCGGGGCCATTTCCCGGACCGGGTTTGTTGCTTTTTGCAAGGGGTTTGCGCCTCCCGGGGTTCCCCGGCTGATGTTGATCATGATTGTTCCCATTGAAGTGCTGAGCATGTTCATTCGCGCCATGGCTCTGGCCATCCGGTTATTCGCCAATATGCTGGCGGGCCATCTGGTGATCTATTCTCTGTTGGGCATGATCGTGATGTTCGGTTTTTATGCGGCACCGGCGCTTCTCGGGGCGCTGGGGATCTATTTGCTGGAAGTGTTTGTGGCGTTTTTGCAGGCTTATATCTTTACCTTGCTTTCCGCGATTTTCATCGGGGAGCGGTATCATCCTGCGCATTGAGAGTTCATGAGAGGGAGTAGGTTTTTTAACAGAAAGGATACGGATTATGTTAAGCGGTTCAGTAGCGGGTATTGGGGCGGGTTTGGTGACGATCGGAGCCGGGCTCGGCATCGGGTTGGTGGGGGCATCGGCGGTGGGCGCGATGGCGCGGCAACCTGAGATGGCCGCCAAAATCCAGGTGACCATGTTGATCGTGGCCGCCTTGGTTGAGGGAACGGCCTTGTTCTGCGCGGTGATTTGTCTTTTGGGAAAGTAACCCGGCATGGAAGCGGATCCTCATACTCAAGGAGTGGTTGAAGTCCCTTCGGCGGCTGCCCACGGGGCGGCACCGAATGTGATGGACGTGTCGGCCCCGATGATGATCCTGACCTGGGTCACCTTCCTGTTGCTGGCTCTGGTGCTGTACAAGGTTGCCTGGAAGCCGATCCTGAAGGTTCTGGATGTGCGGGAGAAATCCATCCGGGATGCCCTGGAGCAGGCGGAGAAGGCGCGTGCGGAGACCGCTGCCACGGAGGTTCGCAACCGTGAGATGCTTCAGGCGGCTGAACGCGAGTCGAGGAAGCTGGTTGCGGAAGCCCGCGTGGCGGCACAGGAAACGGCCCGGCTGGTTCAGGAAAGGGCGGAGCAAAAATCGAAGGCCTTGCTGGAGGAGGCGCGGCGGGATATCGAGGCCGCCGCCGGACAGGCCCGGGCCGCCTTGCGTCTTGAAACCACGGAATTGGTCATTGAACTGGCGGGTAAAATTCTGGCTGAGAACATGAACACGGAGCGGAACCGCGCACTGGTCGCGGACATGACGAAGGAGCTGGATCGCGCATGAAGCTCCGTTCCAGGGCGGCTCATCGTTATGCCGCAGCCTTGCACGATCTCGCCCGGGGCGCCCAGGCGCTTGAGGCGGTTTCCGCCGATGTGGCGAAGGTGAGTGCGTTGCTCTCGGAATCGGGTGAGTTGCGGGAATTCGTGAGGAATTACCTGATCCCCAGCCAACTCAGAGCTGGGGCGGTTGAGGCCTTGTTCCGGGATTGGGTCCATCCACTGACGTGGCGATTTTTGCGTTTTATCGAGTCCAAGCGCCGGTTCGGGCTCCTGGCGGAAATGTGCGTTGAATTTCAGGATCAGGAAGAGATCCGGAAGGGGATAGTCCGGGGTCAGCTGGATTCCGCTTTTGCCTTATCTCAGGATACGGTCGATCATATGGCTGTTCAGGTGGGGCGCCGGATGGGGAAACAGGTTTTGTTGGAAATGACAGAAAATCCCGACCTGCTCGGCGGATGCCGGCTGCAGGTAGGCGATACGGTGTATGACTACAGTCTGGCCGCGCGGTTGCGTCTGGTCAGGCAAACGATGATGGCCGGATAACGGCAAGGTGGGCGTATGGCTGATTTAAGACCCGAGGAAATTGCGTCAATTCTGCGGAAACAACTGTCCGAGTTTGACCAGAAGGTGGATATCTCCGAAGTGGGCACGGTGCTGAGTGTCGGGGATGGCATTGCCCATGTGCATGGTCTTTCAGGCGTGATGGCCGGCGAGCTCGTGGAGTTCCATGGCGGTCTTACCGGGCTGGCGCTGAACCTGGAAGAGGACAATATTGGCGTGGCGGTGTTCGGGGAAGACCGTGAAATCAAGGAGGGTGATAGTGCCCGCCGGACCGGTCGGATCGCCTCCGTTCCCGTCGGAGAAGCCCTTGCGGGACGCGTGGTGGATGCGCTGGGAAGGCCCATTGACGGCGGTCCCGCCATCCAGGGCGCGGAAATGCGGAAAATTGAAGTCAAGGCACCGGGCATTATCGAGCGGGCGGATGTTCGGGAACCGCTTCAGACAGGAATCAAGATTATTGATGCTCTGACGCCGATCGGGCGTGGGCAGCGTGAATTGATCATTGGTGACCGGAAAACCGGCAAGACCTCCCTGGCGATTGACACCATTATCAATCAGCGCGGCGAGAACGTCATGTGTTTCTACGTGGCGATCGGGCAGAAGCGTTCGACCGTGGTTCAGGTGTGCGAAAAGCTGAAGAAATACGGTGCCATGGAGTACACCACCATCATTGCGGCAACGGCCTCGGATCCGGCTCCCATGCAGTTTCTGGCGCCTTACACCGGATGCACCATGGCGGAATATTTCCGGGATAGCGGGCGTCATGCCTTGATTGTCTTCGACGATCTGACCAAACAGGCCCAGGCGTATCGCCAGGTCTCCCTGCTTCTGCGGCGTCCGCCCGGGCGCGAAGCGTTTCCCGGGGATGTCTTCTATCTTCACAGTCGGTTGCTGGAACGCGCTGCGAAATTCAGTCCTGAAATGGGGGGAGGAAGCCTCACGGCCCTACCGATTGTTGAAACCCAGGGGAGTGATGTTTCCGCGTACATTCCGACCAATGTGATTTCCATCACGGATGGTCAGATTTTTCTGGAAACCGATGCGTTCAATTCCGGCCAACGGCCTGCGGTGAATCCCGGTATTTCCGTTTCCCGCGTGGGCGGTGATGCCCAGTTGAAGGGCATGAAGCAGACGGCAGGGTCCTTGCGCCTGGAGCTGGCGCAGTATCGTGAACTGGCCGGATTTTCTCAGTTTGCCTCCGATCTGGATGCCGCTACCCGAAAGCAATTGGACCGGGGCCGTCGTCTCATGGAATTAATGAAGCAGGGTGTTCATGCGACCATTCCGGTGGCCAAGCAAGTGGCCATCATCTATGCGGGAACGCAGGGCTTTCTGGATTCGATTCCCGTGGCAAGGGTCAGGATGTTCGAATCCGAGTTGTTTGAGGCCCTCGACCGCGAGCCGTGCGAGTATCTGAAGTTGTTTGCCAGGGAAAAAGCCATGACCCCGGAAGTCAAGGCGGCGCTGGAAGCCGTGCTTAAACGGTTGTCGGTGAAGTCAGCCTGATCGGATATCGCCCCGCATGCCCACGCTTAAAGAATTTAATGTCAAGCTGACCCGGCTCCGGAGTACGCGAAAGTTGACCAAGACCATGAAACTGGTCTCGGTTAATAAATTGCGGCGTGCCCAGGATGCGGAAAAGCGGGTGGAACTGGTTGCCGAACGGATGTCTGGGATTCTGGGCCGGATGGGCTCCGCAGTATCGCCGGGTGAGCATGCGTTGGTGACGCCCCGCAAGGCGGTGAAGAACGTTTTGGTTTTGCTCATCACCTCTGATCGGGGATTATGCGGCGGGTTCAATAATACCCTGATCAAAGCTGCCTCGGTCTGGATGCGGGAACAGGAGGCCCAGGGTCGGGCTGTTCTCATGAGTTTCTGCGGACGACGGGGCTATTCTTTCTTTAAAAACAGGGCGACCGTTGAGCGGTTTTACGAGGATGTCATGGGGCGCCCGGATTTCCAGAATGCCCACCGGATCGGGCGTGCCTTACAGGCGGCGTTTATCGGCGGTCGTGTGGATGAGGTCTATCTGGCTTATAATGCGTTGCAGGGCGCGATGACTCAGAAACCGCTGGTTGAGCGGATTGTCCCGATGGATCTGACGACCCTGAACGCGGGGCTTGGAAAGAAGCCGGTTGCGGGCTGGATTCTGGAGCCTAATCCGCAGGAATTGTTGAATGCCCTGTTGCCGCGGATTGTGAGTCTGAAGGTCTATACGTCGTTGCTAAGCAGTTCGGTTGGCGAGCACAGTGCCCGTATGAAGGCCATGGAGCAGGCGAGTTCGAACGCCGATAACCTGATCCGCCAGATTACCCTTCGGCGCAACCGTGCGCGGCAGGCCGCGATTACGACGGAATTGACTGAAATTGTTGCCGGCGCCGAAGCGCTGAAGTGACGATGTAAGACGTAAGGCGTGAGATGTGAGAGGAAAAAGCTATGAGCCATGACAATACAGCGGTTAAGGGAAAAGTGGTACAGGTGCTTGGCCCGGTGGTGGATGTTGAGTTTCCGGAGAACCAGTTGCCTCCCATTTTGACAGCACTTCAGGTGACGAATCCCTTCATCAGTGACAAGCCCTGGAATCTGACCCTGGAAATCTCCCAGCATTTGGGAAACAACCTGGCCCGAACCATTGCCATGGATTCCACGGATGGCCTGGTGCGCGGGATGGACGTTCATAACTGCGGGGAAGGTATTACGGTGCCGGTTGGTCCCAATACCCTGGGACGGGTAATGAACCTGCTCGGAGAGCCCATTGACAACGCCGGGCCTATCGAGAGCGCGACGCGCCTGCCCATTCACCGGCCTGCACCGCGTTTCGAGGATCAGGACACCAAGGACACGATTCTGGTCACCGGAATCAAGGTTATTGACCTGCTGGCGCCCTACAAAAAGGGTGGTAAAATCGGGCTCTTCGGGGGTGCAGGCGTGGGGAAGACGGTGCTGATCCAGGAGCTCATCCGGAACATCGCCACGGAGCATGGGGGATATTCGGTCTTTGCCGGGGTGGGTGAGCGCACCCGCGAAGGTACCCAGTTATACCGTGAAATGCGGGAATCCGGCGTGATCAAGAAGACCTCCATGGTGTTCGGGCAGATGAATGAACCGCCGGGTGCCCGTGCCCGGGTTGCGCTTTCGGCGCTGACTGTGGCGGAGTATTTCCGGGATGAGCTCAAGCAGGACGTATTGCTCTTCATCGATAACATTTTCCGCTTCACGCAGGCTGGATCCGAGGTGTCCGCATTGCTTGGGCGCATTCCGTCCGCCGTGGGATACCAGCCCACGCTGGGAACGGATATGGGTGAATTACAGGAGCGGATCACGTCCACCAAGAACGGATCGATCACGTCGATCCAGGCGGTGTATGTGCCGGCTGACGATTATTCCGATCCCGCGCCGGCCGCCACGTTTGCGCATCTCGATGCGACCACCGAGTTGTCCCGTGCGATTTCCGAACTTGGAATTTATCCGGCGGTGGATCCGCTGGCGTCCACCTCCACCATTCTTTCGCCCGATATTGTCGGGGAGGAACATTATCAGGTGGCGCGCGGGGTTCAGGAAATTCTTCAGCGCTACAAGGAACTCCAGGACATCATCGCCATTCTGGGTATGGATGAATTGTCCGAGGAAGACCGGCTCACCGTGGAACGCGCCCGGAAGGTTCAGAAGTTCCTGTCGCAGCCGTTTTTCGTGGCGGAGCAGTTCACCGGCATGAATGGTGCCTATGTCCAGTTGGCCGACACGGTTCATTCCTTCAAGGAGATTCTGGAAGGCAAGCACGACAAGATTCCGGAACAGGCCTTTTATATGGTCGGAAATATTGGGGATGCACTCAAGAAGGCCCGTAAATTGAGCGGGGGCGCGGCATGACGTTCCGGTTCCTTCTGTCCACGCCCGACAAGACCTTTTTCAACGGGGTTGCCGACAGCGTGGTCTGTCCTGGCCCCGAGGGGTATTTCGGAATTCTGGCGCGTCATGCCCAGATGGTGGCCGCCGTTGGGATCGGCATTATCAAGGTTGAAGACGAAGGCGTTGACCGGCTGTTTGTGGTGGATGGGGGCGTGGTCGAGGTCACCCCTGAGGAGACGGTTGTCATGGCGGATCTCGTGATTCCCGCAACCGATGCCGCTGATGCCGAGGAGAAGTTGGAAGAGACCAAGGCGCTCCGCACCGTTCCGGTCAACATTCGTTGAGTTTTTTTTCGTTTCCCCTAAAGTTCAACAAGGTTTCGTGTGGGGAAGAGCGGGTCGCTGGTGACATTGATCCCCAGGCGCTTTAATCCCGCCTCGTCGCCCGGCGAGGGGATATGCGTGGAATGCATTTCGCAACCCTGTAATTCCTTGAGACTTTCCATGGCAGCCTGCGAGGTTGGGTTTGATGTGGAACTGATGCTGAGTGCGATCAGGGTCTCATCCAGGGTCATGCTTTCGGTTTTGCGTCCCAGGATGTCGCGCTTCAGGGTTCCAATGGATTGCGTGACAATGGGCGGGAGCAGGTGAATTTTATCCGGGATGCCGGCCAGGTGCTTGATGGCGTTCAGGATGACGCTGGAGGCGGCGTGCATGAGCGGTGAGTTCTTGCCGGTGATAAGGGTGCCATCGGTCAGTTCCAGCGCTGCGCCGCAGAAAATCCCCAAATTGCCTTTGCCTGTTCCTGCGCCGTCGATAGCGGACTGGCGGGCCGGGGAGACCACGCGGCGGTCTTCCGGGCGCAATCCCAGCTCGTGCATCAGTCGCTCGGTGCGTTGAACCGCCTCGGCGTCGGCGGAGCCCATCACGTATTCGCACGAGTAGCGGAAAAAACGCCGGATAACTTCCTGTTTTGCGGCTTCCCGGACCACGGCGTCATTGCAGATCCCGAAACCCGCCCGGTTGACGCCCATGTCCGTCGGGGAGCGATACACAACCTCTTCACTGATGCGTTCAAGGATGCTTTTTACGACGGGGAAAACTTCAATATCCCGGTTGTAGTTTACGCTGGTTTTTCCGTAGGCCTCGAGGTGGAAGGGATCAATCAGATTAACGTCCCGGAGATCGGCGGTGGCGGCCTCGTAGGCCGTATTGACCGGATGTTTCAGGGGAAGGCTCCAGATGGGGAATGTTTCGAACTTGGAGTATCCGGCTTTGCGGCCTTTCTGGTGGTCGTGATACAGCATGGTCAGACAGGTGGCCAGTTTTCCGCTTCCGGGGCCCGGCGCGGTGACGACCACTAACGGTTTTGTGGTTTCAATGGCCGGGTTGGCGCCATAACCGGCATCGCTGACGATCAGATCCACGTTGGAGGGGTATCCCTTGGTGCTGCGATGGGTGTAGACTCGGATCCCTCGTCGCTCGAGCTTGTTCTTGAATTGGTCGGCGGACGGCTGGTTGTCATAGCGGGTGATGACCACGGCGGTGACATCAACCTCCCAGTCGTGGAGGTCATCAATGAGTTTCATGGCGTCGGTATCGTAGGAAATTCCGAAGTCCGCCCTCATTTTCTTGCGTTCAATATCACCTGCATAAATGCAGAGAATCACCTCGGCTTTATCCTTGAGCTGGTGAAGAAGTCTCATTTTGACATTGGGGTCGTAGCCGGGGAGCACGCGGGAGGCGTGGTAGTCAAAAAGGAGTTTCCCTCCGAATTCGAGATAAAGCTTGTCGAATTGGTTTACCCGTTCAAGGATGGCGGTGGTTTGTTCCCGGAGGTAGAGGTCATTGTCAAAGCCAATCGTCTTACTCATGAGTATATCCTTGGGTTGTGGACTGTCGCGTATCATAGGAGCCGGTCTCGGGAATGTCCAATGTGGTGATACGGCATTTTTGCCGCCTGGTTGAGGGGGGGAGCAATACTCGCTTGTTCTGGGTTGAAGGCGCATGTTAGCTTTTCGGCTTGGTGAAACGATTATGAAAAATTCCCAGGAAAATTTCAATTCAACGGAGATGCCCCGCCGCTATTCCCGGCAGGTTCTTTTTTCCGGAATCGGTGCGAAGGGGCAGGGGGTCTTGTCGGCATCTTCGGTGGCTCTGGTTGGATGTGGCGCGTTGGGGACCTTTCAGGCTTCACTTCTGGTTCGGGCCGGGGTGGGGTCGGTGCGCGTGATTGACCGGGATTTTGTTGAGGAAAGTAATCTGCAGCGTCAGATTCTTTTTGATGAACAGGATGTCAGGGAGTTGTTGCCTAAGGCGGTGGCCGCCGAACGGAAATTGCGGCAGGTTAATTCTTTGGTCAACGTCGAGGGGATTGTGGACGATGTCAATCCTTCTACGATTAACCGGTTATTATCAGGGGTTGACCTGATTCTGGATGCAACGGACAACTTTGCTGTTCGCTTTTTGCTCAATGATTATTCGGTGAAGCATGGCATTCCGTGGGTTTACGGGGCCTGTGTGGGGGCGGAGGGGTTGACCTTTGCCATTCTCCCCGGAGAGACGCCCTGCCTGCGCTGTGTGTTTGAAAGCGCTCCTGCGGCAGGGGTGTCGCCTACCTGTGATACGGCGGGCGTCATCGGGCCTGTGGTAGGGTGTGTGGCTTCCCTGCAGGTTTCCGAGGCACTAAAAATTCTCACCGGACATCGGGAACTTGTGAATCGCCGGATTACCCGGATCGATCTGTGGGGGAATCAGTTGGCGTGCGTGGATCTTCCGCCTCGTCACGACGACTGTCCCTGCTGTGGGCGGCGTGAGTTCAATTATTTGGAGGGTGCGGCGGGCTCTGAAGCCACAACCCTTTGCGGTCGGAATTCGATTCAAATCAACCGGCGCGACGGGTCGCCACTTGATCTGGCGGCGTTGGCCAGCCGATTGGCTCCGGTTGCAAAACTGGAGGGGAACCGCTTTCTGTTGAAGATAATCCTCGAGGGATACCAGTTGACCGTGTTCCCGAATGGCCGGGCGGTGGTCAGCGGGACAACGGATCCGGGTGTAGCCAAGTCGCTTTATGCAAGGTATGTGGGGGCCTGATGATTTACCTCGACCATGCCGCCACCTCATTTCCCAAGCCTGAGCGGGTATTCCGTGCCATGGATGATTTTTTCCGGACATCGGCCGCGAATCCGGGGCGGGGCGGACATCATCTTGCCGCCGAGGCAGAGGCGATGCTGGAGGATACGCGTCGGCTTCTGGCGCGGCTGTTCGGGTCTTCCCGCCCGGAGCGTGTGATATTTACTCTGAATGCCACGGATGCCCTGAATATGGCTATCAAGGGAGTCTTGAAACCCGGAGATCACGTCATTACCTCGGTACTGGAACATAACTCAATCTCCCGCCCCTTGAACCGTCTGGCAAATGAAGGGGTGATTACGCTGACCCGGCTCGACGTTGGTTCGGATCATCGGATTGATCCGGGTGATGTGGCACGAGCCTTTCTCCCGGCGACACGGCTGGTGGCGATCACGCAGGTTTCAAATGTCACGGGAACGATTCAACCGGTGGGCGAGATCGGGAAAGTGGTCCGGCAACGGGATGCCCTGTTTCTGGTGGATGCCGCACAAAGTGCCGGAGTAATTCCCCTTGATATGGAAAAGGCCGCCATTGACCTGCTCGCCTTTACCGGGCACAAGGCTCTGTTGGGGCCGACGGGCACTGGAGGTTTGCTGGTGGGGGAACGAGCCCAGGTGGCACCCTGGCGGGAAGGGGGCACCGGGGGTGATTCTGCTGACCCTGTTCAGCCTTCATCCTATCCCTACCATTTGGAGGGCGGGACGCCCAATGTGATGGGTCTTGCAGGACTTCGCGAAGGGATCCGCCTGCTGATGGAGCGCGGGGTGGAAACCATTTTGCCTCATGAGCGGAACTTGCTGGCCAGTTTTCGGGGGGCTCTCGGGGATCCAGACAAGTTTCAGTGGTACTGGGGCGAGGATGGCGTCGGACTGGTTAGTCTCAATCTTCCCGGATTCGCTCCCGCTGAACTGGCGGCTATTCTGGACGGTCAGTTTGATATTGCGGTACGTGCGGGCATGCATTGCGCCCCCTATGCCCATCGTCACCTCGGCACCTTCCCCGACGGCACCGTCCGTCTCAGCGTGGGATGGCAGACCACGGAGGAGGACATGAAAGCCGCCGCCCAAGCCTTCAGCGAGATTTCTAAAGCGGCATCGCGAATAATTGCACAACCCTAAGTTTGGGGAGTGCAGTCTCTGCTTGAAAGGTGAGGG
This sequence comes from uncultured Verrucomicrobiota bacterium, assembly GCA_964584205.1. Classification (GTDB taxonomy): domain Bacteria; phylum Verrucomicrobiota; class Kiritimatiellia; order CAIKKV01; family CAITUY01; genus JAABPW01. The sequence continues at coordinate 13,028 of CAZOZF010000028.1, forward strand.
GGGATCCCGTAGTTTACTTGTTGTTTTTCATCGCAGCTGAATGGCGGCGGAACAGTAACCCTAAGGAGAATAATAGTTATGTCATTGATTGAAAGTATTGTGGCTCGTGAGATTTTGGATTCCCGCGGCAACCCGACCGTGGAAGTGGATGTGACGCTTGAGAGCGGTATTCTGGGGCGCGCCGCCGTTCCGTCCGGTGCGTCCACCGGCGAGCATGAGGCCGTGGAACTGCGTGATGGCGACATGAGCCGCTACCTGGGCAAGGGAGTCCGCAAGGCCGTTGCGAATGTAAACGCCAAGATTGCCCCGAAACTGATCGGCTGGGATTGCCGCGATCAGGTGGGTGTCGATAATCTGATGATTGACCTGGACGGAACCGAGACGAAAGGCAAGCTGGGCGCCAATGCCATTCTTGCGGTCTCCCTGGCCACCGCCAAGGCGGCGGCGGAATTTTGCGGGTTGCCCCTGTTTCGTTATATCGGCGGAACGAATGCGACGGTGACCCCGGTCCCGATGATGAACATCATGAACGGGGGTGCCCATTCCGACGCCCCGATCGATATTCAGGAATTTATGATCATGCCCAAGGGCGCCAAGTCCTTTGCCGAAGGGCTTCGCATGGGTACGGAAGTCTTTCACGCCTTGAAGGGTGTGCTCAAGGGAATGAAACTCAGCACCTCGGTGGGTGATGAGGGTGGTTTTGCGCCGAAATTGGCGAGCAATACCCAGGCGTTGGACGTGATTATCGAGGCCATCAAGAAGGCCGGTTATAAGCCCGGAAAAGATATTTTCCTGGCCCTCGATGTCGCCGCAAGCGAATTTTATGATGCCGCCAAGAAGCGCTATATCTTCAAGAAGAGCGATGGCTCCGTGAAGACGGCCGACCAGATGGTTGAGTTCTACAGCCAGCTGTGCGCCAAGTATCCGATCATCAGCATCGAGGACGGGATGTCCGAGAATGACTGGGAAGGCTGGAAGAAGCTCAGCGAGAAGTTGGGCGGAAAGGTTCAGTTGGTCGGAGATGATCTGTTTGTCACCAACACCAAGTTCCTCAAGAAGGGGATTGATCTCGGGATTGCCAACTCGATCCTGATCAAGGTGAACCAGATCGGGACGTTGACCGAGACGCTGGATGCGATCCGGATGGCGATCCAGGCCGGTTACACGGCGGTGATCAGTCATCGTTCGGGAGAAACCGAGGATGCGACCATTGCGGATATTGCGGTGGCGACGAATGCCGGCCAGATCAAGACCGGGTCGTTGTGCCGCACGGATCGCGTGTGCAAATACAACCAGCTTCTTCGTATTGAAGAACTGCTGGGCAAGCATGCGGTGTATGGCGGCGTGATCTGAACGGATTTTTGGGTTAACGAGCAAGCCGTCATCGGCGGGCGCTGAAGCGTCTGCCGATGACGGCATTTATCAGACGGTTATGAACTTCTGGGTTTTGATATACCGTTTCGCCTGGTTGGTCGTCATCACGTCCTGTGTGGTGGCCGTGGTATGCGTATTTCTTCCCAAAACCCACAATTATCAGACTCTCCAGAAGCGGAAGGACGGACTTGAGCAGGGGAATGCCCTGATGGAGTCACGGGGGCGCCAGCTTCAGCAGAATCAGAAGCGGTTCCGATCCGATCCTGCCTTTGTTGAACGTGTTGCCCGGGAGCAGGGGATGGCCATGCCGGGTGAAACGATTTTCCGGTTTCCTGTCACCAATTCACCCTCCAAAAAAGGAGCCCCATGAACACATCCGTTCCCTCGCGATGGATCTTGTTTGTTGTTTTTCTGGGAGTGTTGACCGGGGGGACGGGGTGTATCAAGATTGATGCCAGTCTCAGCCTGAACCGGGATGGGAGTGGATCCCTGCGTACCATTTACGGGATGCCGACTTTTCTTATCAAGCAGATGGAGTTGACCCGTCAATGGACGAGATCCCTGGACTTGGCCGGGGATAAATCCGCCACGATGCCGCTTCCCGCGCTGGATATTCCGATGATTTTTGATGAAGTTGTTTTGAACAACCGGTTCAGGATGATGACGCGGGATGGGGTCACTCTGGAAAGCCTGCGTACCCGGGAGCAGGGCGGGTGGCAGTATGTTGATTTCAATCTCAAATTCAGCCGGTTTGAAGGCCTCGTAAAACAATCCTTCTTCAAGGAGTGCGGTTTTATTTTTGCGAGGGCGGGGGAGGATACCTGCAAGGTATCGGTTTCCCTGCCCCCTGTCGGGGTGAGCCCGGATCTTCAAGCCCGGATCGGGTCGGGGGGATCCCCCACGTTGACTCCGTTTATGAACGGACTCCGTGTCATTGTCCGCATTGATCTTCCCGGAGAAATCCGGAACAGTTCATCCGCGATGAGTGACAACCGGCGCGCGACTTGGGAGTGGGATTTTGACAAGGATGCCAATGCGGTTGAACGCTTGACGAAAGACCGGATTATTGTTGTTTTTGACGGACGCCAGGTGCGCTTCAATGATTTTGAGAAACCCGCTGGCGGAACCGCACTCCGTATTAAATAATCGGGGTTTATCGGCTGAGTTGAACGGCATACAGGATGGCCTGGCGCATGCTTCCGGAGTGTGCGAGCCCTTTCCAGGCAATATCGAACGCGGTGCCATGATCCGGCGATGTGCGCGTGATCGGCAGGCCGAGGGTGATATTCACGCCACTTTCAAAGGCCAGCATCTTGAAGGGAATCAAGCCCTGATCGTGATACATGCAGATGTAGGCTGAGGTCTGGGCCATGCGATCAGGCAGGAAGGCGGTGTCGGGCGGGAGCGGACCTTCCACCAGAAACCCCTCCGCACGAGCCTGGGCAATAGCGGGTTCAATCAGGCGTTGTTCCTCGTTCCCGAACAGGCCGTGTTCACCGGAATGTGGATTGAGTCCGCAGACGACCAGTTTCGGCGTCTTCCTCCGGAGCCGTTCCATGGTTTCAGCCGTCAGACGGATGACGTTCAGAATGGCCTCGATACTCAATTTTCCCGGCACGGAGGCCAGGGAGGTATGGGTGGTGACGAGACTGGTGGTGATTTTTTCAGAAGCCAGCATCATGCAGGGGCGGGGCGAATTCGTGAGCCGGGCCAGAATCTCCGTGTGACCTGGCTCGTGGATTCCCGCGAGGGCGAGGGCTTCCTTGTTGAGCGGGGCGGTGGCAATGGCCTTGACCCGGCCGGCCATGGCCTCAAGAATCGCGGTCTCCAGACAACGGTAGGCGGCAGCTCCGCAGGCCGGCGAAACGCGGCCCGGCGCCACGGAACCCATGTCGGGGCAGGGGATATCGACCAGGGTCGGCTCCTTCACGGTGGATTGTTGGAAATGATCCAGTGAAATGACTTCACGGGGAAGGCGCAACCGCACCAGCGGGGCGACGCGACGCAGAAGACCCGCATCTCCGAAAATGACCGGAATCGAATAGGAGCGAACCTCTTTGTCCACCAGCATCCGGAGGCACAGTTCCGGGCCCACTCCGGCCGGATCCCCCATGGTGAGGGCAATAATGGGTTTGGAGTTCATGAGGGGTGCTTAATAACAGTGCTCGCCCGAGGGGAAGGCACCCTTCTCCACATCCTCTTTATACTCGGTAAACGCCTGCTCCATGCGGTCGCCGAGATCGGCGTAGCGTTTGACGAATCGAGGCACGGTATTTCCGGAAAGGCCCAGCAGGTCATGGGTCACGAGCACCTGCCCGTCGCAGTGCGGCCCGGCCCCGATGCCGATGGTGGGGATCCGGACGGAGTCGGTGATGATTTTACCCAGAGCCGCTGGTACGCATTCGATGACGATGGCAAAGACCCCGGCCTCCTCGAGGGCGAGGGCGTCGGCCAGAAGTCGCTCGGCGTCGGTTTCTTTCTTTCCCTGCACCTTGTAGCCGCCGAATTGACGGATACTTTGCGGGGTGAGCCCGATGTGTCCCAGGACTGGGATTCCATTTTGAACGAGTTCGGAAATCATGCCGGCCCGGAAGGCGCCGCCTTCTATTTTCACCCCGTCGGCCCCGGCCTCCTTCAGGAACCGGCCGGCGTTCGTCAGGGCTTGCTCCGTGGAGACCTGGTAGGACATGAAGGGCATATCGGCCACGACCATGGCTCCGGTGATCCCGCGTGCCACGGCGGCGGTGTGGTGAAGCATCTGTTCCAGGGTGACAGGCAGGGTGGTGGAGTAGCCGAGCATGGTATTGGCCAGTGAATCGCCGACGAGTGCCATGTGGAGTCCTGCGGCGTCGAGATGGCGCGCCGTGGTGAAATCGTAGGCGGTCAGGCACGCCACCTTCGCGTTTCCCTTGAGTCCCTTGATCCGTTCCGCCGTCCATTTTGTTTTCATGGGTCTCCTAAAAATTCAGGCTTAATGCCGTTGAAAGAATGGTGTCGCTGCTTTTTTTGCCATCCACCGGGGCGCTATCGTACCGCTCCTGGTAGCTGACATTCAAGCTCAGGTCGCGGGTGATGAAGGACGCGATGCCGGCCTCGGCATTCACAAGGAAAATATCCGGATCCGAGATTTTCGGGAGATATTCCCCGGTACACCAGATCAGGACGTGTTCGCTGACGAGGCGCTCCACCGTGGCGGCGGCACGGCCTACGGTGTATCCGTTCTGATCGCCGGCCTTGTTTTCCTCGATATACCCGGCACCGAGTTCCATGTTTAAAATCATGGTTTCGGAATGGACCAGGCGCACGCCGGGCGAGAGAATTCCGGTAAACCGGTAATTCAGTTTCGCAATGGTGTCGGACATCCATTCAATATTGCCCAGGGCATAGACTGTCTGGGTCAACAGGCGTTCATATCGGAATCCGGCGAGGGCATATTCAGTATCCTTGACCCCGTCGCTTTCGCCGTACGAGCCCTTACCCTTGAATCTGAAAAGGTCAGACTCCTGATCCTTCACGGCGTCCACTCCCAGGGAGTACCGCAAGGTGTCGCTGTTTCCGCGTGTCTGGCTCATGCCGAAATCCAGATTACGCTGCCAGTCGCCAGCGGAATGGGCGGTGGCTTCGCTGGCCGGCAATCTAAGGGTGCGGCCTGAGACGCTGTATTTTCCGCCGGAAGTCCCGTTAAAGGAACTCAGCAGGGCGACCCCGCGGGTTCCTGGCGAAGGGGTTTTAGGCTTGATGACCGGCTGAAGCGGTGTCGCCACAGGGGGGGGCGTGTTGGTGATGACTTCTGGTACGGACGCAGGCGGCAGGTTGGTCTCGGCGCCTGAAACCGGACCGACCTCCTGGGCGAGGGTCATAACCGCCGGGAGAAGAAGCAGGAAAAAATGATAGGGGCAGAGAGTTTTCATTCCAGAATGGCCTCCTCGCCGTACTTGGGGACGGAGGCCGAAAATTTCTTTTCGTGACGAAGGGTTTCGGCAAAGGCCCGGGCGGTTTCGGGTTCGCCATGGGTAACAAAGATATTCCGGGGCGGGGTGGAGCCAATCCTGGAGAGCCACTGCAGGAGTTCGTTGCGGTCCGCATGTGCTGAAAATCCAGGGAGTTTCTCAATCCGGGCGCGAACGGGAAAGGATTGTCCGAACAGCCGGATGGGCGAGACCCCGTTTTCAATCAGGCGGCCCAGTGTGCCCACCGCCTGATAGCCGACAAACAGGACAGTGCATTCAGGACGGCTGAGATTGTTAGCCAGGTGATGCTTGATCCGGCCTCCGGTGCACATGCCGGACCCGGCCATAACGGCGATGGTTCCCTTGATGGTGTTGATTCCCTTGGATTCGTCCACCGTTTGCACCATTTTGAGGCCGGGAAAGTGGAAGGGCGACTGCTGATTCCGAACCAGTTGGTTCATGTCGGCATCCAACATAGCCGTGTGTCGTTCGAAGATCTGGGTCACGGTTACGGCCATGGGGCTGTCTAAAAAGATCAGGATCGGGGGAATACGTTTGGCCCGGACGAGAGTGTTGAAGTAGTACAACACCTCCTGGGCCCGCTCAATGGCGAAGGTTGGAATGATCAGATTGCCGCCCCGTTTGGCGGTATCGTTGATGAGGGCGCACAGTTTTTCCTCGATCAGTTCGGTCTGCTCGTGAAGCCGGTCGCCGTAGGTGGATTCCATCACGACAAAGTCGGCAGGCTCACAGAAATCGGGGTCTTCAATGATGGGGCGGTTCCAGCGGCCGATGTCGCCTGAGAAAACAATAGACTTGCCGTTGGAGCGAATCTGGAGAGAGGCCGAGCCGAGAATATGGCCGGCATCCGTGAAGGTGACCTCGACGCCCGGGGCGATGGTGAGGGGCTGATGGTATTGGACGGGTGAAAAATGAGAGCAGCACTGCTCGACATCCGCGACGGTATAGAGCGGGCCGACGGGGCGGGGACTTGTCCGGTTTTCGCGTTGATGGCGTTTCTGTTTGAAGGCGGCATCTTCCGCCTGGAGTCGGGCCGAATCCATCAGCACGGTTTTGGCGATTTCGGCAGTAGGCAGCGTGGTATGAATCGGGCCCCGGAAGCCGTCCCGGGCCAGTTTTGGGAGATACCCGCAATGGTCAATGTGGGCATGAGTGAGCAGGACGGCGTCGATGCTGGAGGGGGGCACGGGGAAGGGCTGCCAGTTCCGGTCCGCCAGATCCCGTTCCTGAACCATCCCGCAATCAATGAGCAACCGGGCTCCATTCACATCCAGCAGATAGCGTGATCCGGTGACGGATTCAGCGGCGCCCAGAAAAGTCAGTTTGGCAAACATAAGACAGGCTCCCCATTCAATGTCCCGGGACTATAACGGATTTTCAGTCACGTGTGCAGGGGAAAATAAAGCATTGTCCGGATCGCTCCGGGATAGGCGACACTTTCCTTTTTCAGGGGTTTACGATAGGCTTCGCGCATGTTTGATACATTGAACTCATCGTTTGCGGCCTTGTTCACCATGGGTGGATTTCTGGCGTTGTTGAATGTCATCCTGATTGACATCGTCTTGAGTGGCGACAATGCGATTGTTATTGGAATGGCAACCAAGGATTTGAAGGGGAAAGAACGGAAACGCGCCATTGTGATCGGAATTGCCCTGGCGACGGTATTGCGGATCATTTTTGCATCAACAGTTGTGTACCTGCTCCGTGTGGTCGGGATCAAATTTGCCGGTGGCCTTTTGCTGCTTTATGTCGTATGGAAATTCTATCGGGAACTGAGGCGTGATGAGGACGCCGGAGGCGGGGAGGGGGGCGTGGGGACGCATGAGGCCCGGACCTTGAAGAGTGCGGTGTGGCTGATCCTGATGGCGGATGTCTCGATGAGTTTGGACAATGTCCTGGCGGTTTCAGGCGCCTCGCGGGAAAACATCCTGGTGCTGGGTATCGGTCTGGTCTTCTCGATTATCCTGATGGCCATTGCCTCAAACTACATTGCGTCCAAGCTTGAGAAATATCCGCAGGTTCAGTGGGCGGGTTTATTGGTGATTCTCTTTGTGGCCCTTGAAATGATGCTGACCGGGACCCATGAACTGGAGGAGAAAGTGTTCCATGTTAATCTACTCCCCTTCGTGATGTTTGTTCTGGCGCTGGGCGGGTTTGCCCTTCATCACCGGTATATCAAGCCAGCGGCGGAAGACCGGTTGGCGACCTGGTTTGCGGCAAACTGGCGGAGTTTGATCATCACGAATGTCGTTGTGCTACTGGCACTCGTTTTTTTTGGGGGCGTCATTCACGCCTTTCTCCAAAGTCATCCCGCGATCCTCTATTTTGCCTGTGCCCTGATCCTTTTCGTGATCATTGAGGTGGTCGCCACCATCCGGCATGGGCGGCAAAATCGATCCTCCTAGCCGCCTGGCGCGTGCTTAAGGCTTCTGCTGTTGGTGTACCGGCTTCAGCCGGCGGCTTCCTGGCCGCCTGAAGGCGGTACACCAACCTTCGATTATCCAGCTAGTCCCCTTTTTTTCACTCCCTTAACCCCTTAACCCCTTAACCCCTAATCCTAACCCCTGGGCTTAAAGCTTGAGACTTTCCCCAGTTCCTCGAAGAGTTCCTTTTCTCGGGCGGACATTTTTTTCGGGACGACGATTTTCACGGCGACGATCAGGTCGCCGGGTTCCAGGCCTTTGCCCTGGCGCAGTCCTTTTCCCCGGAGTCGGAGCCGTTGCCCGGATTCGGTTCCCGGGACGATAGTGAGCGCGGCGGGGCCATCCAGCGTGGGGAAGGTGACTTTGGCACCCAGCGCCGCCTCCCAGGGGGTGAGGGGAAGTTCGACTTCAAGATCGTGTCCGTTGACCTTGAAGGTGGGGTGTGGCGCGATCTGAACCTGCATGTAAAGATCTCCGGCGGAACGGGTTCCGCCTCCTTGTAAGCCCTGTCCTGCCAATCGGATGCGGGATCCCTCAGTAATGCCTGCAGGGATTTTGACCTGATAGGTTTTGGTTTGGGTCTGAATCCGGCCACGGGAATCCGGTTCGTTGGATTGAAGTCGGATACTTTTGGTTGCGCCGTGGTAGGCCTCTTCCAGGGTGACGGTGATGGCGACTTCCTGATCCCCTCCGCTACTGGGGAATTGCTGTTCCTCCCCCGGTTCCCACATAGCGGACCGGGCTCCGGGACGGCCTCCGGCAAACTGCTGTCCAAAGAGGGATTCGAAGAAATCGCTGAATCCGCCCATGTCCTGGGGATTAAAGCCGCGTCCGCCACCGGGCGCGCCCCGGAACTCATAGTTCATGTTCTGATAGCCGGGTGGGGGACGGAAGTCCTGACCCGCCTGCCAGTTGGCGCCGAGCTGGTCGTAGCGTTCCCGTTTTTTGGAATCGCTCAACACCTCGTTGGCCTCCCCGACTTCCTTGAATCGGGCTTCGGAGCCGGCGGTTTTGTTGATATCGGGGTGATACTTCCGAGCCAATTTGCGGTAGGCCTTCTTGATGTCCTCGGCACTTGCGGTGCGAGGCACGCCAAGAATCTCGTAATAATCTTTAAATTTAACGCTCATTAAGGAAAGACCCCTGAAGCGATTGTCGCTCTAATTTAAGTCGAATCTGGCACTCCATACTCTTTTCAAACATGGTGACGCTCGGCGTCCAATTTGTCAAGAATGCGAACGGATTGTTTTAGGAAGTTGGTGCGGTTTCAAGTTCGACTTCTCGCGGTCTTGGCAAGCTTCTGTTCAAACGATTCTCCTTGCAGGAATCATGAGTCTGAACACGTGTATGTTCCGCTTTCCATCTGCATCCTGAACCTTACTATCGCGGGAACACATTGAACGGGATGTCCAAGGTCGGTTGATCGGGGTTGTCGGTGTGAACACGGATGACAATACCGGTCATTGACGGTGCGGGGAACAGTGGCCCGACGCGGAGACGGATCCAATCCGGCTTGGTACTCTGGATGGAGACCGGGATGACGGGCGGTACGGATGTCACATTGAGAACGGCAAAAGGTCTGCTGTTGGATGATTTGAGGATCAGGTATCGGCTTTCTGCAGGTTGTCCGGGCAGTGTGGCCCGCATTGACATTTCCGGGGGAAAGGCATTGATATCCCTTACTACCGTGACGCTGACGGGGATCTCGAGCATGGGATACCGGGGGTGATCTGTAGTCAGCCGAATGGCTCCCTTCGTCGTCTTGAAGATCGAATTGGTTAATATCTTGACCCGTAACGCGTAGTCCACTCCCGGAAAATTAGTGGCGAGCTGCACGTGATAAAAAGAGTCCGTGGCGGATAAACTCAACGGATTCATGGGGATTCCCGTTCGATTAAT
>CAZOZF010000029.1:0-3894 GCA_964584205.1 uncultured Verrucomicrobiota bacterium
TGGCCAGCTCATGCTCGATGGCCTCGGTAACGCGGGATCGCATTTCGGCGGCGGCGTTCTTGGTGAAGGTCAACATGAGTATCCGGGCAGGCGGCAGGCGGGTTGCGCCGTCGAAAATGGAACCGGCTTTGACTCCGGGAAGCGCCTGATCATCGGCAGGGTAGGGACGTCCAAAAAGCAGCGCCTGATAGAGGCTCACCACCTGGTGGGTTTTTCCGGTTCCGGCTGAGGCGATAAAACGGATATTGCGACAGGGGCTCATGAGTTATCCCCGCTTTCAGGGGCTTCCGTCGAAAGCAGACTGGCGGCGTGGCGGCAGCAGGCGTTCAGGGCGCAAAACTCACAGGCCTTGGGAGCCACGGCGAAATCGCCGCGCTCATAACGGGTCAGCGCGGCGAAGGCGCTGGCGGTGAAGGCGGCGACGAGATCGCAGGGTTCACCGGGGCTTCCGTCGAGGCCGATCCATTGTTTTTTGCACTGCTTCACCATGTCGGAGGGCGACAGGGTGTAGGAAAGATAGTGCATGAGGATGGGGATCTCAGACTTTAGAGCCACTTGCAAAACTCCAGCGGACGCGACGGAGCGCGTCCCTCCACTCATCAAAACAAACCGTTTCTTGCATTCTTTGGAGGGTCGCGCTCCGTCGCGACCGTCTTTTGGAGTGTTTTGCAAGTGGCTCGTCTGTAAGATCCTTCCTGCTGCGAGGGCATAGGCGGGAAGCTGGCAATCGGTGGCGGTGCTGATGCCTTCGGCCAGATCCCCGGTTTTGAGTGTGGCTTTTCCCGAGCCCTTGTAATCCACAACAATGGCGGCGCGGAGGCGGCGCTCCGGATCGAAGACGAAATCCACGCGATCGATTTTCCCATGCAGGCGGAACCGGTGATTCGGATCGGCAGGGTCGGTGATTTCAATGGAAGGCGCGGCCTCCGTGTGGTCGGTGTTGAAGGTGTGCTCCAGAAGGGCGGGAAAACGCCGGCAGTTCTCCAAGCCACTTTCTTCCGGCAAGGCTTCGGGGTCGAGCGCGGTGCGGACGAGGTTGCGGACGGCTCTGCCGATCCGGAGCCGTTGGACCTTCAACTGTTCCGGCGCGCCCAGCATCCAGAGGGCATTGCCGCTGGTCGCCCAGTCGAACATCGCTTCGGTGAGGTCATCGAAAAAGGCTAAAATTGCTTTTTCGTCAGGAGGAAAATTCACCAGCGGCAGGGCGTCTTCCGAGGGTCTGCCCTCGGTTTCCTGGAGATGCCAGTCGCCGTGCGGATCACGAACCGCCCAGACGGGGGCAAAGAGGCGGTGATGGGTTTCCGCGAGTGAAGCCAGTTTTGGAATCGAACGGCTCGGGGCGTGGCCCTGAAGCAGTCTGAATCCTTCAAACAGAATGGCGTGGATTGCGGTTCCGAAGTCCATCGTGTTGGGCTCAAGCTCGTTGGGTTCGATGGCTTTCACCTTGAGAACATACTGGAGATAGTATTGATACGGGCAGGCGACGAGGCATTCGAGCTGGGTCGGGCTGAAATCCTGGATAGCCTCTGCCGGGGTTGGACGGAGCGTGTTCCACAGGGCAGGGTCGAGCACTCCCGCATACTCATGACCGGGTTCCCGGGAAAGGTCGGCGGGTGTTTCCGGGGTTTCCTGATTCTGCCGCGCAAAGAAAGCTTGTCGTTGCCGCTCCACCTGTATCCCATGTGAAATATGTTCCGCCAATCGGGAGGAAATTGAACATTGAACATTGAACATTGAACTTTCAACATCGAACGGGGAGCGATCAGATGTCATTGTGTTTCTTGTTTCAACGTTGAACGTTGAATGTTGAATGTTCGAAGTTCGAAGTTCGCCTTTTTCGGCCAGCCGTTGCCGCCGTTCGTCATTCGCCCGGCACAAGGCGAGTGGGATGGTGCCCAGGTAGGATTCTCCGGGAAAGGGGCGCCGTTTGAAGGACGAGATCAAATTCGAACATTGAACATGGAACGTCGAACTTTCAACATTCAGCAGGGGATCATTCGGTGCTTTCGCGTTCTTCGGTTCAACGTTCAATGTTGAATGTTCAGTGTTGGATGTTCGAGTTTTTGACTTTTCGTGGTGTCGACTCCAATGGGTTTTGAGGTGAACGGCACCTGTTGAAAGCCGCCACCCATCGTAGGGATCCGGCGGGGCCGTCGGGAGAACGGGCCAGGCGGGCCAGCCGACCAGGCGCCAGAGGGTGCTGTAAAATACAGACGGGGTGAGTTCCTGGCCGGTCTCGTCGTGGCCTGCGTAGGAGAAGACCATCCGCTCGCGGGAGGCGGCGAGGGTGGTCAGGAAAAGCAGGTTCTCCTGGCTGTTCCGCGCCCGGGACGCGGCCAGCGCGGCCACCGGCAGGGATCCTTTCTTTTGAAGTCGCTCCCGGAAGGCGAGAAGTTCGGAGTCCGGGAAGAGAGGACTCTGGGTCGGCGATTTCGGGAAGGCACCGGCATTGAGCCCGGCAACGAGAACCACCTTGAAGTTTAAGCCGGCGATGTCGAAGGGGTTCAGGATCCAGACTCCGCCTTCATCCGGCGGCGTGGCTGAGAGGGTCAGGTTTTCCAGCGCGCGGTTCAGAAGATCGACAATATCGGTCCAGGAAATGGACGGGTCGCTGTCCCCGCTGACCAGCTTATGGCGCCGGAGCGTGGTGAACATTTCGGAGACCGTTTCCCATGCCTTGGCGCTGAGAAGCTGGGCGCGACCGGCGAGTTCGTCGCCGGGTTCAATGTCTTGCGCATCCCCTATTTTGAGACATGCGCAACGTGTTGCGAGATCCGAGAGACCGGCATCAAACGATGTCACCGTGGGGCTTCCCAGGGCGAGGCGAAGGGCTTGAATGGCGGTGGTGGCGTAGGCGTCGGCGTCGGCCTGGTCGGTAAACCGGTGCTGTTTCAGGGCGTAGGTGGCGAGGCGTCGGGAAATCCGGTCGGGTGTATCCAGTATCGGTTCGACGCCGGACCGGAGCAGGTCATCGGCGAGTTGGGCCGGGTTGGCGAGATGCGGGCTCCAGTCGATCCAAGGACTTTGGAGGAGGGCGCAGAAGGTGTCGCGTTCGCGGGTGGCGGAAAAGCGGGCGAGGTCGAGAACCGTTTTAATGATGGGGACGGCGAGGAGTGGGACGCCTCGCCGGAAATAGTAGGGGATGTTGAACCGGGCAAAGACATCCATGATGGCGTCCGAGGCGGCGCCGAGGTTGCGGGAGACGAGGCAGATATCCTCCGGCCGGACGGGATCCGGGCGGTCGTGAATCTCCCAGGCGATACGGCGGGCGAGGTCCTCGATTTCGCCATAGGTTCCGACGGAGCAGGAGAAGCCGACCCGGGTTCGGGCCTGTTCGGCGAGGGCGCGGTCCTGCATGGCGTAGCCTTCGCGGAGGCTGGTGAGGTGCTCGATGGCGGAGCGGGTGGATTCCGACTGGAATTCGCATTCGTCGGCCATGGTTTGGGCGTCGCCGAAAAGGAGGCGGCCGGTGTCGGTTAGTAGGCTCTCGCCCCACCAGTCCTGTTCGTAGTCGGCGAGGATGTGGCGCACAATTACCCGGTCGCGTCCGAGCTGATTGCCCAGTGCGTGGATCACTGATTCCTGGAAGGGGGCCACCCAGCGGACGGCGATGAAGGCGATGGTGTTGGCCTGGCGGAGGACGGGTGGCCATTGGGTGCGGTCGCCGCGCAGGAGGGTGAGGATGGCCGCGTTGAGGGTAGCCTCGTCGGCAACGCCAAGGGACTGGCAGGCTTCGGTGAATGCGGCGTAGAGAGCGGCCAGTTCCGGGTTCTTCGGCGTGGCCCGGTCAGCGGCCAGGAGGGCAAGAAAGTCATTCGCCCGGTCGGCAAGCGGGGCCACAGTATCAATTAACTGGGAGAGTGTTTCCTCCAGGGCGGAAGGGGCGAGGGATCG
>CAZOZF010000029.1:3994-22601 GCA_964584205.1 uncultured Verrucomicrobiota bacterium
TGACCGCCTCAACGATTGCCAACTCCCGATCCAAGTCAGAAATCGGCCGGAGTTTCCGGCTCTTCAAGGCAACCCCGGCGCATTCGCGCAGGAGCGAGGAAAGCGTGATATGCCCCCGCCCGTCGAAAAAGGCATCCCGTTCCAGGGCTCGCCGCTGAGCCTGTCGCAGGGCGACGGCGGTCGGGTAGACCAAGAGGGTGGAGTTTGGGATTTCCGGTTTGTTGTTCATGACGGTTGCGGGGGAGTGTAGTGGGTCGGGAAAAGGACTTCAAGGGCGGCAATTCTCATTATGAGCCGCCGCCTGAAGGCGGTACACCAGCGCCACCAAAACGTGGTCATTCGAGGAGTTGGTGTCCCGGCTTTAGCCGGTCTTCGAACCGTGGTGCGGTCGAAATGAGAATTGCTGCCTTCAAGGACAAACCCGGTAGACAGATTGCCGTCATCCGATATAATCAACCCCATCGAAAGGATACCTGACTATGTTGACTCTTCTTATTTCGTTGTTGAGTATGGCGGCTTTGTGGGCGGGGTTGCATTATGGATTTCACTGGTGGGCCTGGAGCGTGGTGCTCGCGATTGTGGTGGGGCTGGGTATTCAGGTGGCGGTCACCTTCTATATCCGCCGCAAGATTACGGCGCTCATGACGGGGATCCAGACTCGTATTACGGAGCGGACCACGGTGCTCCGGCGGAAGTATGAGCAACTGGGCAGTCGCGGCGGGAACATGAAATGGATCATGGATCAGGCGCGCAAGGATCAGGATGTCATGATGACCGAGGCGCTGGAATCGACGCGCCAGATGGAGCCTTATTGTAAATGGAGCTTCCTGCTGGATCGCCAGATCAACGCGATCCGGCTGCAATTTCTCTTTCAATTGAAGAAGTTCGAGGAGGTGGATCGCATTCTTCCCAAGACGATGCTGGGTGATCCCGTTCTGGTGTGTATGAAAATGTGCCGCCAGTACAAGCTGGGGCAGGAGGCGGAGCTCAAGAAGACCTACGAGAAGTACCGGAAGAAATTCAAGCATGACGGGGCCCTGATCTATGCCACTTATTCCTGGATGCTGTTGCGCAAGAAACAGACCGAGGAGGCCATCAAGGTTCTGGTGGACGGTAAGACGGCGACGGATGACGAGGTTCTGGAAGCCAACTGGGAGCATGTAGCCAATGGCCGGGTGGGGCAATTTTCCAATGCCGCGCTGGGCGAGACCTGGTATGCCCTGCTGCTGGAAGAGCCCAAGCAGCCGAAGCCGACCGTGATCCGGCAGTCGCGCCCCGGCGGCCCCCATTGGCGGCAACGCTAAGCCCGCCGAAGATGACCACCCGCTTCGCTTGAGGAAGCGGAGGTTTCGAGGGAGAGGAAGATAAAGAAAATGTTTCGCGATTTTTAAATGGTGAGTACCCCATTTAAAAATCGCGAAACACAACCTTGTGAGGAAAGATGGAGGAAATCCATTTCAGCTGTTCTTCGCACCATAAATACCTGCTCATTTCCCCCTCCCGGAAAGGTGTTGCGGAATTTGTATGCGGTGTACTCGCCGCATACAAATTCCGCAACATTTTCTTCTTTTTTCTCTCCCCAATCCCCCTCTGTTTCCTCAAGCGAAGCGGGTGGTTATCTTAATTGTGAGCAGTTATATGAGAGACATTGAATTAAGGAGGTGGAGAATGAAGGCGACATTTTTACTGGCGATGGCGGGAATGATTTACTTGGCAGCCTGCGGTGCGGCCTGGGCGGTGGGGCTTCCTCCCTTGCCTTATGAGGAGAATGCGCTGGAGCCGGTGATTTCGGCGAAAGCCATGGGATTTCACTACGGCAAGCACCACAAGACCTATGTGGATAACCTCAACAAATTGATCGCGGTCTCCGAACTTGAGTCCCTGCCACTCGAGGAAATTATTAACGTGACGGCGAAGGCAAAGGACAAGGATGGTCTGGCGATTTTCAATAATGCCGCTCAGACGTGGAATCACACCTTCTTCTGGGCCAGCATGAAACCGAAAGGCGGCGGGAAGCCGGAGGGCGTGCTACTGGAGAAAATCAATCAATCCTTTGGAAGCTACGATCAGTTCCGACAGGCTTTTCTGGACGCCGCCGTCGGGCAGTTCGGGAGCGGGTGGGTCTGGCTGGTGGTCGATTCGGGTGGCCTGAAAGTGGTCAAGACGGCCAATGCCGACACTCCTGTGGCGCACGGACAGAAAGCCCTGATCACGTGTGATGTGTGGGAACACGCCTATTATCTGGATTACCAGAACCGGCGGAAGGATTTCGTGGCAGCCTTCCTGGATTCCCTGGTGAACTGGGACTTTGCCGCCGCCCAACTTGCGAAATAGCCCGACTTTGGTAAGGGGTCACTGACAAGGGGGGGGCTTCCGAATTCTGGAGGGCCACGCTTCGTCGTGGCCGCCTTTTCGTTGTCCCGGACGCGACAAAGCGCGTCCCTCCAAAGAATAGCTCCCCCCTCGTCAGTGCCCCATTACCGACTTTGTTTTGTCGTGCTTGCCTCCGGCATGGGGCTGTGATATCTCTCTTTTTATGGGGCTCGAACCAACTATCCGGATGAAACTGCAAGGCGTTTTCGGGAAGTATTCCGAAATAGCCGCTGTTTATTTATTCGGTTCACGGGCAACCGGAACGGCGCGTCCGGATAGCGACTATGATCTGGCGGTGGTGTCGACGCGCGGACAGCAAGCCCGCGGAAGAAAACTGGACATTTTGGCGGATCTTGCAAGGGATGGATTCGAGAACGTTGACCTTACATTCCTCGACCACGACAACATGGTGCTCCAGCATGAAGCCGTCCGGCTGAATCAAATTGTCTTCCGTCGACCTGAATTCGATCATGGATCCTTCTATTCCCGTGTCGTGCGCATGTATTTTGACGTCCTGCCGCACTTGGCTGTCCAGCGGCAAGCTCTCAAGGAAAGGATCCTCCATGGTGCGGCCTGACGTCATTCATAAACGACTCGGGGATGTCCAGGCTTTGATGCGCATCTTTGCCCAGTTCCTCTGATCCACAGAAGAGCTTCAGGACTTCCATTTCTCAATTCAGGCTCGAGTGTTGCGTCGGATTGAGTCACGCCGTTAGGAAAGAAAAACAAGATGTCGGAATCCAGAGTCAAAGTTCCTGTTTTGTTGCCGAGTCCGCGATCCATGATTCTGTGTGAGGGAAGCCTTGCGAAGTTGGGGATTCGGCGGGTGATTATTTTGGAGGATTCGGCGGGGGTAACCGGGATTGCCGAGCGGCTTCGGCAGGCGGCGCGGCAGTATGGGGGTGTCGAGTGGTCTGTGGAAACGGCCGGGTCGGAACCTCTTTCGGGAGTTATTGTTCTGGGAATCGAGCCCGCAACGGTTGTTCATCCCCAAGGGTATTGGTTGTCGCTGGAGTCTGATCATGTACGGTTGACGGCTCATGATCATGCCGGTCTTTTTTATGGCGTCATGACGCTGATTCAGCTCCTGCGCCAAGGTGGCGATTCCCTGCCGCTGGGAGTGATTGAGGATCATCCTGATTTCCCGGTTCGCGGGGTGATGCTGGATATCAGCCGTGACAAGGTCCCGACGATGGCGACTCTGTTTGCACTGGTCGACCGTTTCGCCGAATGGAAAATCAACCACCTCGAGCTCTATACCGAGCACACCTTTGCCTATTCGCAGCATCCGGAGGTCTGGGCTGAGGCTGGTCCGATGACGGGTGCGGAGATCCGTGAACTGGACGCCTATTGCCGGGAGCGGTTCATTGAGCTGGTTCCCAACCAGAACTCCTTCGGGCATATGGCCCGCTGGCTGAAACATCCCGCCTACCGGGATCTGGCAGAATGTCCGGACGGATATGACACGCCCTGGGGGACGCATTCGACGCTCCCGAACAGTTTAAACCCGGCGGATCCGAGGAGCATGGAACTGATCACGGGGCTTTATGAGGAGCTCCTGCCCAATTTCTCAAGCCGAAAGTTCAATGTCGGCTGCGATGAAACCTGGGATCTGGGACAGGGAAAGTGTCGTGACCTGTGCGAGCAGCGGGGGAAGGGGCGCGTCTACCTTGATTTTCTGCTAAAGATCCATGAACAGGTTCGGAAGCAGGGGCGGACCATGCACTTCTGGGGCGATATCATTATCAAGCATCCGGAGCTTGTGGCAGAGGTTCCCCGCGATGTAGTGGTACTGGAGTGGGGCTATGAGGCGGATCATCCCTTCGCCGAACACGGCGCCCTGTTCGCCGCCTCGGGCCTCCCTTTCTATGTCTGCCCGGGAACCTCCTCCTGGAACAGTATTGCCGGGCGCACGGAGAACGCGCTCGCCAATTTGAAGGCGGCGGCGGAGAGCGGACTGAAGCACGGCGCGGCAGGGTATCTCATTACCGACTGGGGCGATAACGGCCACTGGCAGCCGCTACCCGTCAGCTACCTTGGATTTGCGGCGGGCGCGGCGTTGGCGTGGAATGTCACCGGCAATAAGGATCGGGATTGGCGTAAGGTATTGGATGTGCATATTTTCCAGGATAACACCGGAATCATGGGTGGGGTGGCGATGGATCTGGGAAATGCTTACTTGAAATGTGGCCACCAGATCGCCAATGCGTCTATGTTATTCCGACTCTTGAACGAGAAATCCGATTGGACGGTTCCGGAGACCGTGACGCGGGAGACTTTGGGTCAGACGCGGGACTTTGTGGCCGCCGTTCTGGAACGGCTGCCGCGTGCGAGGATGGCCTGTCCCGATGCCGCTCTGGTGGCGGATGAATTCATGAATGCCGGGCGGATGTTGATGGCGGCGTGTGATATGAAGATGCCGCCGAGGACGGCGGCTACTACAGAATTTCAGATGCGCCTGATTATCGCTGAACACCGGCGGCTCTGGCTGGCGCGAAACCGACCCGGCGGGCTGGGTGACAGCCTTGTGAATTTGGAGCGGAGACGAAAGGAGGTGTCGTCATGAAACAGCAAAAAGTAGTGGTCAATGACCGGATGCAGTCTGGTTATGTCTATTGGCTGACTAAGCCGATGGGGAAACAATTTCATCCTCAGTTCGATCCTGAATTAACGCCCAAAGAAATGCTCGAATTGGGTGTTTTTGGGGGGAAATATATGACCGACTGTCGGTCTGAGTTTCCCAAGTCCTGGTTTTTAAAAGCGAAGTTGTGCCCGGAGGCGCGTCAGCCAAAGCTGAATTACTTTGGTGTCAACGCATCCAAGCCATTGAGTTACTGGTGCGAGAAGGATTGGATCCATGCCGAGGATCCGCGTGGCTGGTTTCAGTGGTACTGCCGGTATTACATGGGGCGGCGCGGACCGGATGATGAACGTCAGATTAAGCGCTGGGCGGCTATGACCCGTCATGTCGCCCAGCTCAAGAAAGCCTGCCCAGCGGGTGACATCCATTGCCGTCCCCGCCAACGGCAGGCCCTGCTTCACTGGGCGTATGATAGCCGGACGCTCTGATTGAGGCAGAAAGGGCGTGATCTGCCTTGGAGGAGGGTGTGATGTGGGGCTAGAAATTGGTCTCGACAAAGGGGCGGAAGGTGAGCTGGTGGATATTAACGTCGGCTGGGGCGAAGAGGGTGTCGACGATCATGTGGGCCGCGCTTTCTGGCTTCATGTAGTCGGGGCGGTCGATGGCGCGAAAGGCGGTGTCGGTGCCGCCGGGATAGACCCCCGTGACCTTGATCCCGTGTGGCCGGGCTTCCTTGATGAGGGCGACGGTGAAGCCGTGCAGGGCGCATTTGACGGCGCAGTAAATGCTGCTGTTCTCCACCTGCTGCCAGACGACGGTGCTGGCAACATTGATGATGTGGCCGGACTTCCGGGGAATCATGTCGCGCATGGCTTCGCGGCTGAGCAGCGCGGCGGCCCGGACCGTGACGGCATAAGCTTCGTCCAGTTCCGCCGTAGTGATGTCGGTGACCGGCGCCTTGCGCCGGTTGAATCCGGCATTGTTGATCACGACATCCGGTGCGGCGCCGAAGGCCACCTTGGCGGCGGCGTAGAGGGCGACGGGCGCCTCGGGAAGCGCGAGGTCAAACGGCTCGGCAAAACAACCGGTCTCCTGGCGGAGGGAGCTTAGGCGCCCGGCATTCCGTCCGGTGGCGAAGACCCGAAGTCCCCGCCCGCAAAGCTGACGAACGATTTCAAGGCCAATGCCGCTTGAGGCGCCGGTGACTAAGGCTGTCTGATTCATGAATAGCTCCTTGGGTGTGTATTATCATAATCATAATCGTAATCGTAATCCTAATCGTAATCCTTTTCGGGGTTCACAGGCGCCCGCGAAGAAGAGAAAGCGGTAATGGGTCACTGACGAGGGGGGGTATTCTTTGGAGGGACGCGCTTTGTCGCGTCCGGGACAACGAAAAGGCGGCCACGACGAAGCGTGGCCCTCCAGAATTCGGAAGCCCCCCCCCCCTTGTCAGTGACCCCTTACAGAAAGCGTATTTTTTTGCTTTCTTCCTTCCCCAAATGAGTACAATGCGCGCCCTTTGAACCATGAGCGCCGCCAAGAAACATAATTACGACGAGAGCAAGATCAAGACGCTCTCCTCGCTGGAGCATATCCGCAAGCGGACCGGGATGTATATCGGTCGTGTTGGCGATGGCACCCATTACGACGATGGCATCTATGTCCTGGTGAAGGAAGTGGTGGATAACGCCATTGATGAGTTCATCATGGGGTACGGGAGCCGGGTCACCGTGGCGGTGGAAGGCGCCAAGGTCACGGTGCGGGACTTCGGGCGTGGCATTCCGCTGGGTAAGGTTGTGGAATGCGTCTCCCGCATCAACACCGGGGCCAAGTACAATGATGAGGTCTTCCAGTTTAGCGTCGGCCTCAATGGCGTGGGAACCAAGGCGGTGAATGCGCTCTCCCTGGCCTTTCGGGTGTGCAGTCACCGCAACGGGGAATTTTCCGCCGCCGAATTCAAGCGGGGAAAAATCACGAATGAGTCAAAGGGAAAGACCGAGGAGCCCGATGGCACGCTGGTCGTGTTTGAACCGGATCCGACGATTTTTGGCGCGGTCACGTTTGTGGCCGATCATCTCAAGCGACGGATTCAACTGTACACCTTCCTCAATGCCGGCCTGAAAATCGAACTGAACGGAACTACTTATTTTTCCAAGGATGGTCTCAAGGATCTGGTGGAGGATGAGGTGGGTGACGAGGCGCTGTATCCGGTTCTGCACCATCGTTCCAAGACTTTGGAACTGGCCTTCACCCATACCAACCGGTTCGAGGAAACGTTTCTGTCCTTTGTGAACGGCCAGTATACCAGTGATGGCGGAATTCACCTGAGTGCCTTCCGGGAAGGCATCGTCAAGGCCTTCAATGAGTTCTCCAAGGGCAAGTTTGAGGGGGATGATGTCCGCGAAGGCATGGCCGGAACGATTGCCATCCGCCTGAAGGAGCCGGTCTTCGAATCGCAAACCAAGAACAAACTGGGCAATACCGAGATCCGGAGCGACCTGGTCCAGCAGGTACGCGAAGCGGTGGTGGATCTGCTGCATCGGGCGCCCAAGTCGGCCGAGAAAGCCCTGCTCAAGATTGAGGAAACCGTCAAATTGCGCAAAGAACTTCAGTCCATCAAGAAGATGGCCCGGGAGCGTTCCCGCGCCACCTCGATTCGGGTTCCGCAGCTCAAGGACTGCAAGATTCATTTCGATAAGAATGCCGGAACCGGCGCCGAGTCGATGCTATTCATTACCGAAGGCCAGTCGGCGGCGGGCTCGATCACCAGCACCCGCGATGTGGCGACCCAGGGGGTTTTTACCCTGCGCGGAAAACCGCTCAATACCTGCGACTTGAACCGGGATGTGATGTACAAGAACGAGGAACTGTACAACCTCATGCGCAGCCTTGATGTCGAGGAATCGCCCGAGCGGCTGCGTTACAACAAGGTGATCCTGGCCACGGATGCCGATGTGGACGGGCTCCACATCCGGAACCTGTTGCTGACCTTTTTTCTCCGGTTTTTCGAGCCGATTGTCCACGGCGGCCATGTGTACATCCTGGAGACGCCGCTGTTCCGGGTTCGCAACGCGAAGCGAACCCTGTACTGCTATTCCGAAGCAGAGCGTGATGCGGCGGTGAAGGACATCGGCCGTGGGGCCGAGGTGACCCGGTTCAAGGGGTTGGGCGAAATCTCACCCGGCGAGTTCAAGCAGTTTATCGGGCCGGGAATGCGCCTGACGCCGGTGGAGGTTGAAAACCGGCACAGTATTCCCGCCATTCTGGGGTTCTATATGGGGCGCAACACGCCGGAACGCAGACAGTACATCATGGATAACCTGGTGGTGGCCGCTGATGAGTGAGCAGACAGAACTCTTTGCAGGTGATGAGTTGCTCACTCCTGTGGTGCCGGGCGACCGGGTCGAAGCCAAAGGTCGTCTGATCGTCCGTGACATCGCCGCCGTCGCCGAGGGACCGCTGAAGCACCTGGTCAATGATAACTTCCTGAAGTACGCCTCCTATGTCATTCGGGATCGCGCCATTCCGGATGTGGACGACGGCCTGAAGCCGGTTCAGCGCCGCATCCTTCACTCGCTGTTCGAGAATGATGATGGCAAGTTCATCAAGGTCGCCAACATCGTTGGCTACAGCATGCAGTTCCATCCTCACGGGGATGCCTCGATCGGGGATGCGCTGGTGACCCTGGCGAACAAGCAATATCTCATTGAGGGGCAGGGGAATTTCGGCAATCTGCTCACCGGTGACCCCGCCGCCGCCGCCCGGTATATTGAATGCCGCCTGACAGCGCTGGCCCGGGATGAGATCTTTGATCCCGACTTGACCGACACAGTGCCCTCCTATGATGGGCGCAAGGAGGAGCCGGTGACGCTCCCGGCCCGGATTCCACTGTTGCTGTTGCTGGGTGCCGAGGGGATTGCCGTGGGATTATCCACCCGTATTCTGCCTCATAATTTTAATGAACTGCTCGAGGCGCAGGTGGCCATTCTCCAGAAGAAGTCCTTTGAAGTGTTTCCTGATTTTCAGCAGGGCGGGCTGATGGATGTGGCCGGGTATGAGAAGGGGAAGGGGTCGGTTCGCGTCAGGGCGCGCATTGAAATCCGTGACGCCCAGACCCTGGTGGTGCGCGAGGTTCCTTTCGGCGCCACCACCGATTCGCTGATCTCGTCCATTGAGGAGGCGGGACGCAAGGGCAAGGTCAAGCTGCGAAGTATCAACGATTATACGGCCGAGCAGGTGGAGGTTGAAATTCAGCTTCAGGCGGAGGAGAGCGCCGCCCGGGCCGTTGAGGCGCTGTATGCCTTTACCCAGTGCGAGTCGCAGGTCGCCAGCCGGATCATGGTCATCCGTGACGGGCGTCCTGCGGAAATGGATGTCGAGGAGGTGCTCCGCCATAACACCGAGCGGTTGCTGAAACTGCTGACGCGACGGTTGAAGGTTCAGCAGAAGCGGCTGACGGAGGACCTGCACCGGAAGACGCTGGTTCAGATTTTTGTTGAGAACCGGCTTTATAAGGCTATCGAGACCTGCCAATCCCTGGACGAAGTGGAACAAGCGGTGCGGGCGGGGTTGGATCCCTTCCTGGCAACCCTGCAGCGTGAGATGTCACGAGGCGATATGGAGATGCTGCTGGGGATCGCCATCCGGCGCATCTCCCAGTTTGACTTGGCGAAGAACCGGGAGGACATGGATTCGCTCCGGGTTGAACTGGCCGAGTCCCGCGAGAACCTGGCCAACCTGACGGGGTATGCGGTACGGTATCTCCGGCAACTCCAAAAGAAGTACGGCCCGGCCTTCCCGAGGCGCACAAAGATCGAGGCCTTCCAGGCGGTCGGGGTCCGGGAACTCACGGCATCCGAACTGAAGGTCAACCTTGACAGGGCGAAGGGTTACCTCGGCTACAAGATCGGAGGGGAGCCGCTGTTTGAGTGTTCCTCGCTCGATAAACTATTGCTGGTGTGGAAGGACGGCCGGTACAAGGTGGTGCCGCCGCCCGAAAAACTTTTTGTGGATTCCACGCTTATCCATTGCGCCAAGGTGGATCGCGAAAAAATCCTGACGGTGGTGTACAATGAAGATGGATTTACCCAGATCCGGAAATTCACCAGCAATGCGATTACCAACCGGGAATACCGGTGCATTCCGCGGGGCGCACAGATTGTGTTTTTCTCGGACGAAGAGGTGACGCAGCTCTATGTCCAATACGATGTGCCGGAAACGGCCGCCATCCGGCAGCAGGAATTTGATACGACGACGATTCCCGTTCGCGAGCGTGACGGCAAGCCCTCCCTGATGTCCTCCAAGAAGATTGCCACCCTCGGCGCCGTGAAGCCTAAAAAGTGGGACGATGCCCTGACGGGCCCCAAAGGCACTTATATGAACTTCGGGTGAAGTGGAAAGCCTGAGCCTGTCGCATCCATAGAAATCGGTCATAATCGTAATCTTAATCATAATCCTCCCCGGGGCAGAATGGCGCTTACTTAAGGCGTGCATTCGAGGTTCCCGCCGCTGGTGTACCGGCTTCAGCCGGTCTTCTCTGGGCCGCCTAAAGGCGGTACACCAACCGTCGCCAATCCCAAACAGTCCTTAAGTAAGCGCCATTCCTCCCTAGGAGAGTCGATTACGATTAGGATTTTTTCAGTTCCCGCGGCAAGGGGAAGTGGATGTCTTCCTTGATCAGGATCAGTGTCTCCAGGCTGGAGAAACCCTTATTTTTCAGGGCTGCGATGACGGCATCGACAAAATCCTCGGGGGTTGAGGCGCCCGCGGTGATTCCGAGTCGGTTGATTGTTGTGAGCGGAAGGGTGTCGAGTTGTTCAAGAGTGCTCACCAGGGTGGCGGGACACCCTTCGGCTTGGGCCACTTCGACGAGGCGGTTCGAGTTGGAGCTATTTTCGGCGCCCAGCACAATGATCTGATCGACCTTCCCGGCGCAGAGCCGGATCGCCTGCTGGCGGTTCCGCGTGGCATAGCAGATATCGCTCTCGGGGGGTGTTTTCAGGGCCGGGAAACGCTTCTTCAGAATATCCATCACCTGGGCCACCTCGTCCATGCTGAGGGTGGTCTGTGTCAGTACGGCTACCTTGTCGGGATCGGAAATGCTGACGGCACGGGCGTCCGCCACCGTGGCAATCACCGTGACATGGTCAGGTGCTTCGCCCGCCACCCCGATGATTTCGTCATGCTGGTGGTGACCGATCAGGAGAATGGAATACCCCTGCGCGGCAAACCGCTTCACTTCCTGATGAACCTTGGTGACAAACGGGCAGGTGGCGTCCACGGCATTCAGTCCGAGTTTCCGGGCCGTTTCCCGGATGGCGGGGGCGATGCCGTGGGCGCTGAAGAGCACTGTGGCGCCCCGGGGAATCTCGTGGATATCCTGAACAAACACCATTCCCCTGGCCGTGAGATCGTCAATGATCTGGCGATTATGGACGATCTGCTTCAGGCAATAGACGGGGCACGGATATTTCTGGAGCATCGCCTCGGCGATTTCAACCGCCCGTTCGACGCCGGCGCAAAACCCGTGCGGGGAGATGAGGATCAATGAGCCCATAGCGCATCGGATCCTATATCAAGGGGTGTATTCACGGGGGTAACCGTACTTCGTGCCCCGTGTAAAAGAAAGCGCTTTTTGAGCCGACGGAAGCTAGCACACCTGTTCCACGTCGATGCCGAGCAGCGCACCAAGTTTTTCAAGTTTCCCGCCCACATGTCCAACTCCGATGGCGCAATGATGGGCTGGACCTGCTTTGGACCAGTTGTTCATGAACCCCTTGGCGCCAATGGAGAACCGGTAACGGCTGTTGGTATTTCCGATCTGGAGTACCGGGCCGGGAACCGATTCGCCCTGGGCGACCAGGAGGGAGATTTTCCCGCCGGCGCCCTCCACGACCGAGAGCAGGGTTACGGGGCCATGCTTGACGGTCATCTGGATGGAAAGGCCTTTGCCGGGTTTCCCGTGATAGACGGGCACTGGCACCAATCCCACCCGCCCCTCGGCAATGGCGAAATGGGCGGGGCCGTCATGACCCAGATAGACCACATCATCCTTGAAGTCGGACAGGTAGAATTCGGAGAACGAGCCGCCCGCGCCGAGCAGATCCATGATTTTCATGGCCTGAACGTTCTTGATTTCGCACTCGCCCGCCACGGGCACATGATGGCCGGTCAGCAGGGTGTTGCCCGCGATCACAGAGGTGACGATATCCTGGTAGGGATTGCCCTCCACGCCCTCGTAATAATAGGCGAGCGAGCCGAGATTGTGGCGAGCCACCAAGGCATCCAGGGCGCAGGAGGTGCGTGCCGCACGCTCCACCTCGGCGGGTTCGCATTCAGGCGCCACCTCGAACTGGTTCCGGAACTGGGTGACCTTGTCGGCCATCTGTGCCGGTGTCACCGCCTGCCGCAAGGCGTGGAGTTCGCACATCTCGACGATCTCGAAATGGTTTCCGAAGACCGAGGACTGCCGGGTCAGGTCGCTGTACACATCCAGCATACCGCCGTAGTAATGGCCGAGAACCCCGGCGCGGTTGTTCCGCATGCCGACGGCGACCTTGACTGCGTCGGCCCAGTCCCGGATCTCCTGCCAGACTTCGGCCTCATCGAGGTATCCGGTGACCTGGTGATAGTGGATTCCGGCGCGATTGAAGACGCAGGCGATTTCCGGGGCGGAGCAGGACTGGCAATGCTCCAGCCACAGGCCGGTCATCAGGCCCCGGTCGCCCAGGGCGTTGAATTTCTGGTAGTCGAGTTGCGGCACGGGCTGCAGGTTCAAGACCACGACGGGAACCTTGGCCTGCTGGACTACGGGGAGGACGGTGGACGAGAGGGCGTAGGTGGAAATGTAGAGGTAGATCAGGTCGACCTGTTCCCGGCGGAACAACTCGGCTGCCTCGCGTGCCGCGACGGGGTTATCCACAAGCCCCGCATCCACGAGGGTGACGCCGAACCCCCGGAGCCGGTCGGCGATCCGGGCCTGGTACCCCATGAGATTGTCCTTCAAGCCCTTGAACTGGGCCCAATAGGTATCCAAGCCGATTCCAAATAATCCGATCTTGACGGGTATTGTTTCCGTTTTCATGGTTCAGCATCTTTCCTTGCTGGTGTAGGCATTCAGCAGTTTTCGAAAAATCCGGTATTGCTCGAGTGAAACGCCGGGCGGGGTCTGGTGATCTACGCTGGGGATGAATCCGCCTGTCTTCATGAGCGGACCCAGCCGCTCGAACTCCATCCGCATGGCGTCCTCGCCCTTGGGCATGACCATCTTGTCGTAATGACCCACCATGCGCAGGGTGGGGAATTGCTGGCGAAGCGCCATGCCATCCACGCCCGCCTGACGTTCCAGCGGGAGCACTCCCTCCACGCCGATGTCCTGCAGCCAGGGAACCAGCAGGGTCACATCCCCGTCTGTATCCACGATGGTGAGTGCGTTCATGGCCTTGAACCGTTCCAGCATGGGGGCGTAGTAGGGAGAGATGAACTCATCACAAATCTGCCGCGAAACCATAGGGCCGTTGTTATAGGACATATCCTCGGCGATGGTTGTGAAGGTGGGAATGCAGGTTTTCCCGATGCCATCCAGGAGCTTCAGGTTGAAGTCCAGAAGATCCTGATTCATCTGGTGGATCAGTTCCGGCTGGTCGTAATAGGCAAACATCAGCTTTTCAAAGCCCATCAGCGTGCGCGGGAACCAGAAGAACCCCTCGAGGGTCGTCCATACCACGGCCTCTCCGGCCGCCTGGCGTTTAGCCCAGGGAGCCATATCGGCGATTGCCTGGCTGTGATCAGGAAACAGCGAGGGGCGAATCCGCAGATAGTCGTCCATGTTTGACACAACGCCTTCGACATGATGCTGCACCGCCTCAATCGTCGGATCCGTGGTGCTGAACCAGAATTGCTTGTAGGGATCCAGGCCGAAGTATTCCGAAATCTCGAAGATATCGGTCAGAGAGGCGGGCAGGCCCTCGCCGTGCCAGCGTGCAATCGTTTCATCCCACCACATGGCCCATTCCCAGCGGGGGAGCCGGTCCACGGGTTGGAAGTTCATCACCGCGCGGAATCGTTCAACGTGATTCATGGACTTTGGCATGGCAGTCTCCATTTCCCTTTTTTGGCTGATTTCTATAACGACCATACTCCTATATAAATTGACTGAACATGGAATAAATGGTCAATTATTTACACAAAGTGATCAGCATGAAAACCCGTCCTGAAAATCATATTCACGGTGACCGGCGCAGTTATTTCCGGTATCTGCCCCCGAGCGAGGACGTCCGGAGGTGGGGGGCGTATGTGGTGAATGCCGGCTATACCCTGATTTCGCCGGGGGCGCCCTATCCGCCGCACCGG
This sequence comes from uncultured Verrucomicrobiota bacterium, assembly GCA_964584205.1. Classification (GTDB taxonomy): domain Bacteria; phylum Verrucomicrobiota; class Kiritimatiellia; order CAIKKV01; family CAITUY01; genus JAABPW01. The sequence continues at coordinate 18,300 of CAZOZF010000029.1, forward strand.
CATCCCCATGACCATCATTTCACCTGGCAGGATGGCCGGATTCTCTCCTCTCCGGCGATGGTCTACCTGACGCGCGGGCAGGGTGAGTTTGAGACCCTAGCCAGCGGCCGGGTTCCGGTTACCGCCGGGGACGTGTTTGTGATCCTGCCGGGCGTGTGGCACCGGTACCGGCCTGATCCGGCCACCGGCTGGGACGAATATTGGGTGGAGTGTGATGGCGATCATCTCCGGCGTCTTCTCAGTCTCCGGCCGGTTCGCCCTGATCAACCGGTCTTTCACGTGGGGCATGATGAGCATCTCCTGGGGCTCTATATGGAGATTGCCGATCTGCTCCGGCGGGAGCCGCCCGATTACCCTTTTCTGCTTGGCGCGACCGTGGAGTTATTGTTTGCCCGTTTTTTTTCGGCGATGAAGCGGCACACGTATGAGGGGCGACCGACGGCGGATATCATTCGTGAGGCGTGTGACCTGTTGACCCGCGAAGCCGGTCGGCGCCAGGAGTTGAAGCATCTGGCGGCCCAACTCAACCTGAGCTATTCCACCTTTCGCCGGATGTTTCGTGCGCACACCGGGTTTTCGCCCCGTCAGTATGCCTTGGAGATCAGCCTCAGGCGCGCCTCTGAGCTGCTGGCCCATACCCGTCTTCCCATTACCCGGGTGGCCGACGAACTGGGATTTGACTCGATCTTCTACTTTTCCCGGTTTTTCAAGAACAAGACCGGATTCTCCCCGAGTGAATACCGAAACCGCAGGCATTCGGGCAGGATTCCAAAATCAGAAGGCTTGTGAAATGTCTGACATGGCTGTTCGGGCATGTGGTCATCAAACTGGTAAAGGGGTTTTTACGGGAGGGACGGCGGCCTCGCCGTCCGTGGCAGACCGAAAATGGCCAAGGGAGACAGTTCCTTCCCGTAGGTCGATCAGGAATTCCGGCAGGTACATCAGGCGGCGGGGAACGACGAATGGCACCCGATGCTGTACGAGCCGTTGGCTCTCGAAAGACTCCATCCCCATGAACACGAAAACGACGGGCCTGCCAAGTTCCCTCACCGCCACGCGGTGATGTCCTGCGATTTCGGCAGGGGTCGAGCGTTCATCTCCCTTGGAAACCAGAAAAAGATAGTGGCGGTCGAGTAAGTTGCCTTCCCACGCCTCGTACAGGCTTCCAAAGTAGGTCGGAAGCCTCTGGAGCGCGTCAGGTTCAGACTTGAGTTGCGAGATCCCGCCTTGACAGAGCAAGTCTAGGGAGGTCATCATATCGGCATGAGATTGAAACGGGAAGAGCGTGAGACCATACTTGAGACCATCCGACGGAGGGATCCTGCGGCGAGTGTTTTCTTGTTTGGATCCCGGGTCCGGGATGATGCGCGGGGAGGGGATATTGACCTGATTGCGCTGTCAAGAATGCCGCTCGAGCAGGAACGGCATCGGATTCTTGATGACCTTTGTAAAGAGCTTGGCGAGCAAAAAATGGATTTATTGATCACGTCGCCGGCTTTGGAAAACAGTTTTGTCCGGATGTTGATCGACACCAGGAAGGCGGTGCCTTTGTGACCGGATCCGAAATCGAGTTCGCCAAGGATCTCCTGCAGCAACTTCAGAAGGCGGAAAGCACACTCCGTTACTCTTATGATCGGTGCCTGGCCGTAGGGGAAAAGGAAAGCTATTCCGCTGAAGAAGAAGAGCGATTTGAAGCGTTAACGTCGAAATTTTCCAGGTTAAGCGATATGCTCATCAAGCAGGCAGTGAAGGCCATTTGCCTGTTGGATCTTGAGGAAGCGCCTGAGACTATCCGCGACACCGTTAATCTGGCTGAGAAGAAGGGGTTGATATCTTCTGCCGAACGATTCGTCGAAATACGCCATCTTCGCAACGATATCGCCCATGAGTATGCCGGAGTGCGTCTCCCGGACGTGTATCGCGGTGCCCTGAAACATACTCCTGAGCTGTTGGATGCAGTCACTCGGGTCAAGTCATACATGGATCGCATTCTGATGCCACCCAGCGCAAACCCTGGGTGACCCCGACTGGTTGAGGGTTGACCGTCAGCGGCTTGGTGTGGCTTGGCCGCGAACTGGCTGTCCGATTTCACCATCGGCTGGTTTCAGAGTCTTTCGGCCAGCCGACAAGCGGCGGCCCTACGAAGGAAAATCCATAATGAGAATTGCTGTTGTCCTCTTGCATTCTGTAGAAAATATGTAATATTCAGTCGTATTGAGGGCGTACCATAACGGGCGCTCTACATTAATCCGATAGGAGAACCTCAGATGGCGAAAGAAAAGGCAGTGGCGAAGGCGTTGACGAAGAGTCAAGTTGTGGCGGGCGTGGCGGAAGCGGTTGAACTGACCAAGAAGCAGGCCGAGGCGGTTATTGCGGCTTTGGTTGGTATGGCATACAAGAATGCCAAGAACAGCTTCACGCTTCCCGGTTTGGGCAAGCTGGTGCTGGTGAATCGCAAGGCGCGCATGGGTCGTAATCCCGCGACGGGCGAAACGATCAAGATCAAGGCCAAGCGCGTGGTGAAGTTCCGCGTTGCCAAGGCTTGCAAGGACGCGATCCTGGGCTGATTTGCTCCCTGATTCGTAAGGCCGCTTACCGAAAGGTTGGCGGCCTTTTTTTATGGGAAAATGGGCCTGTTGAAATCAGCCGATAATCCTCTTGTTCCGCGCTGCCGGGAGGAATACAGTCATGTCGTGTTTATCAATCTAACCAAGGAGACTGAATGAAGACCAAGAGTGAAATCATTGCAACGTTGGCGGAAACCGTGGGAGTCGAAAAGAAGCAGGCGGCTGAGATGCTTGAAGCTCTAGTCAGCATGGCAATCCGGGACGCTTCGGAAGGGTTCGTCATTCCTGGCCTGGGTAAACTTGTCAAGGTGGAGCGTGCCGCGCGAATGGGGCGCAATCCGGCCACCGGCGAAACGATTCAGATTGCAGCCAAAAGCGTCCTGAAGTTCAAGATCGCCAAGGCGGCCAAGGATGCGATTCTGACGGGGGGGTGACCCTTCCTGAAGCGGGGTCATTCTGGCCCCTCTTTTTCCTTATGAGAAGATTTTTGTGTATCGGGATCGTGATGGGCTGGATAGTCGTGGGAGTTTGCCTGCGCGGGGAGGCTGCAATGACGAATATTTATGACTTCACGATGCGGGATATCGACGGAAAAGAGGTGAGCCTGTCGGTCTTCAAAGGCAAGGTGTTATTGCTTGTCAATGTGGCCAGCAAGTGCGGATTCACAGGACAGTACGCGGGACTGGAGAAGCTCTATACCACCTGCACGGATCGGGGCTTCGTTGTGCTCGGGTTTCCGGCGAATAACTTTCTTGGGCAGGAGCCTGGAGCCGAAACCGAAATCAAGAGCTTTTGCACACTGACCTATGGTGTGACCTTTCCCCTGTTTGCGAAGATCTCGGTCAAGGGCAAGGGCATGCACCCCCTCTACGAATACCTGACCGGGAAGGAAACCAATCCGAAGTTCGGGGGTGCGATTTCGTGGAACTTCAACAAGTTTCTGATCGGACGGGACGGCGCGATTGTGGCGCGGTTCGGTAGCCTCACGAAGCCTGACGACAAAGACCTCGTCGCAGCCGTGGAACAAGCCCTCAAGGCGCCGAGTCGAAAATAACAGATTGTGGATCGTTTACGCGTGAGTTGGAACCCAAGGGAATTATACTCTGGGCCTATGGTGAGCCGCTGGGTGTGGCTCAATTGGTCTTCACGAGCGCGCTGGGCGCTGACAGTCGCTTTCTGGGTACTTGCGAATTTGCTGCTGTTGACACCGTCGCAGACCTTTCGTGACGTCGGCCAGTTTTTACCCTTTCAGGACAAGATCGTCCACCTGGCGATTTTCGGGGTTTTGGCTGCGCTGATCCGGTGGTCTATTCCCACCCTATGGAGTAGGGGATGGAAGGGTGGACTAGTCCTGTTGGTCTTGATGTTGTATGGGGCTGGAACCGAATGTCTTCAGACACTCTTTTCCGGTTTAGGGCGCTCGTTTGAATGGGGCGATATCCTGATGGACTGTATTGGCGTCGTGGTGGGTCAGTTGTTGTGTGGGTGGGTGTCGATTCCGGCAGGACGCTCCACTTGAAGTTGATTTCAACTTGATAATTTTCTCAACGTTGGCGTATGATGCCGCCCTTATACAACCACTTGTCCCTGTAACTCCGTGTTTCTTTTGTAGTAAGTGGTTGATTGTAAACACCTGGAGAGGTGGCTGAGTGGTCGAAAGCAGCGGTTTGCTAAACCGCCGTACTGGTAACAACCGGTACCGAGGGTTCGAATCCCTCCCTCTCCGCCATCCTTC
>CAZOZF010000030.1:0-22308 GCA_964584205.1 uncultured Verrucomicrobiota bacterium
GGATTGTCCTGCTCAAACTGTGAGAGCGCTTCACGTACGCTTGGTGTCGTCGTGTAACTGCTTGACCGCGACTGAAACCATTTTGCGTTGGCAAGATCGTTGAATAGCCTCTGCACATCGGGAGGTGCTTGCATGCCACCAGAGATTAAGAGAGACCGGATCTGCTGTATGTCGGTTCCCTCAATTGAATTGTTTGTCACTATAATCAATGCCCAGATTGCAATCGCGGCCTTTATGCACTCATCACCTCCCGCAATAATCCGGTCTTTCAAAACAGCGCCAAAAGAATTTACATTGCTCTTCTGTGCCAGCCCTTGAACAGTCGAGGAACTTACGGTTTTGTTTGTTTCAAGTAATGAAAGAAACGACTGGCAGAAAATCTCCACTGAGTATGGCGTTTCTAATAACTTTAGCGCTTCATCTCGATATCCAAGGGCTGTGTGTCGGTAGTTTGGTTGCCAGTTTGCTATTTGACGTTTGTACAACTCTTTGTAGTCAGAAGTGTCATAGTCCTTAGGGTGGAGTTCTTGCTTGTAAGGAGTAAAGAGATCGATGCGGGTTCCGACAGATTGTTGGAAAACGCCAAGCCGTGATGTTACGACGAAACGCTTTCCATTTCGTGCCCTGCGCATCAATCTTGGTAGTTCGGACGTAAAATGCGTGGATTCAGATCCAGGCACATCTTGGCCCCACGGGTCTTCGAAGTAATAGATGTGATCGTGTGCGTCGTCAAGAGATCGACGGACCGTGTCGATCATCGATGCGTCAGCTACAGAAATTCTCAAGGCCGGAGGATTGCCCGTTTCATATTCGGCTATCAACGAATTTGAAAGGGTTGTCTTTCCAGTGCCAGGTGGTCCAACAAGAACCAAGGCATATCTCGCGTGTAGTTGCGTCCTTATTCTGCCGAAATTTGATGGATGAACCGGTTCGAAAAGGGGGGTAAAACTGCCGCCATGCCGACAAACAATTTCTCTTAGTTCATGAGCTGGAAATCTGTTTTCCCTTATGCGTAATAGTCGATCTCTAACGCGATTTTTCAATTCGGCAATGCAAGGTTCAACGTTCTGGCCGGGAACGTGACAACGGGCTGTAAGTATCTCAGCGATTCTTAGTTTCAACAGTTCACATGTCACTTCTGGGAGAATCCCTATACGATGTGCAACATTGGGGTTAGGGTTTGGTTCTCCTGGAGTATTGGTGGCTCTTGATTGTTCTCCCATTTCTTTTACAACAAAGCTCTGTAATTCACGATCTACACCGGCATTCGTCATTAATAAGTAGTGACATGATTCGTCTTGCTTGAGGTATTCGAGTGCTCGAGGTCTTGGCGCGGGGCCGCGTGCGCCAGCTGAGGGATGGGTTTCAATAAGATTCTTGAAGGTGGCTGTTGTCCAAACCAAATTGTTGCGCAATTTGATTTGAATTTGCAGGTTATTGCAAAACTCAACTTGACTGGTTGCCTGTTCCGGAGGAACATTGAGTTGTGCTGTAATATCCTCTTGGGATGGGGGTTCAACTACGACTGCCTCTGCTTTGTTGGTCGTAGTCAGCTCAAGTGCAATCCAAGCCGTTGCGAGAAATTGGTATTCATATCCGCAATAGGCCGGGAGTCCGGATGAGTTGCTCTCGGGGCTTGTGACGGATACGTTATTTGTTACGTCTGACATTAAAGCAGAATCTCCGGTTCGACCTAATCTGGTAGAAGTGAAAGACTGATTCAAACGAGCATTCCACGCCGTTAGATCGTTATTAGTATGGAGGAGTTAAGCGTTAGGTCTCGATGCCGATGAGGGCGATGAGGGTGGCGGAGTAGGACATCTCGGGGGTGATGATGCCGGCGTAGAGCAGCTCGCGGTGCAGAAGCTCTTGAAGTTTAGTCTTTTTTGATATGGCAAGCGATTGCCATGCGGTGGCGGTGCCTGTGGCCGGGGCCGTCATGCCAAGGAGTTTATCCTGCAGACGTTCGAGGTAAGGTGCGCGGTCACCCTCCGTGTTGATTGCTATGCGGATGACATGGTTGGCGGACTGGCCGTCTTTGGCGTGGGTGTGAATCTTCCAGATGGTGAGGAGCCCGCTGCCGGCGGTGTCGGCTAGACGTCCAGCTATAGCCCTGACACCAAAACCCGATAATGTGTGCAGGACAAGATACCTGCTGACTTCGGGATGCTCTAGTCCCAGAAGCTGGACTTGCTCGTTCTGCAAGGCCAAGTCCCGGTCGGTGGTGAAGCGGACCGGTTGCTCATCCTTGCGGAGCAGACTCCAGGTGACTGCGTCTTCTTTGCGGAATTGCGCATCGGACATACGGGCTGACCGCGCGACGAAATCGACCAGACGGCGCATACCTCGGCCTTGGTCATCGAATTTCTTGTAATCGCCCAGATTGAAGCGGTCGAGTTCCTGGAAGAGTTCGAATACGACCTGACGTGCCAAGTTAGCGTTGGCCATAGCGACTTCCAGCTCCTGACGCGTGCGCTTGAGCGTCGGATCGCTGACGGCATCCTGATAGAGCTGGGAGTAACTTAGGGCGCTTCCAAGCTGGCCCAGCACCTGTGTGCGGAAGTCTTCAGCGATCTCGCCTTGGTCGTCCACTTTGCCGAGCGCGCGGGCGATATCCACGAGCTTCTCTTCGAGCAAGAGAAATATCTGGCCCTCAATTGTGTCGACGGAAACCAAATTGTAGACCTGCGCGGTTGATACCTGACCATAGCGGTGAATGCGCCCGATGCGCTGCTCGAGATCCATCGGATTCCACGGTAAGTCGTAGTTGAAGAGGATGTGCGCGAATTGGAGATTGATCCCTTCGCGACCGGCAGCGGTGCAGATGAGAACATGAGGTCCGTCTTTGCGTCGGAACCGTTTTTGAGCGGCGACTTTGGCCCCGTGGTCTCCGCCTCTGAGCACATCGATCCCTTTCCCCGGAAAAGCCTCATCGAGATGCTTCTTGATGGCGTCTACCGTGCCAAGATAGGTCGCGAAGATAACGATTTTTTCTGAGGGGTTGATCTGCCAGAGCTGGCGCAACGCACCGACCAGTTTTGAGGTTTTGGATTCGATGTCTTCCGGAAGTTTGGAGAGCAAGGATTGGATGCGCTGGCGTTCTTCGGGCAGGGCGACCGTGACCAGCAGGGTGGCGGAATCTTCGGCGGTACCTGCGGCATATTCGGAATCGGAGTAACTTTCCGCGGAGGCGACAAAGGAAAGGGTTTCATCGCGCTTGCTGAGCAGTTGCACTTTCGTATCAGCGAGGATCCGGTCCGCCTGTGCGTTCCCGACAGCGTTGAAAGGAAGGTCGTGCAGGGCGTGAATCATCTGCCGGGCCTCCTCGAACACGCGGTTCCGGCCGTCAACGTCGAGGCGTTCATCGCGCTCGATGCCCTCCTGAATGGTGAGCATGAGGAGGCGGCGGCGCAAGGTGGAACGGATGGCGGCGAAACTGCTGGCCGCGATTTTCTGGAAGATGGTCATCACAAAGCCGAGTGCCCGGCCCTTGTTGCCCTGCTTGGCGGCAAGGTTGTAGCCATCGCGGAGATAGTCGAGCAGCGCGTTATAGAAGGGCTTTTCGCTTTCGGAAAGGGCGAATGCTTCGGTATGGACGATCCGGCGCACAAAGAGCGGGCTGCCGTCTTGGGCGCAGGCGTCCGCCTTGGAGCGGCGGATGACTACGGCGTTGAGCCTGTGGCGGTTCTCGACCATATCCCGAGCGTCCTCGAAGAGGGTCGGGTTCAGCAAGTTGATCAGCTGCCAGAAGCGGAAGTGGTCGCCTTGATGGGGGGTGGCCGAAAGGAGGATCAGATCGCGGCAGTGATTGCGGATCGCCTCAGCGAGTTTAAAGTTCTCGGTTTTCTTGATCTTGGTGCCGTTGCGGTAGACGCTGAGGTGGTGCGCTTCGTCAAAAACGACCAAATCCCATGGCGGTGCCGCGAGAAGCCTCTTGATTCGTGCAGGACGTTTGAGCGTGTCGACAGAGACGATCAGCCGATTATGCTTGGCAAAGGCGTTGGACTTGCGGTCGGTGACATCGCCCTCACTGCCGAACACTTCGAAGTCCAGTTTGAAGATCTCGTTCAGCTCGTTGCGCCAGTTATCCACGAGACCGGCGGGAACGATCATGATGGCGCGTTGGAGCTCTCCACGCGACGCCAGTTCACGAAGGATCAGTGCAGCTTCGATGGTTTTGCCGAGGCCGACTTCATCTGCGATCAGAAAGCGCTTGGGACGTGCATTAGCCACCCGGTGGACAAGGACGACCTGATGCGGCAAGAGGTCAACTTTCGCCGAGGTGAGCGCTGCGGCGCTCTCCATGAGAGGGATTTCCTCCGCCTCGATGGCCAGCCACACCTGTTCGAGTTTATCGGGGGTGGCGGACTCCATGCCTTGCGCAAGACGGTCGAAACGATCAGCCGCAAGGCTCACCGACTCCGGCGGCACCTGACGCTCACCGTGCGAACGGAAGAAGACAGTCACGAAGCCGGTCGGATCGCGACCCACGATCACGCCTTCGCCCAGCTCGGAATGCGTGATCTTGAGGCCGGGGGTGAGTTCAGGAAATGCGTGCGACGTAGTAGCCAATGGTCACTTCCTCTCCCGGCTGAGCGCCTTCCCGGTGAAGACGCCGCATGTGGACGGTGGCACTGCCGTCCCAGATTCCGTCAGACAGCCGGACGGCTTTACGGTCGCGGCGGCGAAACAAAATCTCCTCATCCAAGGGGGTTTCTTCAAATGCCTTGGTGTGTGCGCTAAAACCAAAGACAATGCCGCAATCGGTCCAACTGTTCTGTATGGCGATCAGGAGCGGGCGCACCTTTCCGGCAAGGTACGCTTCTGCTTCTTTCGGCGGCATGATTTCAATGACGGTTTCCAAACCCGAGATCACGATCGTACGGCCAGAGACCGGCGGCGACGTGGGGAGTCCTTTCTTCCATGAAAGGGCTTGCCGCAGTGAGATGACGGCATCGGCGGCGATGAAGGGCGCAAGGCTCTTCTGGTCGAAAAGCACGCAGGAACCTTTGCGCTGCCATACGGTATTCGAGATGGATTCCATGGTTACGCCTTGCTTGGACTGAATGTTAATGAGATGCCAGAGTTTCGGATCTTCAGCGAGAAATCCTCGCCGGGTGTTGTTGACAACTTGAACAAGAATTCTGATTCCGGAATCGAGAGAAAGCCTTCCTCGGTCGGATCATTGATCGCAGGTTGATCGCCCGTTATGCGGCTTCCTTGGTCCACAACACTCCACACCATGCCGTCTGTTTCGCGCTCGATATTTAACCGAGCGGTTGTCCGATGGAACCTGAAACGGAAACCTGAAAGGATGAATTCAACCTTGTCGGTATGTGTGGTGGCTGGTTTTTCCGGCGCAGATCGGCCCGTTACTGGAACGGGATTTTCTTCCACGGTAACGCTCGGTTGCGGAAGAGGCTGTTGCTGAATTACCGGGTCTGGTGCGATTTCGACAGGGGCGTCAATATTTGGGGCGTCCCTAGTGAAAACCGCTTCATAAACCTCGAGCCAAGACGGGAAGGTGGGGAATTCCGGCATCTGGCGGTTAGAAGGAATGCCAATCTTCGCACGTTCGATGGCGGCTTCGCGTATTGACTCCTCATAGCGGCGCATGTCACCCACCTCTCGCTGGTGGGCGGCAAACTTCTCTTTACAGACAATCCAACGTTCCATGAAGGCGATACCCTTACCAAGAACGCGCTCGTAGTACTGTAAACCGTCCTTGTGGCTTCCCGCCTGTTCAAATGCACCCCCGATTTCGGCCTCAGCCCCAGGCGGTATCTTGCCTTCGATGAAGTGGAAGCGTAGATAGTCCGTGATCGTTCTGAGGTTCGGTTGATCGGAGGGCGCATTGACAGGGAACGTGTTCCGCAAGGCCATGCGCGCCAAGGCCCGCGCAACGAGAACCGGGTCAATTTCCGGACGGCGCGATAGCGAAATGAAGAGGTGCCATACGCCTTTAAGGTCACCCTGTTGGATGGAGGACACTTTGGCTGCAATGTCAAGGTTTTTGACCCATTCTTGAGGAACGATGCTTGTTTTGTCCGTTGCAAAATCCGCGTAGTCGCGACGAACTTGTACTTTCGGTAAGATCGACCAAGCCTCATCGCGCCGACCCGAACTGAGGTATGCGCGAACAAGAAGCGCATATTTATCGCCAGAAATCGTGATGTCAGGTGCCGCCTCGAAAAAGCTGATCATGCTCTTCCAGTCATGCGAATAGGCGCAGTAGTTCAGCGACTCGGGATACGGGGTGGTCTTGGCTTTCGCGTGATAATACGACGTCGATTTAGTCTCGTTGGCCGTTTCCCATAACTCGACAGCCAACTTGTAGTCTGCTTCATTGAATGCGACCTGGGCTATTGAGGCCGGCTTAAGGGGAATTCCGATTTCGCGCAGCCGCATGAGATGCGGCAGGAGCGGAACCGGGAAAGCTCTGCTCAAGGCAAGCAGTTTATCGAGCAAATGATTCAGCGCGTTACCCCAAACGAGCTGATGGGTCAGCAAGTCATTCGCCGTTTCCGTGTTGCCGGTCTTAACACGGTCGCCCAATTCTTTAATGGCGGAGACGCCGATCGACGTGTCCGGATTGGTCAGCGCCCTTGCAAACAGAGCTTCGAGTCGTGTGGCGAGGTCAGGCCGATGGTCGGCCAGTTTGACGATTTCGCCCCACCCGTCATTCTTTTGGAGCCAGCGGCACCCGAGGACAGCGGGAAAGTCCGGTATCTTGGTGAACTCCTGCGCGGCTTTGCCGTATTCCCCTTCAAACTCATAGGCTTCCGCATCGCAACGCGTGGCCTTTTCTTCGCGTTTTGCGTCGCGATACAGGTTGCCGGCTTGACGCAGCATATAAGGGGACTTGCTCGCGCGACCAACATTCTCTAACTGTCCGGCTGTTTCCTCCAAGTTGAATTTCACGTTTGGCTGCATGTGGGCTGCAGTTCCGTCGGTTATGTGGCAAATATGCGGTTTCCAAAGGGCGGGGGCATTTCTCATTTTCACCATGCCGAGTATCTTCTGCTCAACAGCAGTGTCTTTCGCAAAGCGCCAGAGTTTCCGCATACCGTCCTGCGTGTCGAGGATGAAGAGCTGTCTTCTGGGCCTGCTGGTCGCAACGTAGACGCGGTTAAGAAAATACTCCAGCGGCAATCGCTGAGCGGTGTCTTCAAGATCATTGCGAGACATGAGCCCGTCTATCATCCTCTGTTCGCAAGAGTTTCCGAAGCCGTATGCAATGACGCAGGGGTATTCCAGTCCCTTCGCCATCGCCGCGCTCAACACCGGTACAGATGGGGTTCCCCTTTTCTCATCGATCTGAATGTGTTTCGACAGAATCTCGTCTTGACGGATGAAATCGAGCTCCTCCCCTTCGTGGCATGGAACGATGAAGACGGTATCTGCGCGACGTTTGATGCCTTCCCAAAAAACCGGATCGTTTGAATCAAAGTTGACCACAGGAACAGACTGCGATTCGTCCCATTCGTGTTGGGGCTCAACCCCGGTCAGTCCGAATCGGGCGGCCCGCAGAAGCTGAATGAAATTGCAGAAGCGGACGATGGAGCTGGAGGAACGGTAATTATTCTTTAGCACGCAGAAATTAAGCTCATGCTTTTTCTCGCCGGGATTGAGAGCCAGAATGAATTTTTCCGTGAACCAGGCCTTTACGGCATCCCAGCGGAACCCCGTAGGATTTAACGTTTGGAACTCGTCGCCGGCGAAGACAAAGGGAATTCGAGCGATCAACTGTGGAGAAACGGAACGGTTGGAAAAGAGAGACATCCTCAGAAACGCCTCCAACTCGATGCGGGTGAAGTCTTGAGACTCGTCGCAGAAGATTCCAGGAAAGGCCGGGTCCAGAAGGTCCTTTTCAAGAACGTATCTGACCAGGTCCTGATCATCCCAGAAACCTTCTTGGCTCAGCCCCTCGTACCAGCTTGTCCAGACCTTGTCATAAATGGTTTTAAATGTTTGGGACGTGACTGTACGCTGCTTCTCTTCCAGCGATTCGTAATCGTCAATTTCAAGAACGTTATCGACGCTCGTGCCTTTGATGAAGGTTCGGATCACGTGCCAACTGATGTCCGGACCGTAATCGCGAGAGGCGCTCTTACCGGCATGGCTGAACCTATCCGACCAAAGTCGGCGGAACCGGGTGAACCCGATATATTTGTCCTGGGCGAAATTCTCGTATCTGACGGTCTGCGGAACACGCGATAACAGGAACTTGCGGAACTCCATAAAGGATTGGTCGAAGAGCGCGTCGAGCTTTGCGTCGTTATGCAGGTCGTCTCGATGCTCAGACGATTCGCTAAAACATGTATTGCATCGTAATAGGCTTTTAACCAGTTTTCGGGCCTGCAGGAGGAGCTCTCCGTTGCTGGTGAAGTAAACCGGAGGGTGGCCGATATCGGTGTAACTCAGGTATCTGAACAGGTAGTCCGTGAATACGTACTGAAGGATCGTCGACTTTCCGGAACCCGCGCGGCCGTTGATAAAGAGGGGGAACGGGTTGTCCTGGCAGGTAGACTCAAGAATCTTCGTCTCTTCCGTGGAAAGCGCGAAGTTACCCAGCGAGTCGCATTCGAGCTGCATCCACATGTCTTCATCCGCAAGAATGTACTGTGGATAGGTGCGGAACGTCGCCCGCAGAACCGATTCACGCATCTCATCACCGCCTTCGATATTGGATGAAATGGGGGCTTCCGCATCGCGTGTAATGTCCAACAGCAGCCAGAGTTTGAGCTCCGGGAAGTGACACGCGTGGATTCTCCAGTTCTGCTTGTTGGGGACGGCTGCCGTCTGCTCCCGTTCCGTTGCACTCTTGGTCAACAGGTCAGAGATCGCGTCGAATATCCGGGGGAGGCTGCCTTTATAAGGGTCCTGACAGATCTTCTCCACCCAAGTGCGCGATTCGCAAACCAAGTCCTCATTGCTCAATGAACGGTAGACGGCTGAGCTGCACAGGTAAGCCGCCTCACTGTCGCTCAGGTCCTGTTTCACGGCGGGCGGGTTTTCACGCAAGCGCGCCGTCACATCAGCCTTCAAATCGGACACAGAGAACCGCTTTGTAAAATGTGTGTTGCCATAACTCACGGCATCATCGGCGAAGCCGTTCTCATAGTCTTTGCTGCCGCGAATCAGAATGGCCAGGAAAACGATAACCGTATGCTCCTCGTCTCCCACTTGGATAAAGTGTTCCGAAGCGATGAGCCGTCCCTGATAGATGCCGAACTTCTTTTTAACCAGATAAGGAGGTGGGAACGGATCGAAGTAGGTGGTGTTTTGGGATTTCTCGACACGTTCGGCAAACGTCGTCAGCATGTCCGCAATCGAGTGCTTCTGCGCTTCAATCCGGCACTCTTCCGTGATGTAGACAAACAAAGCCATAACACTCTCCTCATTGGTTTAGTCGTTATCGAGCATGTCGAACAGGGTGGGTTGGATGATTTCGGGACGGTCTTTGCGGGTGCGCCATTGGGCGACAAGTTGCAAGGCGGTGTTTGCTGCCATGCGGAGGGCGGGGTCGGAGTCAACCTCGGCCATCCAGCGAAGGATCTCATCGACCGAGCGTTTGATCCGGAAGTTGACGTTGTTGAGTTCAACCTCGACCTTCACGCCGGAGCCGGGCAACGCTGCGGCGATGAGGAAGTGGGCCTGATCGAGGTCTGTCTTGATAACCTTGCGGTTCCGGCCGCTCGCCGTGAAGTATGCGAAGCGTTCCTGAACCGGCACGGCATGAACGGTCTTGTTGAGTTCACGGATCCAGCCTTTCGCCTCCAGATCGGCCTGCGCGACACCGGTGCCGCGTAGGGTCTTGCTCAATTCGTCGCGCGGCATGGTGATACGGCGCTTGAAGAGACGCATATAGAGTCGGCTGGCGGGCTCCGCGCTGTCTGGCGGGCGCAGGCCGCCGTCTTGGGCGGTATCTTCAAGCAGATCGTCAAGAAGCTGGTTGATGCCGAGGAGCGCGTCGCGCACAGCGAGCACCTGGTTGTCGCCCGTGAAGACCTGACCGTAATGGCGGGAGTAGAACTCCAGCGACTTGCCGCGCAGAATCACCCGCAGGTCAGATTGAGGTAAAGTCTTGCCGTGGGTATGCTCAAGCAAGTCTTTGAGTTGCTTGGACTCCTCTTTCACCCACCGGCGCATCCGCGCCCAACTCACCGGTTCGGTCTTCTCAAGTCGCTTGCGGCAGACGTGGACGATGTCATATTCGATCTTGCGACTACCGAATGCCCCGGCGTCACCTTTGGTTTCATCGCTGCGGATCGGATAGGTGGCAACCAACACATAGCCCGCATTGAAGAGCGCCATCAGGACGTCGACCCAGGCGCTGTCTTCGTTGTGATGGAAGGTGAAGGCCATGAGGCCGCCGTCTTTAAGGCGACGGCCCGCCTCGGCCCAGACAGCGGCCAGCGTTTGACTGTAGAAGTCACTGGAGGGTTGAGGGCGGTAGAAGGGGTTCGGATCTTTGGCTGACAGTGAGTCGTCGCCCGCCAGTTCGCGGATACGATTCAGATACTTGGGCTCAATGAACGGTTCTTTCTCGTGAGCCTCCCGATCATCAGGGTGTTCAATCGGATTATCAATAGCCTCCATGCTGTGGGGGGTACGGTCGGACTCAAAATAGGCGGCCTCGGGAAGCCCCGCGTACCATTTACGCAACGGCAGACGCAGCCAGACGTAAAAAAAGTCAGCTAGGTCGGCATAAAAGAGGTTATTGCCGAAGGGAGGATCGGTGATCACCAGATCGAATGCTTCGTTCCCGATCATTGACAGGTCCGTGGAAGAGCCGCAATAGGGCTCGTTGCCGGGAATGACGGGATCACCTATTTCAGGTCGTTGGCTTTTTGCGGTATCAGATTCCGGGAGTAACAAGCACTCCCATGGTTTTTTTGCCCATTCAACCCCGCATAATGCATTAGCGTTACTTGACAACCAGTTACCTCTGCCAAGTGAATTAAATACACAATTTTCGATTACCAGGCTCTTAGGGTGATAGTTAGCATTCGACATCATTGGAACCAATTTGTCATAACCCGTATCCCAAAAACAGAACATGTTCTGATTTCGCAAATACTGCTGAAAAGCTCCCAGAGCTTGCTCACGTACGTCAAGAGGCCAAGAATCTTCAGACGCTTCGGCGATTGCCTTGGTCAATAAGGAATGAGTAAGCAGTTGACGGGGGTTGAACATTTTCCACCAGTGCGTGTATCCCCAGTTTGAAATTCCGCCGTTAAGCTTGTGGGTCATGTAGGAAACCCATAGTTCAGCTTTCGGCCAAAATGCCTGAAGATCAGAGGATTGGCGGCTACACCACTCATGTTCGGACGCAGTCAGGCGTGCGATGTCGTAGCCGTCCGGCGCCTTGAAATAGCGTCCCCCATAGGTGTACCCTTCGGCTTCACATTGCGGGCAGTGGCATTGCAGGGTGTAAGTAGCAACCGAAGCGGTGTGTCCTGTCTGTTTAACGGCTTCCAACGCGTTGTTATTTTTAAAACTGGTTTTGTCTTTGCCCCCAAGACCACACGAGCCGCAGGTAAAATGAGCTTTTACTGGCACCGTGCCAGTCTCGGTGTTGATAACGGTCCCGTCGGTGAGCGTGACGTCCGACGGCAACGATTCTGCCCTGACCTCGATCAGGCGAAGAGTGTTGAGGCGGCTCAGGAACCAGGTGGCGGTCCTATCTGCCGGGGCACCGGCCCAGCCGCCGAGTTCCTTTTCGCCGTCAAATCCCGGAGCACCTTTGAGCCAGTCGGGATGGAGCAGAAGATACATTTGGACGGTCTTACTCTTGAAACCAAAATCCTTTTTCTTGCGCGCAGCGGCGCGCAAACCGGGATGGGCGTGGCGCTCGAAAACCTCTGCGAGTCGCCTGCCTGCGAACTTGCTACAGGATGGACAATAGAGACCCGCTTCATCTTCGGCCTGAGAATGCAGCGCTTGGGCGCGAGTCAGCGTGGCGTCGGCGTCGCCCTTGTCATAATCGTTGAGAAGACGGGCGAAAGGCTGCGAAAGTTCCGTGAAAGGAATTCCGCCGAAAATTACCACGCGCTCCGCGTCCGGTGCCATGCGGGTCTCGCCCAGTTCGGCATGGAAAAGGGTGCCGCAGTGCGGACAGGTGAGCGCGGCATAGTCGGCCGAGAGGTGTTTTTCGGCGATGACGGGGGTCTTGAAAATGGGCGTGCGGTGACCGCAGCCGGTCGCCTGGCAGGGACCGTGCTTAGCCCAGAAAGTGTAGATGACTTCGGGGCCTTGCCAACGGTAGCGGTGGCGCTGGTCTGGCGGCAGGTCGATGGGGTCGATGTCGACCGTTTCGTTGGTCTCGACATCGATCCAGCGCCCCTTATGTCCACGCGGGCAGGTGGTGGTATAGAATGGTTGGATCTGGGGCTTGACCTGCTTCTCGATGTGGGCGAAGAGGGCGCGCACCTGCTCGGGGTCGCTGCAGGCCAGTTCATTCTTGACCACGAACCACGCGACCGGATTGAGATCGACGCCGGTCATCTGCATGCCGAGGCGCGAGCCCTCAACCAGGGTGGTGCCGCCGCCCATGAAGCAGTCGAGCACCTTCAGGTTCTTGAACGAGCCGGCTTTCTGGTGGTTGCAGTAGTAGTGGTCCCAGACGCGCTTGGCGGCCTCGTTGGGGTCGGCCGGCGCTTCGGTGCCGGCAGCGATGAGCATGGAACGGAAAACGCTGGAGCGTCGGCGCGCCCACCATTTCGACATCTGGTAGATCGGTTTGCCGGCGTTGCCTTCGAGATTCGAGAGGGCGTTGATCTGGGCGATGGGAAAGTCGGCCTCAAGACAGGTGAGCTTGCGTTTCGGGTCGGAAAAATTGGGCACGGGAAGGCGGATCGCCTTGCCGAGCTTCTCGGGCAGGAGGTCGGCCTGACGCTCGGCCTTGGTGGTGGCGCGTTTCGCAATTTTCCTGGTGGCTGAGTTCGGAGCAGGAAGCTGCATGCCCGTCATCAACGGCTGTTCTATTGATGGGCTGTTCATGCGCCTACCAATGCTTTCAAAGAAGGGTTCACTGGGGCGGGATAACGAAAAGCGGTCTCTGGCGTTGTGTGACCTGTTGGGAGCGCAGGCCTTGTCCGTTGTTTCGCCAACTTCGGACGATAGAAGACAACGAATCTCTTCTTGAGGCCCTGAAGTACGCCGTTCTGATCATGGAAACGATCAAGCGCGGCATTGCAATAGTCAATCAAACACTCTGCACCTTTGAACTGTCGATTGATATCCGATTGGCAGGCATTCCCCGATTTCATTTCAATAAACAGGAGCAGTGGTGCCCCTTTCCACATTGTTATAAGAATGTAGTCGCACCTTTTGCGAGCACCTTTATCGCTTTTAAAAAGACTGCATGGCTGATCGATGTTGTCTGTCTTTATGAGGAGTGAGTCTGCTGGTATGTCAATAATATCAACCTGTTTAAGAGTCGCATGAGCGCCCGGTTCTTTGAGACGAAAATAGTTGAGCGTGTTATTGACACCCATCGCAACGAATAGGTTGTCCATCAACAAGTCAGTTAGAGGCGAAAAACGTTGCATAGATCTTTACTCCCCCGAGAAAATGATCTGCTCTTGAATGCGATTCATAGTGTCAATAGTTGAGTCAAAACTCTTGGCTTCAATTCCTAAATAGCGATCAATCGATGCAGGCACCAGAGTTTGACATCTCGATTTGCGCGTATGCCCATCTTTCTTAATTAGACCTTCCTCTGCGATGTACACACGTATTTTGTCGGCCGACAAAAATTCTTGTGGCTCATACCGTTCCGCCTTCGCTATCTGATTTGTTGGCTTGCTGTCTCTATTGAGCATGATCAGCGTGTTCAGTTCTTTAACGATATAGTCGCTATGTGTAGTAATGAAGACTTTAATACCCAGATTTGCGAGTCGGGCGAAAAGGCGGGCAACCAGGCGCTGATTCTCGGGATGGAGATTCAATTCCGGTTCGTCGACCATCAGGAGATCGCCACGTCGAGCGATATGGCGAAGATAAAAACCAATGTCCAGCATGGAACGCACGGAACTTGAACTCTCAACTAGTTTGAGCTTGATACGCTTGTTCGCATTGGGGACATATTGTACTTCCCCGTCGCGTGAGACCTTGTATTCGCCTCCAATGATGTTCGCGAAAGCAGCAAGAACCTCGGGATGGTCTTTTAGAATAAAACTTTCGCGACTTGTGATGTTGGGAAGTTCACGGATGAAATCGACGTTCTTTCTAACAGCAAGCGGATATTCTGAGGTAAATTTACCCAGCAATTTGAAAGGATGAAAACTTGCTGTCTTATCACCCAATAGATCCACTAGCCTGTTACGCGTGAAATCCAATTCTTTTTGAAAAATAGCAGAACCGGTGCGTTCCGCACTAGCCATGAAGGGCCTTGGGAAGATCGAGCCGAACAACGAGCTTTTAATAGCCTCGCTAATCATATCGCGGATCAAATGTCGTGGGGGCGTATCCTTGTCCGTGTTGGCCGCTGATAGCGAAATTGTAAGCTCATTGCTGCCATGCGCTTTGTGAATTGACAAAAAACTCTTGGTACTCGCTCCCGCTTTGACCTCAATGTCGTTGCTCGTACAACTCCCTATGGATTCGCATTGAATATCAAAAGTCGATGATTTGAATAGTTCAGACTTGCCCCCAAATATTTTATCGAGCATTGTCGAATACTCGGTACAAGCGTCTTTTAAGTACTTCTTGTAGCATGCAATATACGGTTCGAGTTTGATAGTCGCTGTCGTTTTGTCCTCTATGCTTTTAACTATATCTGACGACACGTCTAGAGTGTAGCCTGAATTAAAGAAGTCAAAGAATCCATAGGTGGCGTATGTGGCATAGGTTTTCCCCGTGTTATTTTTGCCGCAGATAATTGTAATATCGCCGAGCTCAAACTCGGCGTACGTCAAAGGGCCTAGATTTTCAATCGTAATTTTCATGTTCGACTCCATTCTAAATCGCACCCAGTTCAATCCAAGGCACGACGGTTTCGAGAAGGCTCATTCCGCCGTGACAGACATGCGGGAAGCCGCCCTGCACCTTCCATTTGCGTTGACCCATGACGACGTGTTGCTTGTTGTGGGTCATGACGATGGGCGGCATGAAGGATTTCTGCCACGGTGTGGCGGCGGCCGTGTTGCGGGATGCGCCGAAGGTGGCGCGAAGGATATCAATCGCGTCGGGATCGGCAACCTCCGAAGAAAAGAGTTTGCTGACGGCATAGCCGTGGTCGGACGTGATGACCAGATTGCGACCCTTGCGCAGGCGGTCGATAAACGACCAGAAGCCATCGCCTTTGAGCACTGTGGCTGCGGTTGCGGCGATCTGGTCGGGCAGCTTCTGCTGGTGGATGAGGTCATCCAGCCACGAGTGCCAGAGCACGACATTGGGTACGGATGGAACGGCGCAATCCTCGAAGGGCATGCTGATGACATCGGTATAGCACGCTTCGGAGAAAAGGGCAAAGGATGCGGGCTGGGTGTCG
Organism: uncultured Verrucomicrobiota bacterium; assembly: GCA_964584205.1. Classification (GTDB taxonomy): domain Bacteria; phylum Verrucomicrobiota; class Kiritimatiellia; order CAIKKV01; family CAITUY01; genus JAABPW01. Next base: position 15,500 of record CAZOZF010000030.1, read on the forward strand.
TTAGCCATGGCGCTACGCGAGGGCAGGCCGATAGCCTTTGCGAAGTGATCGGTCGTGGAGGGACATTCCGCGCCGGTGACCGCGACGCGCAGGGGCTGGATGTTGCGGTTCGCGGCGGCGCTCAACAGGAGGGGGAGCTCGCGCAGCGACAGTGCGTCGATGATGAGGACGGCTTGGGACTGGTGCTGCGGCAGGTAGGCGACGCTTTTTTCGGCGACCGACAGGCTTGCAGTGGGTGGCTTGCCGCCAGTCCAGCGGACTAGTTCGGCTGCGGTGTGCGTCGCGCTGCCGGGAAACTCCTTCCAAAGTTCCCATGCGGCTTCGGCCAACAGGCGGTCGGGTTCGACCGTGGCTTCGTGGAGCGCGACCGGCGACGTGCTTTGGCGGGCGACAGACAGGAGCGTTGAGAAGATGCCCGACCACGCCTCGGCGGGTGGGCGGGAGTCGAGGATCAGGCTGTTCCAATCCTGGCTCATGACGGGCCGCCTTCCGTATAGGTGATTTCCAGGGTGGCCTTGAATGTCGAGGGGATACGCTGGAGGATCTGTTTGATCTGCTGTGCTGACAGGCCCGAAAACTCGATGCGTGCGCTCTCAATCTGCTGGCTTGTAGGTACGGCCCAGGTTTCGAAGCAGCCAGAAAGGTTGATGCAGGTGGCCGGGGCCTCTGATTTTTTGGTTTTGACGTTGCTTGGGGGCGGGAGCGGCGTTTCCTTGTTGCCGTTCAGCCCGAAGTTGCCAGCCGGGTTGACGGCGGGAACCGGGGTTGTGGGATACAGCGGTGTTGTCGACCCGGTTGCGCCAGTGGCGGGAGCCGTAGGCGTGAGGGCCGTGACTGTCGCCGCTGTCGGTTTAGGGACGGTGACGGTTCCGCCTCCGACGGTGCCGGGCAGACCGAGCTGGACCCGGCGCATCTCTTGCCCGCTGCGGAAGGCCTGCCCTCTGATGTAGCGGAACGCCTCTTCGTCGGTGGCGTCCTCGGTGCGGCGGCTGATCCATTTGCCTTCGACGTTCAGCACGGCGGCACCGGTAGCGACGATGCGCAGGATCAACTCGTAAACGAACGTTTCACCGAGAAAGGGAATCGCCTCGCCGGTGCCGGGCGGCGGCGGTTCGATCAGATCGTCCATAAGCGACCCGACGAAATCGGACTCCTTGGCCCGTTTGAGAACGAAAGATTGGAAATCCGACGGGTCAAAGAGATCGGAAACCAGTTTCTTCTCCACGGCGGAGGGGATGTCCGAACCCTGTTCGGAGATTTTCTCGATTTCGAACGTGCAATACTGGGGCTGCTGGTAATCCCATTTGCGAAGGACCGCAAAGCGGTTGAAACGGGATTTCAAGGCGGCGCGAAGCTGGCGGTCAAAATCCCGGTGCAAGGCGTTGTAGGTGAAGTCTGAGCCCCAGCCCTCACGCGAGCAGAGGAAACTGCAGCGGGCGCAATACAGAAGCTCCTCGTCCTGATAGAGGCTCAGTGCATCGCTGGCGGGGAGAAGAAAGCGGATGGTGTTGCGGCGCTTCTGGACATGTTTGGCCAACCAGGGGCCAAGGCAGGCGTTGATGCCGGAGGGTCCGCCCTCAAGCTGGTCCGGAACGACAAGAAGGATTGGGCGGTCCCATTTGTCGGGTTGGTCATTCTCCTCCAAATCTGACCACGGGGCTGTCTTCCAATTAGGGCCGAGCACAATGACGCGGGATGTGGGCTGGGTGGTTTCCGGCACCAAAATATGGCGCAAGGTACGGCGCAAATAGGCGACATCCATGCCGGGGTATATGGATTGACCAGGTGCCGGTGTCGCGCCGATCTGCCAGAGTTTGGGGTTTTTGGCGGTGGCGCGGACGCGTGAACGGGGGTTTTCGTTGACGGTGAACCATAGGGGGCCGTCAGGGATCTCGTCCCCATGGATGTTGACGCTGTTCTCGATCAGCAAGGCGAGTTCGGCCTGGAAGGCGTTATCGTCGATGGGGATGCCGCGGGTGATGTCGAGATGGATTGCCGAGGGGTTTCCGCCGTTGCCTTTTCCGGGAGAGAGCGAACGCATCCAGATGGCGCTGATCAATTCCCGCGCATTCGGCACGTTTACTTCGGAGTGCAGGACGGCTTCGAGATTCCGTTGGGCGATCCGGCGCAACTGGTCGTGACTGGTCGAGTCAGCGATGGAGTCGATGAGCGTTTGCACTTGATCGCTGGTGCCATCCACCAAGAAGTCCGCAGGCGTAAGGATGGGGACTTGTTCGCCGCGAGACCGGTAAGCTTGCGCGAGTATCTTGATCATGTCGCGCGTTTCTTGCGCGGCGGCGGACAAAAGGATGTGATCTTCGAGCACGGTCAACAATTCCGGACTGAACGGCCAGCATCTGAAGACCTCCTGGCGGATGCGGTCTTTCTCGGAATCGGATTTGTTGGGGTAAAGCAGGCGGAACCGCTCGCTCGCATAAGCGGATGCGGCTGCCGCGATGTTCAAGTCGGGGATATTGCGGCGGTTTTCGAACAGGCGGTGTAGAAGCAGTTTCTGGCGGTCCTGTTTGGCGGAGGGTGTCTGGAAGTCGATGACCAGCGGCCCCTGCCGATGAACCTGCTGGAAGGCGTCGGTCGTGTTATCCAAAACCGAGATGGCGAGGATCAGGATCTCGGGCCGGTCGTTGGCAATTTCGGACAGATTCTGAATAAAATTCTCAGCCCAAGTCGAGTACTTGATGCCCTCGTCGCCCGGTTCGTTGCTCAAGCCGTCAAACCACTTTTGGAATTCGTCAAGAATCAGGCATGTCGGCTTTTCTTCGAACATTTTTTCCAAAAGCGTACGCGGAGGAAAGGGTTGCTTTTTGGCTGCGAATTGACCGCGATAGAAATCGCCTCTTGGGTGGCGGTCAAAAAGCAGATTCCAGAGCAAGGGGTATTCGTGGTTATGGACGGGTTCCGAAATGGCGATATACCCCTTCACAAGCGACGCCGATTTAAGCTCCTCGCAGCCGAGACGTGTTCCCCAGTCCCGCATCCATGTTTCGACAATTTCAGGGGATTGGACGGCATGATGCATGACGGCCATGATGTGAGATTTACCACGCCCGCGGTCACCGAGAAGGACAATCGGGCGGCGACGTGTCTTTGTGCTGAGAGCCTTTAGCGCGGTTTGAACGTCGGCAGTTGGGTAGGTGATCGCAAGAATCTGCTCGGGGGACTTTTGGGCCGCGCCTTGGTTGTCGGGAGTGCGAAGCGAAATCGCTGTTCCCGGCATGTGCTCGCCAAGAAATTCGCCTCTCAGTTTTAACTCAAGCATTTGCTGCACCCTTGATCATTTTGAACGTTTGTGAAAAAACCATATAAAGGGAAGTCCGTATAGGAAAAATTGTGGGGACAGAAAAACAGGGACGTAATCTACGTTGGCCGACGCAGGACCACATTCCGTTGGCCGACCAGGTTCGGGTTTTACTTTCACCTCAGCTCTTTCAAATTGGTGCTGGTAATGCGGGACATCCACCAGTAATGGTGTCATGAAAAATAGCAGAAATCGGTGGTAAAGACCAGCACCAACCCCAACCCATCCGCTTTCTGTCCATCCGGGCACGCGGTTGTGGCTGAAAAGAATCCCCAAAACCGCCTCTTTCGTCATCAACCGCCTGAACCGGGGCTTGTTTCGTTTCATAATTGCCGTCAGTATACACCATGGACAAAGGATGACAGACAGATAAATATTTGGGGACCGGATGGGGAGGGAGTTTTCCTGCTCCGATCCGGTTGCCTGCGACGCAGTGATCGCCAATGCCCGGCACAACCACTTTGTCCTTATTGCTCGGCATAAGTGTGTGAAACAGAAGGTGTGATATGCCTGTTAACGCATAGTGTGAAAGGAGAAAACAGGTGGAAAAGAAACTTTTTGGATGAAGAATGCTACCAAAAGAGGGGTATAAAAGCTAGGGGGTGGATCAAAAATATTTTAGACGGGAAGATGTTGATTGCGCGGCGGGGGATGTGTTATTTTTTAGATGACTTTACGGGGAGTAGCGGGTCCGGCGCGTCGCCGGGCCAATCCCACGCGGGGCCCGGATGAGCGGCCCCATTGAAACTTCGTCTTTCCGGAACGGCGGACATAAGAGCCTCTCGCAAAACCCCTCAGGGGTGTTTGCAAGAGAGAAGTCAGGAGTCAGAATACAGGAGTCAGAATATGAGAACACGCAGCCCGTGAGAGGGCTCCCATTCTGAATACTGAATTCTGCCTTCTGAATACTGAGTTTGCAGAACCGACAAAGGAGGTTTTGCAAGCGCCTCATAAAGCTGCTGAAAGGAGTAGATGCTGACATGGCGACGGCTGCCACCAAGAAACATTTCACGAATGTGCCCGCCTTGCGACGTTTCACGCCTGCGGTGCTTGCCGAGTTTCTCCTCCATTTCCCTGCCTTCCTTGCGCAAAGAACGTTGGCGATACCGACGCCTGAAGCGGCGAACAGCGAAACGATGGGCGGGCTTTACGATGGAATGCGTGACGCGTTCATGGCTACAGACATCGACCCGGAGTTGAACCACGTGCTGTTCATGGCGACGCAGTTGGGAGATGCGGAAGGGTGGAAGCTTATTCTGGAGGAGATGGAGGACCGGGGACTCAAACCGGATTTCGATCCGAGGCCTTTCACACACCACGATCTGCCCTTGGTGACGTGGATGCACCGGAAGCTGCCCGACGAGGAAGACATTCTCGAACAGAGTTACGCCCGACGCCGCATTCATGCAAAGTCGTCCTATCGGTACTACGCCCCGTCGCGTGACTTGCGCGCGCATTTTAAGAAGCCGGCCGGTGACACCCGCAGAGCGTTGCAGCAGAGGCTCGCCGCACACTTCACGAATGACCCGGCGAGCAAGATGGTCAAAGTGCTCGAATACAACTTCGATGAGGAGATTTGGTTCCTTGTCCGTTATCCCGGACAACCCGTGCGGCCCGATGCCATCGGCCAAGACGGGGAGGATGAGGACAAGGTCCACACGCCTGGACAATATGACGCGGTGGTGTATCACAAGACCTACGGGGATCTGCGCCTGAACACGGTGCGCGAGAGCGACCAGGCACGGTATCGCATGGCGTTTGGCGATGCCCTGTTCGGGGAGTCCAACGTGTTCGACGCGAAACGGCAGATCATCACCTTGCAGCCGTTGAAAGCGCCCTGTCATCACTTGTTCGCCATCTGTGATACCGGAGATTTTCCCCATGTGCAACCGGTTGAGGTCTGTTTTCACGATCATGCGGTGGTCGGCCGGCGCATCACCTGGCGGGCGACGCGGGAGGACATGCATCTGATGCAGTATCCGACCGACAACGATCCCAAGCGGTTGCTGCCCGACAGCGTCGATACGGTTCATTACGCAAAATTCCGCTACAAGATTCATTCGCGTGATCCCTGGCACTCGATGACGGTCCACCAAGGGATGGAATTGCGTTTTGACCGAGACGGGGACTCACGCCTTCTGGAGCAATGGCTTCGCAATAGGGGGTTCTTCATCGATGTGTTCAAGACCGACAAAGCCGGCAGTCCGGGGTGACCTCTGGCGGACGGTCGCACACCTGCGGGACAAGGAGTTATGCCGTACGGACTGGCAGCGCCGTCTTGGCGACGGCTTTGCCCCGATGGCCCAGTTCCTGATTGGTTTGCCGGGAACCGTCGCCAGCACCTTCCCTGACCCTGAGAGCGGCTTGCCGCTGGTGCCGCGGCGCATTCATGACGGCACTTACACGGCGCGGCCGGATGATCCGGATGTCACGCGCGTCGCCCCCGTGACCGGTTTGACGGCGGTTCAGGTTCTGCGGTGGCGGCTGGACTGGGAAAGGATCGGCGGCGCCGTTTCCCAGGCGCTCGGGTTGGCGCCCCACCGGGGAGAGGGACCTTTCGAGACGCCGTGGGTCTGCGATGTCGGGGTTCTGCGATCAGGGGAAAAGGCTTGGACCGCATTGCTCCTCGTGGCCGACAGCGACAAACAGGCGCTGGGCTGGGCACGGCATCTCCTCCGTGGCGATCCGCAGTTGTTCATTCTCCCGTTCCACGACCCCGTCCTCGCGGACTTGGCGTCGGAGCACGGGCACCGTTGCGTGTGCCTTGACCGGGAAACGACATTCGCAAAAGCAAAAGGTCGTTGGGAGCTGCAGGGTGTCCCGTGCGCGGCGGACGGTTTTGCCGTTCCGGAACCGCGTGGGCCTTGGTCCACGGGTACGCTGGAGACGGTGGACGTGGTGGGCGATTTCAACGCCATTCGATTTGCGGATGGATTCGAGGTTTCCTTCTATCGGCAGTCGCTACGGCGGGCGTATCTCACCTTCCTCATGAAACGGTGTGGCGGAGCCGTCGATTTCGTCTTCGACCACGAGACGATCCGAAAAGATTACAACGACACACGGCCGGTGCGAAAAATCAAGGCAGACCGGCTGCGGCACGATCTCTTTCGTAATTGCAGCGGCTTTGATCGAATATTTGAAACGCTCGACCTACGTGCCGAGCGGTACCGCCTGCTAATCCGGCGACGCTAGCCTCCGCCCCAGCCAGATTCCCCCAGATGCCCACAATCCGGCGGCCAAAACCCCGCCAGAATCCCCCAAAACCCCCTAATCCGACGACGCTAGCCCCCCCGCTAGAATCCCCCAGATTCCCCTAGAATCCACGCTCGCTTCCATGCGGGCGTTTTTTTTTGCTGCGATGATGTCCGCATGGCGCGAGCCAGGAAATGCTGAAAAGGCAAAAACTGAAAGGCTGAAAAGCGGAAAGGGAGGGATGGGATGAAGGAGTTGTTGACGGCGACACGGATGGCGACGCTGCTGGGGTGCCCGCGGA
>CAZOZF010000031.1:0-22256 GCA_964584205.1 uncultured Verrucomicrobiota bacterium
GGCTGGAGTGCGACGACTGGGCGCCCCATGCAGAGCCACATGAATCAGCGGCCTATGCAACTCATTAGCCCACCATAACCGATGCGCTTCCTTAACCCGATCCCACCGCTCTATCGAAAAATCAATTGAGCACTCCATATCATCCTTTGTCCTCATTTAAAACCCCTCCTGTTTCAATTCGTTTCCCCCTGCATAACGACCTTGATCGGCCTCCGGATATCGTGTGCCGGGATAATGACAATGCTCATGTTGCGCGCCGCGTCGTATTCCAGTTTCGCCGGGCGGCCATCGACGGTCGCCCGCGTGGCCGGTTCCAGGCCGGGCCGTTCGATGCGGTAGGCGCGTTCCGCGGGTTGTCCCGCATAACGTCCTTCCGTCGCGCCGATGAGGATCCGCGTGCCATGGTCATGCTGTTCGGACTGTAGTTCCGTCCAGGCGCATTCGCCCCGCAGGTAACCCTGGCTGACTCCGTCGTCCTCGTAGAGCCGGAAGCGGCCGCTCGCGCCGGGATAACAGCGGACCACCAGCGTGGCGAGCGGGGTCGAGGTCATGCGCGGGGTGTAGGGCTGCATTGGCAGCGGCACGCCGGCCCGCACGAAGAGCGGAATGTCGGTTAGTCCGGCTGTGACCGTCATTGTGCGGCCGCCGTCCAGTGGCTCGCCGGTGAAGAAGTTGCACCAGGAACCGGGCGGCAGCCAGACGGTTCGGGTCGCGACCCGGTCGGGACCGACACCGGGCGTGACGATCGGCGCGGCCAGCAGGGCATCGCCGAGCATGTACTGGGTGTCGCACGCATAGGCTTCCGGCATGTCCGGGTATTCCAGATACATCGGCCGCAGGAGCGGCAGCATGTCGTCATGGCATTGCCGGACACCGCTGTAGATCGCGGGGAACAGTTGAGCCCGCAGGTGGAACGCCTCGCGCATGGCGTTGACGAACGGCTCCCCCCAGAGCCAGGGGCGCCGGTCCAGCGCTTCGCCGTAGGAGTGCAGCCGCAGGGCGGCGGACAGGGCGCCAAACTGCGTCCAGCGGGTGTAGGCCTCGGGATCGCGCTCGCCGTTGAACCCGCCGATATCATGAGCCCAGAAGAAGCAGCCGGCGTTTCCGGACGCCAGCGTGAACGGAATCTCGAAGGCCAGCATCGCCCAGTTCGCCACGGCATCGCCGGAGAAATGGATCGGATGCCGGTGGTCGCCCCAGCCGCCCCAGCGGCTGAAGCCCTGGCCCCGACAGCCCGTACGCTCGGAATGACGGTAATAGAGATAATTGAGCCAAGGCAGGTGCTTGAGCCCCGGCACGCCATGCACATAAGGGAATGCGTAGTCCTGTTGCCAGTCCACCCACCAGAAATCGACTCCCTGCCGTTCGAGCGGCGCATGGGCGGCCTCGAAGAAGGCCTCCATATAGGTGCGGTCGCCGGCATCGAAGGGCGGATTGCCGCCACCGGAGGGATCGCGCCCCAACCGACGCATGAAATCGGGATAACTGGTTTCGTGGTCCCGCACGCCATCGGCGGGATGGTCATTCAGCGCAACGCGAATGCCGTCGGCGTTGAGTTCCTTCAGCAGCGCCTCGGCGTCGGGGAGCAGCGTGCGATCCCAGGAATAACCGGTCCAGCCCAGCGTATAGGCGTGCCCCATTCCGGCGCTGGCGTCGAGCGTATGCCAGTCCATGTCCATCACCAGGACGTCGAGCGGAAAGTCGTGCTCCCGGTATTCGCGCACAATCTGGCGGAAATCTTCTGCGGTGTAGCGGTGCCAGCGGCAGTACCACGAGCCGAGCACATGCCGGCGGGGCAATGCGGCGCGGCCGGACACCACGCCCAGCGCGCGCAGGGCGGCCTTGTAGTCCGTACCATAGCCGAAAAAATACCAGTCCAAGTCCTGGCCGAACTCCATCCCGCGCCCGACCGGCAATCCCCCGGGGCGCTGGCGAATCCAGCCATCTACCATCACATGGCTCCCGCTCTCGTCAATCAACTGCCAACCGTCGCGCGAGAGCAGCCCCTCCGGCAGTGGCACGGCCTGGCCGACTTCGTCCAGCGTGGCCAGCGGCCCGCCCAGGTTCTGCGTGTTGCGCAGTCCCGGCGTCCAGACCGTCCCTCCGCCGCCATGGCGGAGGGTGACCGTCAGATTGCCGGCATGAAAGGCCTTGCCGTCAGGCCGGTAGGCGAGGAGCAGGCTGCCCGTATCGAGCGTCAACAGACCGTCTTTACGCGTGACCGCGACATCGGCGCGCCCCGCGTCCCGCTGCGTCGCGAAAAGTGTGGGGGCATCCACGAACCCATGCTTTGGCGCGTATTCCATGCGGACGCAAACCGGCGTGATCACGGTGAACCGCGCCTGCCCTTCCACGACTTGTGTCTGTCGTAAGTCCATTTCAATTGTCCTCATTCAAAACCCCTCTACCTGAGGAGGCTGATAAGATTTCACTCCGCCATTGCGGACGAACCCGCGGTTCAACAGCAGCCAGAAGGCGCATGCCGCGAACGCGATCAGCCCGGCCAGCAGAAACATGAGTCGGTAATTATGGTTTGTCACATCCATGAGTTGTCCGAGAACGGGTGAAGCGACCACGACTAATATGTTGATGAGGATGTAGGTGGCCGAATAAAACTGGCTGAACTGCCCGCGCGGGAAAAGCATCGGCAGCAGGCCGGACACGGCCGTACCGTAGATTCCGGCGGATACGCCATGGACCACGAACATGACCAGAAAAGACTCCGGTCCACGCACGATCCAGTATGCCGACGTCATAAGAAGACCGTAAAGGGCAAGGAACACCAGGCCGGTACGCATGGGATGGAACCGGTCGGTAAGCCAGCCGATGGGGAAAGCGATGAAAAAGCCGATGATATAGGTCAGCGCCAGGGAATTCCCGTAGATGCCCGTATCGATCCCGTAGGATTTGGCGGCAAAGAGACTGAATATGTTTACCGGCTGGAAGGCCAGACCGGCGAACGCCATGGTCACGAACACGGTCCGATAAAACGGATCCTGGCCGCACTCGCGCACATACATCCGCACCTTGGTGATAACCCCTGAGCGTCCAACCGGCGGAGGAGGCGGATAGGATCCTTCCTTGACAAAGGCGCACATCACCATGAAGGAAACAAAATACACGGCGGCGATACCCAGTAACAAACCTGTGAAATGGTTATCGGCTTTGCCGATAAGTGAATAATTGAAATAGACCCCGGCGCCGAGACTAACCATGCGGAACAGGGCGAAGAACCGGTTGATGATCCGGCGCGGCACTGTATCATTCACAAGGGCGGTGAAGATGTTATTGGTGATGAGGGCGAAAACTTCGAATATCACCCAGAATGTCGCGAACACGGCGATAACCCATGGATTCACTGACCCCGTCCCATGAAACAGATGCTGCAGCCAGGCGCCGATTTGCGGTGTATAGGCCAGTCCCACCATTGCCCCGGTCACCACGGGAGTCGGCCAGAACATGAAGGGAATACGGCGGCCCCAGCGGCTGCGCGTGCGGTCGCTCCAGACGCTCACGATCGGCCAGATGATGATGGTGAGTCCGGCCGGGATCGAGCCGAAAAGCAGGCTGGTGATCAGGTCACTGGGTTGGAATTTCTTAAGGAGCAACTGTCCCAGGGGGATGATGGACCGCTCGCGCATCATCCACCCGAAATCCCCCAGCAGCAGCAGCAGAAAGAGAATAACCAGTCCGGCGCTGGTATACGTCAGGCTGCCAACGCTCCACCGGGAACGGCCCGGGAGTCCGCTTTCGGTTTCAGTTGGAAGTTGGATCACTGGCGCGCCCATTGATTTACTCTTTTAGTTTCTGTTCTCCGGCGATAATCTGACGTCACGGCCAACAAGACCAATACATCGACTTTTTGCATCGTTAATTCTTTTCGCATTTTATGGCCTTTGTTTCACCATTGACGCGGACTGTTACCTGACGCCTGTCAGCAGCGGCAATACGGTAGGAGGTGACCTTGCCGTCCTTCCATTCGATATCAACCTGATAGCCGCCCCGGGCACAAAGCCCCTTGACGCTACCGGTGGGCCAGGCTTTGGGGAGGGCGGGCAGGAGGTGAATGACAGGAGCCTCGAGTTCCGGGTCTCGTGTTGCATGTCCAGAATTTAATTCCACAGAGCTCGAACGGTCATCCGATCCCTGACGCGGGACTCGTGACGCGAGAGTCGAAACACTTTCATGGCTCTGCACCAGCATCTCGCCCACGGCCGCGGCATAGCCAAAGTTGCCGTCAATCTGGAACGGAGGACAACTGTCGAAGAGGTTTGGCAGGATATTTTCCCGGACCATCCAACCCAGGATGGAGTAGGCACGGTCGCCATCGTGCAACCGGGCCCAGATGCAGCCCCGCCAAGCCTGGCCCCAGCCGGTCGAACGGTCGCCGCGGGCATTCATCGAGACCTTGGCTGCCGCCGCCAGTTCCGGGGTTTGCAGAGGGGAAATCTGCCGCCCCGGATAGACCGCAATCAGGTGCGAGAGATGCCGGTGGGTGTCCGTCCGGCTGTCGCGGTCCTCCGCCCATTCCTGCAGTTGCCCCCATTTGCCGATTTTCGGTCCAAGCAACCGGTTGCGCATCGCCTCGACCTTGCGGCGGAACTCGTCGTCCCGGCCCATTTTCCTGGCGGCTTCGATGGTGTTGGTGAAGAGGTCCCAAACCAGCTGCTGCTCGTAGGAGTTGCCTTCCGCCGCAGGGCCGTGCTCGGGCGAGATGCTCTTGGGGCTCACCAGCTTGCCATCGGGGCGCTCCTTGAGGTAATCCTCCCAGAATTCGCAGAGTTCCTTGAGGATTGGATAGGCCCGCTTCTCGAGATAGCCCTGGTCCTGGGTGAAGGCGTAATGGTCCCAAATATTCTGGGCCAGCCAGGCGGCATCGCCGGGGACGAAATGGTAGCTCTGGCCGCCGAAAAGGCCGTTTTCCGAACGGCACATCCAGCCACGCGTCTTGTAGACTTTGGCGGTTGCCTCGCGCTTGACCGGAATGACCGAGGCAAGCCACTCGGCGAGTGGTTCGAAGCAGCCGGGCAGATTGGCCAGGTCGGCAAACCAGTAGTTCATCTGGAGGTTGACGTCGGAATGGTAGTCGCAACGCCACATGGGGACGTTCGCCTGGTTCCAGAGCCCCTGCAGGTTGGCGGGCAGGTCCCCCGCCCGCGAGGAACTGATCAAAAGGTAGCGCGCATATTGGAAGAGCAGCGTTTCGAGTTCCGGATCCGGGGATGCGGCTAGGATCACCGGTGCCGGATTGGGATTGGTGGCGCTGGCCGGCAGAAGGCCGGCCGCATCCACGGCCCGGCGGAAGGCCTCGAGTCGCCGGTCGGTCGGCAGGTTGCGGATGGCTTCCGGGGTGGCGCCAAGATCCAGGCTCAACCGCCCGAAGAGCTTTTGGTAGTCCTTGAGGTGCGCATCCAGCAGGTTTTCATAGCTTGTGGTGGCGGCCTTCTCCAGCCGCTTGGAAAGGGCCGCATGCGGATGCTCACCGCGCCAACCCCTGGCGCGGTCCTGGACGAAATCCGTTCCGGCCGCCAGCAGAATGGTCAGGGCATCCACCTGGCTAAAAACAATGGCGCCGTCCTTCACCTCGAGCGTGCCACCCTCGTTCAGGACCAGCACCTGGGACTCGTAGTCCAACGCAATGCCGAAGGGCTTGCCCTGCGCCTCGGGCGGACTCGATTGGCCCCACCGGCGGCCCAGCGCGGCTTGGGTCAAGCCAGCCAGTGATCCCGAGGCGGTGAGCCGATTCTTACCGGCAACGGACACCGCCCGATGCGCATCCTTGAGCGTGATCCGGCCCCCATAGACGCCCGGGCGGTCGGCGGTGAAACGGAAGACCAGAAGTTGCGCCGGATGGCTGGCAAAATACTCCCGGCCAAAGCGTACCCCACCGCTCTCGTAGGTGACCGTATGCACGGCACGGCCGAGATCGAGTTGACGCCGGTAGCCGGTCGCGTTGGTATGGTTCAACTCGACATACAGGTCGCCGAACGCCTGGTAGGCCCCTGTGTCGATTTCATCGCCGATCCAGAGGCTCTCCTCGTTGAACTGGATCCGTTCGCGCGGAACCCCGCCAAACACCATCGCCCCGAGGGAACCGTTGCCGATGGGCAGAGCTTCCTGTTCCCACCGGGCCGCGGGTTGGTCGTAGCGCAGGGCCAGTTCGCCCGCCTTAAGTTCCGGATCCATCACTGTGGTAAGACCCATTAACGCTCCGATCAAGAACACAGGGCCGTGGTTGCAAACCCGATTCAAAGATCTACTCATACCCATCCACCCCTCCCTGCCGTTTGACAGCTCTTGCGCGACACTACCTCCCACCTTGACCGGTATCACCGAGTTCTGAACCGGCAGGATTCCGCGATCTCAGCCCAGCGCCAGTCGCGTTTCACCCACTCAGGCAGTGAAGCCTCCAGCGTTGCAAGCTTCTCCCTGATCTTTTCCTTGCGCTGCGGATCATTGTTTGAGTCATCCAGAAGTTCAAGCAGTTCCCTGCCAGATGCCGCCTCCGGCCCGAAGTAGAACGAAGCATACTCATCCATCACAGTCTCCGCGCTTTTTTTCGGATTCCAGAACCAGGACAGCATCATTACGCTGGCAACATCGGTGTTCCAGCGTTCGCTGTAGGGCAAGCCGCCCTTCATCAACACAGGGTCATATCCGTTTAGTTCGTCCTGGAGCTTCTTCCAGTACGCCTTGTTGACAAGCATGCCGGTGTGGTTTCCAAACATAGAGATGTCAGGAAACACCATCAGAGGTTGTTTCGCCTTGTTGTAATAATCGCGCTCTTCAGCCGTCATACGCGCATATTTATGATTAGGCGCGAGCGCAACCTCGAAACCGGCAAACCATTCCGGCCTCTCCTTGCTCCAGTCCAGGCTGTCCACCAGATTCTTCCAGTCCTTGCCCCCGAACGTCGGGTGGTTCAGATGCCAGGTATCTATCCAGATCTGTGTTTTCGGGGAAATCCTGTGAATCCGCTCCGCCAATGGTCTCGCCACTTTCCAGTAGCCACGCGTCGGCCACGGCTTGCACTGTTCGCAGGCACACCCGCCGGGGTCGGCCGGAAAGATGTTGTAAAAGTCAAGAGGTGCCAGCGCCTTGAAGACTTCTTCCTGCCAGGCAACCATCTTTTGCACCGCATCGGGCTTGGACGGGCACAGATACCATTCCGGGCAGCCGATGATCGGACTTATGCGCAGTTCTTTCGGCGAGGACATGTAAGCATCGTTGGCCACCATGAAAAGTCCTGTTTTCATGCCCATGCGGCGGGCGGTAGCGTAGAAGCGCATATACAAGGCGATCCAATCCTTCGCGAGGCTCTTGTCGAGCTTATACAGGCGGGCGTAGCCGGAATTCAGCTCGCTCTTCTCGCCCTTTGTATCCTGGAAATTCTCGAACATACCCATCTCGAACCAGAACACGATGCCATTGCCGCCCCATAAGGCAAACTCCTCGATGTAGCGGTCCACCTTGTCCGGCTCGTTGAAGTAATACTTGCGCGCCCACAGATACATGCCGCGATTCGGCATCTGCGGAGTCTCCGCGATATTAAGGAAAGGCACTTCAACCCTTCCATTCTGGTATCGCATCTCGCGCATCAAACGCCCCACCCCAGCCACAACCCCGCTGTCGCTCTGGCCTGCGATATGGATTTCCTTACTCCCCGGGTTGACGGCAATGACATATCCGTCGGAGCCAAGCGAGGCTACCTCCTTGTGCGCACCGGCAAATTTCTTGATTTGGGCGTTCGATGCCACCTTGCCGATCACCAGCCGGAATGCGGCCTTGTCGCCCGGCCCGGCCATCGCAACGCCGGCGCGATCCTTGATGCGCTCCGCAAGCAATTCCGTTACACGCTTCTCCGCCGCGCTCGGTTTTTCTCCCAGCATCACAGCCAGCTCGGCATTTCCGATTGCGAGCACCTGGCTCTTCGAATTCTTTGCTGTCGCTTTGTCTCCCGTCTCAGCCGCCAGCAAATTCGAACTCAACAGGCACAACCCTAAGCATATTGATGTTTTAATAGTCATTTATTTTCCTTTCATTCGTTACTTGTTTGCTTTCATTTGTTTTCCTTCCAATAACGACTGCTCAACGATGCAAATTCAAAAGTTCCCGATCCTGTCTCATATATCGCGCAATTTTTTTCCATCCGTAGAAACTTGACCCCTTCCGCCTCACCTGCGGGCCGACTCCCCTCGGTAACATCATTCGCGTTGCTCGCAGGAATATAAACCTTCGCTGTTGTATTCGGAGGAACGACAACCTTCAACTTAAACATGTCTTCATTACTCCACTCAACGGCAATCCTGCCATAAAGAGAGTCATAATGCGCCTTGACCCACTTCAATCCGCCACAGGGTGTCGGCCGGATGACAATCCTCCTGAATCCCAGGGACGACGGATCCGACTGGATGCCTGCCAGATCGTGATAGAACCACTCCATGATATGGCCCAGCATGAAGTGATTCTGCGATGCGCCCCTGAAATCCCAGTCCTCAGTAAGACTGGTCGCGCCGCAATTCAATTGGAATCCGTATCCCGGCTTATTTGTCTGATTGATCATGGTAAAGATCACATCCGACCGGCCATTATTCGCCAATGCCCGCAGAAGATAAGGGAATCCGATTTCACCGGCCTTGAGCCCGGACGCCTGCAGATTATCAACAAGCTTCTCAAGCACAACCGGGCGGTTTTCGTCCAACACAAGGCCGAGATCAAGCGCCATCGCGTTGCCCGTCTGAGTGCTATATGATTTTTGATTACAGAATCTCTCGTTAAACGATTCGCGAATGGCTTCAGCCAGCTTCCTGTAACGGGCGGCATCTTCCGCCTTCCCCAGCAGCGTTGCGGTCTCAGCCATTATCCGCGCATCGTCATAATAGATCACAGTTGCCGTGACACCGACACGGGTACCTACCAGTTGGCGCCAGTCGCCGAGACCATATGCAAGAATGTTGGTCTTCGCCCTGGTTCCCAGGTAATCCACATAGCGGGCCATGTTGCCGTAATACCGCTCCAGCAGGCCGACATCCCCGGCAAACCTGTACTGCTGCCATGGAATCTGAACCATGGCACTGCCCCATTCCGGCGAATCACGGAACCCGCCACCAAACACCACATACTCAGGCGCAATGTTAGGCACAAGTCCGTTCCCCTGCTGGCTCTCGGCCATATCGTTCATGATCTTGTTGAAAAACACGTTCAAGTCATAGTTGTACCGCAACGCATTTCCATTCAAATGAGTCTGCTCAAGCCAGCCGAGTTTCTCGCGGTGCGGACAATCAGTCATGATGCTTACCATGTTACTGCGCTGCGCCCAGCGTATGAGCGCAAATATTCGATTAATAAGTTCGTTTGACGTCGCAAAGTTACCGGCAGGTTCCGCCGAAGTGCTGATCACCGCACTTTCAATCGATTCCACAACCGGCTCCGCCGCCCCGGAGCTGGCTGGAATACATTCGATCTGAAGATACCGGTAACCGCAGTAATAAAATGTCGGCGACCACGTCTCCTCTCCGTCGCCACGCAACTTGTATACACAGTACGTCGGCGTGCCGATGCTGTTCTGCCAGATTTCATTCGTCCGCGTCAACTCGGAGGGCCAGATCTTGACTGACGCGCCACGCTGACCCTTAACCGTAATCCGAAAACGCTGGGCCGCATTTTGCCCAAAATCGTACAACTTAACACCAGGCCGCACATCTTTCGCGCTCACGGGTTTGAAAACTTCATGCCGCTTGACCGGTGAGGCCGCGCAGGAAAGACCTGCCAGCTTCCCGGCTGGCGCAGGAAGCGCTTTCGCCGCCGCCCACGCTGATGCGTCAAAACCTGGCTTGTCCCAGCCCGGCAACTCAAGCGCGCCGTCATGATCCTCGCCGCCAAATACACACGATGCGGTAATGGGCCCCTCCGCCACTTGCCACGACTCGTCGGTCAATATGTTTTCGCGGCTTCCATCGCCATATTCGATTTCAAGCTGGGCAACGGCTTTCAACGGGCCATACACGGTCGTCAGTTTCCGGTACCTGCCCTGGATCCCCATGCATCGGTAAAAACCGTTTCCCAGAATAATTCCCAGCGCATTAGCACCCCGGGCAAGTATTGCGGTAATATCGTACGTCGTGTAAAGACACGTCTTGTTGTAAAGGGTCCATCCGGGTTCAAGTTCATAGTCACCCACTTTCTGCCCGTTCAGCCGCAACTCATAATAGCCGAGTCCCGAAATATACATCATGGCTCGCTTCACCGGCTTCGTCACCTTGAATTCACGACGCAACAGCGGCATCCTCTCCAGCGGCTTTTCCGTGCCAATCCATTTCGCCTGCCAGTCAGCCGGGTCCAACAATCCCATATCCCACTGCGCCGGCGCGCTCCAGTCCGATTCCTTCCGGTTCGTATCCCAGACCTTAACCTTCCACCAATAACGCCCTGCCGATGCAAGTTGCGCACCGGCATACGGGACGTTCACGCTCTGATCCGACTCGATCTTCCCACTATCCCACACGTCGCCCTTATCCTGGCCCAGAAGTTCACTGCCGGACGATACCAATACACGGTACGCGGTCTGCCGGACTCCGCGCGCGCCTCCGCCATCAAGCTTCCACCCCAGCCTCGGTTTTACAACATCAATACCGGATGGATTGCACAGATATTCACAACGCAGGTCAGTAACAACATCTGCCGCGGCCGACACCAGATCAGCCTCCGCCACAACGAACAGTCCGGCAAACACCAGCATTTTCAGCATCCAGTTTGTGAGTAAGCAAGAGACTCCTTTGACTGTAGGATGATGCTTGTCTTCTCCGTTTCCGTCTGCTTTCGCGCCGGTGCCACAATATGTCTTCCTTTTCATAGTTGTACCCCTATCCCTCTCAGAACCGGACAAGCGGCTTTCCCATACATCCGGCTCCTCGGTTAATGTTTAGTATGCCTCCGCTCTACGACATGGATTCAGGTCTTTCCGGATTTTCACGACGGGCCAGTCCAGCAGGCGTAAAACCTGATTGAACCGGTTCCAATTGTACGCCTTGCGCTGGCTCTTGCGGTTGAGCCATTTGTATAGCAGGCGGGTGGCACGATAAACGAAATTACCGCACCGTTTCGCGTTGTCCGTTATAGCGTAATAACTCAGGTGCCCGATCACTCTGATTCGGGCCGCCCTGATCATCTCCCCTATTGTCAGTACAGGCCGGGCTTTCATCGCCCAGTCCTTGAACTTGCTTAGGCTTTGCCCCAGCTTCTTATGGCTGGTGCGACGCTTCACCTTGAAGTGCCCTTCTCGGGTCTTCCCGCTGTAGTGCGTGAACCCCAGAAAGGTGAACTCCTTCGGCTTTTCGCCGCGTGCCTGCGCGTTCTCTCGGGCAAAACGCCCGAATTCAATGCAGTGCGTCTTGTCTTCAGCCAGTTTCAGCCCGAATTCTCCGAGCCGCTCACCCAACTTCTGACGGAACTTCTCCGCATCGTCTTTGTACTGGAAGCAGGCTAGAAAGTCGTCCGCAAAGCGATAGTAATACGCCGCGCCCCGACATTGCCTGTGCACCCGCTGGCTGAACCACAGGTCCAGCACGTAGTGCAGGTAGATGTTCGATAGCAGTGGCGAAAGGATGGACCCCTGCGGTGTCCCTTCTTCGGTAGCCCGCACCAGCCCGTCTTCCATGATGCCACTTTTCAGCATCCGGATTATTAGCCTGATGACTCGTTCGTCCCCGATTCGGTGCCGCAGGAATTTAATCATCCACTCCCAGTTCACTTTATCGAAGAAGCTTTGAACATCGGCTTCCACGATATAGCTCACTTTCTTTTGCTGGATGGTCCGTCCAAGCGCATCCAAACACTTGTGTTGGCTACATCCCGGTCGGTATCCATAACTGCTATCCTCGAATACGGCCTCGCAAATCGGTTCCAGCGTCCGCTTGGTCGCCGCCTCAACAATCTTGTCTTCAAAATTGCTGATGCCCAGCGGCCTCCCTTTCGCGCTCCCCGGCTTCGGGATGTAACTCCGGCGTTTCGGCCCCGGACGGTATCCCATCCGTTGCAGTCGCGCCGAAAGATCCAGAAGGTTCGCGTCGAGGTTTTCCCCGTATTCCTCTTTCGTTACGCCATCCACGCCGGTCGCCTTGTGGGCGTCCAGCGCGTCGTAGCAGGCTCGCAGGTTCTCCACATCGCAGATGTGGTGATACAGACTGGTAAACACCAGTTCCGGTTCCTTGCGCGCCTTTTCACTTATCCGTGTCAGGTCTGTTGCCATCGTGTTCTCACTCGTTGCATAGTGTCTCTGTTTCCCCTGCCACGGGCCTCTAACCGTGGGAACCTTCGCTCAACGGGGGTTAGCCCGCTTCTTCGCTAGACCATTGCGGTTCACCGGTTCCCATCACTCGCGACGCGGCCATCTCCTCGCCCTCTGTTTATATTGGACGGGGTACTCGGGTACTGCCATTGCGGATGATTCCCCAAGAGCTCCTTGCTCGTCGCTCGCCTGGTTACTTGCCTGTCGTCGTGCAACTCGATGCTGTCTTAGACTCCGGGGTGGTGGCGCCGGCTCGTCTTTTCCGCCTGCGCCACGCTTCTCGCGCCTTCCTCTTCGACCTGCAACCATTGCCAGGTTGCCCATGATTTCACTTCTTTCCCTGATAATCTTTCGGAAGCGGAGGCCGGACAACCGAATTGGCATTCTCCGCGTAATAGATTTTGATCAGTTCGGCAAAGGCCTCGTTGCAACGCTCGTTCGGTTTGCCGCCGTTGGTCTTCAGTTCGGAATCCAGCAGTGCGCGCAGGTAGAGCTGACGCCAGCGCCAGGCTTTCTTCGCCTGGGGTGTCAGCAATCCGTCAACCCGCTGCATCGCGGCATACGCCTCTTCCGCGCCGGGATCGGCCTGCGGCTTGGCGCCTCTTGAAGGGAACCAGTTCATGTCGAGCTTCACACCTTCCAACTTGCCCGGCCACCAGCGCCGATGATGATTTTGTTCGAGCGTCTTCACGACACCCGCCACGTCAGCCACAATATCCGGCGAGAACTCGAAGGCAATGTACTCCTTGACCGTCTCCGCGGCCGGCTGGTCGTTCCAGTAGAACTGGCTGTAGACCACCTTGGTGAGATCCTCGTAGATACCCTCGGAATAGGGGAACCCACCGCTTGAAATACCCTTTGCCGCATTCCATTGGCCCTGCGCACGGGCGGTGAGCGGGGTGGCGCCGAACCCGCCCCACGGGAATGTCTCGTGCATGCTGATCTCCGGGAAGCCGAAGATCGGCAGACCGAGTTCTTTCGAATCGATCCTGGGACCGGAGGAAGGCTCAAAAAGAATCTCGTCTGCCAGACCCTTGGTCCGCGCGAGCTGTTCCTTGATCCCGCGCCATTCGTTGTTGTCAATCATCCAGGTGGAGAGGACGATCTTCGTGCCCGGCATCTCCGTGCGGGCGAGGTTGCCCACCTCTGTGACACATTTCATGAATCCTTTCGAGCCCCACGGCTTGCACTCCGAGCAGCCGCAACTGCCCTGGTCGTAGGGCCAGATCCAGATTGACCGGGGCTTGAGATCAGCCGTACAGTCAAACCATTCGCCCAGGAGTTTTAGGATATACTTCATCCCCTCCGGCTTGCTCGGACAGACTGCGCACGGGTAGTAGCCGCCGCGCCCGGCTCCAGGCGTAGCCCGCAGTTCCGCTGGCGAGTTGCCGTAGGCCTCATTGCTGATGAGCGTGAGCGACACGTCCATGCCGATCCGCTTCGCCGCCGCCATGACGGCATGCAGCCGTTTCCGGAACTCCACGGCTTTCGGATCATCAACGCCGTCGAAGTGATGGGTATCATACCACACCACCAGCTCGTTGAACCCCCACAGCGCAAGATCCTCCACATACCGTTCAATTTCCTCGACAGGGGCATCGTGGTAATAGTTATGGAAATGGGTTGCGAAGTAGATGCCCCGCGCCTGCCGGGTCGGTACCGACGTTCCACGCCACGTTCCTGGCGTGAAGCCGCCCTTGTCGTAACGCGACGTCCGCAGGAATTTGCCTACGCCTGCAACAAGTCCCCGTTCGTCATTGCCCGCAATGCGGATGCCGCTGCCCTGCCGGTCCTCGATGCGGTACCCTTCCGCGCCGATGCCCTTCTCTACAGCCAGTTCCACCGTCAGCGGTGCCTTGCCGCTAGTGACAACCGTGGCCTCGCAGCGCTGCAAAACCTGCCGCGCAAAAACCTTGCCCGTATTCTCGACTACCGGGCCTGCCTGCGCCGGAAGCACCAGCCGGACCGACTTGGTCCCCTCGGCCGATGACGCCCCGCAAGCCCGCGATGCGACCATCAGAATCACCACAACAGATAACACATTCTTCACACGTTTCATTGCCTGTTTCATTTCTTCTTCCTTTCAATCGTTTTGTCGCTACCCGCTTTATTCCCAGACCCACACCGGGTGGGCTCTGCCAGCGTTAAGAATTGGTCGTTGAGTGACGCTGTGTTCATTGTATCCTTTCATTAATAGTTGGGGTTTTCACTATTTCCATCAAATTCCCATCGGAAGCCGGTTGGGACGATGATGGGCAGGCGCTCTTTTGACTTGGCGTCCTCCTCGTAGCCGCCTCCGGGGAGCAGGATGAGCGTGGCTTCCGGCGTTTTCAACGTAGCCTCCGCCTTCTCCGCCCCATACACATACTCCACCACCCTCCCGTCCTTCAGCGCCAGTTCGACTCCCTCAGCCTTTTTCTGCGTGAGCGGCCTGATTGATTTAACCGGATTATCCGCCTTGAAGGGAACGACAATCGTGATGAGGATCTTCTCTCCTTTGCTGCGCCATGAAGCGTGGAGGTCGACCGCAGGCGTCACGTCCAGCTTGGTTTTCTGATCCGCCCTGGCCACCCAGCCCAGCGTGCGCCCCGCTTCATTGAATCCATAATACTTGTCGTAGTCCAGCCTGCCGTCCATGAACTGGTAGAGCTCAATGTTGACATTGGCCGAACGGCTGGTCCTGATGACTGCATCCTTGGCGGCGACTTCATCCGGCTTGAAGTCGGGCGGGAAATTCCAGGTTTGAGTGAAACGGTGCTCCTGCCCGCTCCGGACCACATCCGTGACAATCCAGATTTTCTCGTCGCGCAGAAGGAGCACCTGTCGTTTGTGCTGCACATCGCGGATGATTCGCTGGTCCGTCAGTTTCGCATCCAGAAAGTTCCAGCCGCTGTACAGGCGGTCGTAAACGCCTTCGGCGAAGCTGAAGTGCTTGCCGTCCAGAAAACGATAGTTTAACGGAGTCTCATAAGCCGCGGGTGGAGTGGCCTCCAGATTCAACGTCTGCCCATAACCATCCACGGCAATGCTGTTCTGGGAAATGGAACTGTAGCCGTAGCTTTTAATTGTGCTTTTGGGATCGTAGTTGTTGCTGCCGGAATTGACCAGCAAATGGCGTCCGAATGCGCAGAACGTGGCGGCGTTGTTCCCTTCCCGCATATGGCCGCAGCCCGGCCGCGAGACTTTGATAAAGCTGTAAAGCGCATCCGGGCTCCAGTCGCTGCGCAAGGTATAGTACCCGCCGTAAGGAAAATATATGGAACGGAACGCGGGCTCAGGCATGTTCCTTTCGCCGTAAAAGCGATCCCTGATTACCTCTGACAAGGGATATTTTCCATTCTTGCCGACCCTATCCCTGTCGGTGATTCCGGGCATGAGCTTGAGCGGCTTTTCATAGTCGTCCCAGAGGTCGTTGTTGCCTCCGCATATGGGCTGTCCACCCATCGGCATGACGAGGCTGTGCATGAAATAAAACCGGTATTTGCAGCGTTCTTCCATGCCGGACAACCAGTCACCCCGTTCTCCGGCAGGCAGCGCCTGCGCCAGAGAAATGGAGCGGAACAGGGAGCCAGGCAAACGCTTGTTATAGTTGAAGCTCTGCTCCATGTCGGTGCCGTCAGGCAGATATCCGGAACCGTTCAGGACATTGTCCAAGGACGCTCTGCGCCAGTTCTCCGCACCCTTCATGTCGTTGAGGAATATGCTGAACAGGAACATTTCCCCGGACAGTTGCAACTGCTGGTTGGGCACGCCTCCATCCTCGATCAGAAACCGCATCGAGGGCGGTATTTCCCAGAAGTAAAGATGCTTCAACACCTTTGCCAGCCGGGCATTATCAATGTCCGGCAATGTATGATCGGTCTTCGCGCGCTGCAGAATGGTGCGCAGTCCTGCTCCAAGGCTTTCAAGACGCCAGGCATTGTACAGCCGCGAGTTGGCGGCCCAGGCTATGGAGCCGTTGATGAGACCGCGAAATTGCGGGTCCCGCATCTTTATCTGGAAGCCCGCAGACCAGTTATCCGCGAAATCGCACCAGTAGCCCAGATAGGCGTCGAGGTAGCGTTTATCTCCGGTCTTTGAATACGCCTCGGCCAATTTGCAGGTCCATTGCATGGTGGAAATATCCCGCACGACGGCGTCATAGCCGTCCTCAGGGATTTTAAACCAGTCCACGGCGCCGGGCTTTCCGATGGTGTAAGTCGTGGTTCCGCCTTGGCCATAGTGTCCGGTGGTCAGGACTCCGTCCAGAAGTTCGGTTGCCTTTGCGGGGTTGAAAAGCCAGAAGGTGAAAGAGTCCACGGGCGGCAGCGTTGCCGCCCGGCTTGCGAGAATCGTCTTGTACAGGTCAAACGCCTCGTCCGCTTTCCCGGCATCCAATGCGGACTTTAACCCTGAAAGACCGGGCCTGGCGAAATCCAGTTGGGAAAGCACCTGTGACTTGTCTGAGGCGTTGATAAGAAAGGCTGCCTTGCTGCCACCCCCACCTGCCACGACGGTCAGGCTCCAAGACAACAATAGGGAATTCATCAAAAGATGGCTCAACAGTTTTCGCATGATTTGTCCCTCATGTTGTTTGCTTTGACTGGAGAGTCCGGCCTGGGTACGCCGCATGATGCCGCTCAAGTCACCAGTGTTGGCTCCAACACCACGGTCATGCGCGGGGCGCGGGGATGGCCGAGACGCCACAGCAAGTGTTCCACGGCCTTGCGGCCCACTTGTTCCGAGTGGATGTCTATCGTGGCTGGCCGCAGTTTCAGATTGGCCAGCAGGAGCTGTTCGTTGTTACATCCGATCACATCCAGGTCTGCGCCGGGTTTTACGCCGTGCCGCTGCAGTTCGGCATAGAAGGCGGGCGCCACGGTGTCACCCGCCA
Source organism: uncultured Verrucomicrobiota bacterium (assembly GCA_964584205.1). GTDB lineage: Bacteria > Verrucomicrobiota > Kiritimatiellia > CAIKKV01 > CAITUY01 > JAABPW01. Next base: position 17,160 of record CAZOZF010000031.1, read on the forward strand.
GGAAGACGGCGGTCGGCCAGGGCTTCACGGCAAGCAGGCTGTCCACCAGCGCCTGCATCCGTTCGGGAATCGCCTGCATGAGGTTACCGGATGAATCAACCAACGCCTCATCCACGAACTCCAGACTGGTCCCGCCGCCCGCCTCCATGGTGCGCTTGAACACCTCGCCGCGCTCATTGAAGATGACCGACCGACCGAACGACACGAAGGCCGTGTGACGATGGTTGCGCGAAAGCAGATAGTTGGCGGCAATCGTTCCGATCCGGGCATTCGCATAACTGACATGATCCCAGGGTTCCTCTGGAGCGATCGCACCCATCACTTGTACGCAGGGAGTTCCCCGCAAGCGGCGAAACAGGCGTTCTTCCTGCGGCGGCCCGAACAATACCACCCCATCAACCTTTTGAGGAAGCAACTCCATGGAAGCAGACACCCCAGGTGGCAGATGCCGCAGCACCATGGTCTTGCCCGCTTCGGCCAGAGCTACCTCGACGCCATGCAGCACGTCCATGTAGACCGGCGAGTTCAATGACGCCTGGGAATACCCCGGGGCGACGAGCGCGATCATGTTGGTGCAGCCAGGAGCCGGTTTGCTTCCGCGCGGACGACCGCCGGGCAGCGGAACATAATCGAGTTGCTCGACGGTTTTCAACACCGCCTGCCGGGTTTCCTCCGCCACGCCAGCCTTACCGTTCATGACCAATGAAACAGTCGTAGGCGACACTCCCGCGTGGCGGGCAACAAGCCGTATTGAAGGCGGCTCCGAGATGGTAGATTCTTTATTCATAACATGGCTCCCATCTGGCCGTTGCCGATAGGCAAGGCTTCCATTTCCCATTCCATGGCGGGTTCACTGTAGTGAAGGATCAGGGGAGTCGCGCCCAAACTGGGCTGGGCTAAAACAAGCGAGCTGAGCAGAGTGCCTGCGATGGCGAATGAGTAAAACGTTTGGTTCATGCTGTATTTCCTGCTGTATTAGTACTGGATTATTTTTTTTCGGATTTCACCGTTTTCACTTCGCCATTGATCCGCACTTTAACCTCTTTGGGTTCTGCAGACGTGATGTGATAACGGGTGACTCTTCCTTTCGTCCATTCGATATCCACCGTGAATCCGCCACGGGCACGGAGGCCTTTGACGCTACCGGAGGGCCAGGCTTTGGGAAGCGCCGGCAGCAGATGGATTTCGTCGAAGTGACTTTGAATGAGCATCTCGCAGACGCCAGCCGTATAGCCGAAGTTACCATCGATCTGGAACGGCGGATGGGTGTCAAACAGGTTCGGCATGATGCGGCATTTGAGCAGAAAATTAATCAACCGGTACGCCCGGTCGCCATCCTGCAGGCGCGCCCAGAGGTTGATTTTATTCGCGGTGCTCCAACCCGTACTCACATCCCCGCGGGCGTTCATGGTGACGCGGGCAGCCTCGGCCAGGGCCGGTGTTTTCTGGATTGAAATCTGCCGTCCCGGAAAGAGCGCTACCAGATGGGAAAGGTGCCGATGCTTGTTCTCGGGCGTATCCAGCTTTCCACACCTGGCGGCGTCGCCTTGATAATTTGTCTGTTCCGTCCGCCATTCCAAAACCTGTCCCCAGCTCCCGATCTTCGGCTCAGGCAGTTTCTTTTTCAGTTCGGTCAATTGTGCACGCAATCCGGCGTCCACACCCAAGGCTTCAGAGGCTTCGATCGTGCTGGTAAACAGATCCCACGCCATTTGCTGATCAAACGCGATGCCGATATCACTGGGGCCTTGCTCCGGGGACCAGCCCATCGGGGTGAGCAGCGTTCCGTCGGGCTGGGGGATGAGGCTATCGATCCAGTAGTCGCAGACTTCCTTCATGGCTGGATACGCATATTTCCGCAGATATTCTTTATCGCCGGTGAATCGATAATGATCATAACTGTTCTGGAGCAGCCATGACGCCGCGCCCACCTGCCACACATATGTGCTGCCGCCAAAAGGACCATTCTCAGCGCGTATTGCCCAGCCGCGAAATTTGGACTCTTTCCGGAACGCCGCAGTACGCACTTCACGAATGGAGTCAATCCAGGAAGCGAAAGGCTCAAAACATTCCGAGAGATTGCCCACCTCAACGGGCCAGTAATTCATCTGAACATTGATGTTGGCGTGATAATCGCAGCGCCACATGGGAGTATTGGAATCGTTCCACTTCCCCTGCAGGTTAGCCGGAAGGGAACCCGGTCGTGACGAGGCAATCATCAAATAACGGCCATGCTGGAATAGCAATTGTTCCAGCCCCGGGTCGCATCCCGCCTCCTTGGCCAGCGCCTTCACGCGCACATCGGTCATTAGGTCAGAATTGGTAGTCTCGCCCAGATCAAGGCTGACCCTATTAAATAGCGATTGATAATCCCTTACATGCTCCGATAGAAGTGCATCCCAGCTGCGCTTGAGCGCGGCATCGATTCTTGCCGACAGAGCAGCATGAGGATGCTCTCCTTTCCAGCCCTTGGCATGATCCTGAACAAAATCCGTAGCGGCGCTCAGAATCAGGGTCACGCTGTTCGCGTTCTTAAAGACAATCCGCCCCTCCCTGGATTCGACGGTGCCGCCATCGCTGCGCACTGCCAGCTGTGATTCGTAGCTCAGGGCGATTTTGTACGGATCATTTTTTTTCTGTCTCCACTCCGGCCCACAGCCCGCAAGCGAGCCCGTCGCGGTAAATCTATTCTGATCAATCGAGATCTTTGCCTGATGCATATCGGTAAGCATGACAGTTCCATTCAGCGCGCCCGGCTTGTCGGCGGTGAACCGAAACGCCATGACCCTTGCCGGGTAGCTGGCAAAGGATTCGCGGCGATATTTCACGCCGTCTTTTTCGTAAGTCACCGTGTGTATCGCCCTGGAGATATCCAGCTCACGCCGATACTGATATCGCGCGACATCGCGGGCATCCGCTTTTTCCGGCAAGTCCTGTTTCTTCGCAGCATTGTCCTGCAAATCCACAAACACATCACCGAAGGCCTGGTAGGAGCCGGTATCTTGCTCGTCGCCCACCCACAGGCTTCCCTCGTTAAACTGGATCCGCTCCTGATCAAGCCCGCCAAAGATCATCGCCCCCATATAGCCGTTTCCAATCGGCAGCGCTTCTTCCGACCAGCGCTGGGCTGGGCGATCGTAACGCAGAACCAGATCACCCATCCGCATGCGTAGGGTCACCATTTTAACCTGGTTGTTCGAGACAATTAACCGCGTCGCTGCATGTTTAGCGCTGCAGTTGACCGTCCAGCCGCTCAAGTCGGTCGCTCCAGCAAGCGTGCCTGCGGAGAACAAGACCACGCTGGACGGCAAGGGACCGGATCCGTTGACATTGAGCGTCAAACTTGCGGGCAACGTCAGGGTGCCTGTGATATTCAGCACATTCGCCGCCGCCGTGTTGTAGTTGCATTCCAACGTCGCATTGGCCGCGAGGGTGACCGAACCGGTCACCGAACCCGACCCCTTCAGCGTCTGGCTGGCAAGGATAGTATAAGGGGTTTTCGCACTCACATCGAACACCGCGCCACTCACCACATTGATGACCGGGCTATTGCTGATCGAGCCAGTGGAGGTAAGTTTCAACATGCCGGCGTTGATCACCGTGCCGCCACTGTAAGTGTTCGTGCCGGAGAGAGCCAGCGTTCCCACACCGAGTTTGGTGATTGCCAGCGAGGCGCCCACATTGGTGATGGCGCCCGGATAGGTCTGGGTACCAACGGCATTGGTTGTGTCAAAGCCGAGCGTGATGTCTCCCGAGTAAGCCACCGGGCTGCCCTGTCCGCCCGTTCCGCCCAGAAGTCCACCGATGGTTCCGGCTCCGCTGGTGCCCGTGCCCCACTCGCCCGGGCCGCCCACATTGACCGCCAGGCTAGCCCCTGTAACAGTCACCGTACCCGAGGCGGGCATCGAATTAGTCGTGGCAAACTGCAGCATGCCGACGTCGACCGCAGTGCCGCCGCCGTAGGTGTTCGTGGCGTTGAGGGTCCATGTGCCCGCACCGCTCTTGGTCAGGCTGCCGTTGCCGGAAATGGGCCTTTTGAACGCCCCGGTTCCGGCGCCTGTGAGAACCATGGAGTTGTTGTTGTAAGTCCAGTTATACCCGGGGGTAATGGTCCAGTTGGCGCCAGCCGCCGATTCAAGGGTAGCAGGGCCGTTTAATATCACGCCGCGGCCATAGGCCGTCGTGCCGGTCATGCGAATCGTGCCGTTGTTGACGACGACTTGATTGGCTGAGTCAGAAATCCCGCCCAGCGAGCCGCCATATATCCACGTAACGAGTTCCAGAACTCCGCCATTCTGAACCGTTACGACGGCTGTAGAGGTATGATATGAGTGTATTTTACCTGTGACCTTGAGCGTTCCGCCATTGTTTGTCGTGTTACCGGTGTAAGTGTTCGCGCCCGAGAGCGTCAGAGTGCCCGCGCCGGATTTGATCAGGCCTACGCTACCTGTCAAACACGAGCCGATGGTCGCGTCCACGTTTGCTGTAATTGTCGGGGATGCCCCGCCAAGCGTTATCGTCCCGTTGGTAAGCGTATAATTGCCAGAACCGGGTGCGTTGAACGTAATCCCGTTGGCAGTTACGGTGCCAACCGCAATACTGCCGGCCGCCCCGTTGTTGACACCGAACACGGCGATATCGCTGACAGTGTTGCCCCATGCGCCGTAGGTTGAAGTGCCATCGAACCAGTTTTGACCACCGGTGGCCGCCCAGCTGCCGCCCCCGTCGTTAAGAGGCGCTGCACCGTCATTGTCCCATGTGTACGTGCCCGCCCCTGCTTTTCCCACAACCAGCACCATCGCCGTTAAAGAAGCCATCCACCGTCTTGTCGTTCTTTTCATAACGCCCCCTCATCTTTTGCAGCCGTGAACGCGACACTCATGGACGCCTTCCTGCATACAAACACTTTTTTAATACCTGAATTTTGCATCACTTGATTGATTTTTCGCGACCATTCCACATTTTTATGTCATTCCGATTCCATTGTTTTGATTGCCTTGAATCTGGTGCAAAAACTTTTTTGCACGGTAACCGGCTTGATTTCATCGGGTTACGCCGCCTCCTTGCGTCGGCGATCCAGATAGCCGAGAAAATCCA
>CAZOZF010000032.1:0-16409 GCA_964584205.1 uncultured Verrucomicrobiota bacterium
GGTCGGGGAAGCTCGGCCTACAATGCGATTCCACCTTGTAGGGCGGGCTTCCCCGCCAACGGCGGGGAGCCTGCGTCTTCTCCCAGATTCCCACACGCTCCCCGACCTCTTCGAGGCGGGGAAGCGCGTCCTACAACGATCCTGCGTGACTATTTTTCCCCACAAGATCCAGCAGGTTATCACGGGTGAGGAGCGCGGCATCCTGCGGTCGCTCCAGGAAGGGACGAACATCGATTACAGCCCGCTCGAAATCCATCTGCTCCAAACGGGTGGCCACCACATTACGCCAGGTCTCTTCTGTCAATGGCGACCCTTTCCATCCCGTCTGATCCAAGGCATTATTCAAAAGAATAAGATTGGGGGCGGGCCAACGCCGGTCCGACAAGTACCACATCAAATCATAGAGGTCGCGGCCTTTGGTGTAGGGCCGACTCAGAACCGCATGAAGTTTGCCCGCAAGCAGTGAAGCGGGATCATAATGGAGGAGCCTGGCCTCAACATGCCGCCTGACTATCGAAATAGCCATGCCCGCCCCCTCCGGAGGACGGGTATCCACTTCCACCTTGATCATGAAAACCTCATCCGGCTGCATCGAAAGACCCAGCTCGTAAAAAAGTCCCCTGAATTTAACCACCGCCGACTTGACGGTGTTATCCTCGCGAATCTTCCGATCCACGGAATACGTTTCAGCCACAAACGCCGCGCACACACCCTCGATAAAAGGCACAATCGTGTGGCTGGTATCCTGCCGATTCAGCGAAAAATCCAAATCTTCCGAGAATCGCTGTAACCCATAGAGAAACCGAAGAGCCGTGCCCCCGAGAAAGGCCCATTCCCGATAGGCTCCTTGATCCCCCAATAGTTGGAGCATTCGCGCCTGAAGATATTCACGGACCACATTTCGGCGCCGGTTCAAGTCCGGCGTTTCACGAGCCAGCAATTCTCGAAGATAGTCCTTCATCGTCACTCTCCCTCATCATGATTCCTGAATATCCCGGAGACACTTCACCGCCCGCACCAGTTTTGGACTCCGATCCAGTTCGGCCATCAAACGGGCCTTTTCCCAATTGAAATGCTCCGAAGGTTCAAACCGTAATTCACGCAAATACCCGGGATCGTCGCTTCCCGGAGTGAGATACAATAGATCCAGCAATGCTTTTTCAGGAGTAGCCATGAACACCATTCGATCTTGAACTGTTTTAACCTGACTGTATCCCAAGAACCACCCGGGCTTGACGTGTTTATAGGAGAATACACCAATGGGTGTTTTAAGGGTCTCAGGACGCCCAGTTGTGACGCTGGTTGTCTCCGGAACATATTCGGGAATCATTCCATGCCAAGCCAACGCGGATTGCAGACTGATATATGACGCCTTCTTGATGCGGTTGGCAACATACAGGGCATTCACCATATGACGGCGCCAAGGATCCGCCACCATGTAATACCCACGCCTTAACTGGATAACCTTGCCTGCTTTGATCCAACGATCCAATTGTCGCCGAATACTCGGCATTGAAGCCCGCCCCCCCACAGACAACCATCCTGTGGTAAAAATGTCTTCTTTTCCAATCGCTCCCATGAATTCATCGAAATTCATTTCTGAAAGATGACATATTCGTCTACTTAATGCAATGAATTACTCATGGCAGACGCATCTAAATTCATGTCAGAACGTACGAATTCTTTGACAGAATGAAAAAATCTACAGAATTATGGATAAGCTCCCTACCGCAAAGCCATCTTCCCATTCTGAACATTCTGTAAATTCAGTCAAAAGTCGTGATTTTTGGCGAAGTCGGGTCACCGGCAAGTAGATGACTGGTGCGCCATATTCAACTATAAATGTCGAATATTTGTCGACAATGAAAGATTAATATGTCATTATTTTCACCATGATAGATATTCGGAAGGCTATTGGGCAGGAAGAATTTGATTCGCTTGTGCTCGGAAACGCGCTATGCGGATATGCTCGGCCACGGGACAAGGTTTCAGCGCTATTGGCCAAAGGTGTGATTGTACGCGTCCATAAGGGTTTTTATGTATTCGGCCAGGAATACGCTCGGCGCCCTTACAGCCGGGAATTGTTGGCGAACCTGATGTACGGTCCCTCCTATGTTTCACTGGAATCGGCACTGGCGGCGCATGGACTGATTCCGGAAGGTGTGAATGCGGTGACGTCCATGTGTTTGGGGGCAGCCAAATGCTATGACACCCCGCTGGGCCGGTTTATCTATCGTCCTGCTCCCGCCAGGGGGTTTTGTATCGGAGTGTCACGCATGGAGTTGGCAGATGGGCGGGCCTATCTCATGGCCTCACCCGGCAAGGCACTGGCGGATAAATTGCGGGAGACGCGCGGCGTGGCGTTTCGGTCGCAGTCCGAATTGCGGCGATATCTGACGGAAGACCTCCGGGTTGATCTGAGGGCTCTGGCGGATTTGGACGCAGAGGAATTGGAATGCGTGGCGAAAGACTACAGGTCGCGTAAGGTGCGCATTTTGGCTGCACTTGTGCGGAATCTTGCACGGAAGACAAACTCAACGGGAGAGGGCGCAACATCATGAACAGTGTGATTGCCGATATGCTCAAAGAAGCCAAACCACGATCGCTTGACGAACATGTGCGGATCCTGCGTGAAATTCTGCAGCAGGTGGCTCTGCTGGGGCTTTGGCGCGGTGGGTTCTTCAGACATGCCGCATTTTACGGGGGAACGGCTCTGCGTCTGCTGCATGGCTTGGATCGGTATTCCGAGGATTTGGATTTCTCCCTGCTGGCTCCTGACGACTCTTTTGACCTGAAAGGGCATGTTGAGCGGCTGCGGGAAGAACTCAGCGCGTTCGGGTTTGACCTGAGCGTGGAGGTGCGTGAACCTGCCTCCGATTCCGCTATCCGATCGGCGTTCTTGAAGGGTGGGACGCGTGAGCAAATGCTGGTGTTGTCGGCCGGCCAGGATCTGATGCGCATGATTCCGCAGGGGCAGATTCTGAAGGTTAAACTGGAGGTTGACACAAACCCACCCCCGGGTTTTGAAACGGAAATGTGTTTTCTGTTCCGTCCGGTTCAATTTGCCGTGCGGGCTTACGTGTTGCCCGACCTCCTGGCGGGCAAGATGCATGCTGTTTTGTGCAGAAAGTGGAAAAACCGCGTCAAGGGGCGCGACTGGTATGATTTGGCTTGGTATGCCGGACACGCTCCGCAGCTAAAGCTTTCACATCTCGAGAGCCGGATGCGTCAGAGTGGGCACTGGAAGGAAAGCCGACCTTTGGATGAAATGGCGTGGCGCGGCTTGATGGAAGAGCGGATTTCCGCACTCAATGTGGATCAGGCACGCGAGGAAGTGGCTCGTTTCGTCGAAGATCCTCACTCCCTGGAGTTGTGGAGCCGGGATTTCTTCCGGGCTGTGGCGAAAAGACTTGTCGCTGACGTCTCATGAAAGCAACAAACCACTCTTCGAATCGGGGAAGCTCTCCCTGCAAACCCCTTTATGTATTTAGCCAACCCTGCGGGCGGCCACCCAAAATGGACAATTCGTGCAATCAGATCCGTCCAGGGAAGTGAGGTCCGGACACCGTTCCCCCCGTTGTAGGACAAGCGGGAGGAAGACGCAGGCTCCCCGGCGGTAGCCGGGGAAGCCCGCCCTACAAGGGGGTACGTTGTAGGACGAGCTTCCCGACCAACGGGAGGGAGCTTGTGGACGACGAGGAAGACGCAGGCTCCCCGGCGGTAGCCGGGGAAGCCCGCCCTACACCGCATGTGTCAACGCTTTCCTGCCGGGCCATACCAGAAACCCCTTGCCCAGCGTCGCGCCCCCTGTATACAGTCCGCGCATGACTCTCTTTGACATTCCTGAAAAGTTCTTTGAAGTGGCCGGTGTCTGTATAGGGTTTGTCGGCCCGGTGCTGATTCTTTCGCAAATCCGCGCGGAATGGATCAGCACCACCCCGTCATCGCTCTCCCCCGTCTATCTGGGAGGCTTTTTGGCTCTCTATTGCTTCTGGTTTCTCTACGGGTTCCGGTTCCGGCGCCTGGCGGTATGGCTGGGAAACTTGATCGGCATCGCCTCAGCGCAAATACTTGAAATAGGCGGAACAGGTTCCCTCCGTGCTCACCATACAGGGACCCACAGGATGGTCCGGGGTACAGGCCGTGCCGAACAGACTGCACTCCGGTGGCTTCTGCTTACCCTTCAGCACCTCGCCACAGGCGCAGGCGGGATTCTCCGCCCCCAGTTCCACCGTCACACTATATTTCAGTTCAGCATCATAGGCGGCGTATTCAGGCCGGAGCCCCAACCCGCTCTTCGGTAACACCCCGATCCCGCGCCAGGCCGCATCCACGGGCTCAAGATACTTCGCCATCAGGGCTTGAGCCTGGAGATTGCCCTGCGCCTTGACCACCCGGGCGTACTGATTCACGACCTCCGCCTTGCCCTGCGTCATCTGTTCCAAAATGCCCTGAACCCCATACAGGATATCGAGCGGCTCAAACCCGGCCACCACGCAGGGAACCTTGTAGGTTTCCGCAAACGGCTTATAGGCATCGGCCCCGATAATGGCGCTCACATGGGCGGGACAGAGAAACGCATCAATCCGGATCTCCGGATCGGCCAGCAACGCCGTCAGCGCTGGCGGAACCAGCTTGAAAGCCGTCAGCAGGGATACATTTTTTAAGCCGAGCTGGATCGCCTGTTCCACGATCGAAATCACCGGTGCGGTCGTCGTCTCAAACCCGATCGCCAAAAACACAACTTCACGGTCGGGATTTGCCACGGCCAGTTCAATCGCCCGCGTCGGCGAATAGGCAACTTCCACGGCGCCCCCGCGCGCCCGGCATTCAGCCAGCGTGGAGGCTGAACCCGGCACCAGGATCATGTCGCCAAAGGTCACCACGATGATTCCCCGCTCCGCCAGCGTAATGGCCGCATCGATGTACCGGGTCGGGGTTACGCAGACCGGGCATCCAGGCCCGCTGATCAGGTTCACAGTGGAGGGAAGAATATCCCGGATCCCGTACCGGGCAATGGCCATGGTATGACTGCCGCACACCTCCATAATATTCACCGAGCGGTTCCGAGTAAGAAGCGTCCCCGCCAAGGCATCCACCTTGGCCCGGATCCCCTTGGCTACCGCCGGATCCCTGAATCCGTCGATGTAGTTCATGGTGTTACACCCTCTCCCTTCAGGGGAGAGGGCTGGGGTGAGGGTGCTGACTCCACCGCGTTTTTCTGCCACTCGGCGATTTCCGCAAACACGGAAAGAATGGTTTGGGCCTCGTGCTCGTTCATGCGCTCAATTGCAAATCCGGCATGCACAATGACATACGCACCTACCCCTGCATCAGGCACCAGACTGAGATTGACCTCATGGCGGCTTCCATCCAACTCCGCAACCCCGGTTTTATCATCCCGGACTTCAATGATTTTCATCGGTACAGCCAGACACATAGTCTATCCTTAGTATTCAGTATTCATAATCCCGCCACAACCACCTGCCCCAGGGCAATGCAACCATCACCCGGCGGCGTCACACGGTGCCGGAGCACCGTTACCCCAGCGCACTCCAACTGACGGCAAAGCCGTTCGGTAAGGATCTGATTCAGGAACACACCTCCGCTTAATCCCACCCTGCGCCCCGGCGCCTTCAACAGCCCGTAATCTATCATGACCCCGGCCGCCCGGGCAACCGCAGCATGAAAGGCCATAGCCCACTGAAGGGGATTTTGCCGAACCTCCGTCAGATCACACAGTTTCCGGAAGGTCGGCGCCCAGTCTATCAACAACAGGCTATTCTCCTCCCGGATATCAAAAGGGAGAACCGGAAGGTCGTCCCCTCGCCATTCCCGAGCCGCCCCTTCCAATAGAATTGCTGGTTCTCCCTCATAGGTGATGTCGCGGGGAGCCAACCCCAGAAGGACCGAGACGGAATCAAACAGGCGCCCTCCTGCATGGGTCAGGGGGGCATTCACCTGCCGCTGGCACTGCTGTTCCCAAACCCCCGCCTCTTCGCGCGTCACTCCAAGTGTCATCAGCCGCTGATCGGTCAGTTCAATCCCAGCCTGGATCCACCGCCCGATCAACTGCCGCGCCGGCCGTCGCACGGCCGCATCGCTGCCCGGCAGGGGTACGGGCGCAAAACTGGCGAGCCGACGAAACGTTCCGTCTTCCTTAACCTCCAGTAATTCAGCGCCCCAGATCGTTCCATCGCCGCCCCAGCCTGTTCCATCCATGACCAAAGCCAGGCCCGCCCGGGCTCCATTTTCGGCAAGACAGGCGGCGGCATGGGCATGATGATGCTGAACTTCCACAAGAGGGAGATTCCCCTCCCGAGCAAGCTTCCGACCGAACCGGCTGGAGTGCATATCGGGATGCAGGTCAATGGCAATCCTGTCAGGGGCGCGCCCCAGCAACTCTGGAAAGCCGGAAGCCACCCGCTCAAACTGTTCAACCGCCTCGAGGGACTCCAGTGGACCGATCAGCGGGGATACCACCACCTGCCGGTCATACCCCATGGCCAAGGCATTTTTCATATCGGCGCCCATGGCGAGCACCGCATGCCGAAGCGGTTCGCCCGTGATTCCCAGTGTGGTTCCGATCCCCTCCTGATTCATTTCACAAACACCCTTCACTCCTGGGCGGGCAGGATGCCCTCCTCCACCAATTGCTGGTCGGTTTCAGGGGTCAAGGGAATTGGCAGGGGCGTCTGCCCGCTCCGGATCAATTCTTTCTGATATTCCTGAAGCAGGGCATTCACCTCTTCCGCCGACATCTCGGAATCCTCGGTCTGGCCCAGCATTTTAAGAAGACTCTGGCCTGTCACACTGAGCGAAGAAGAAGGGCTACCCTTCCCGGAACGCAACGACGCCACGGAAGTAGGCGGCTCATTGGTTTTGGACTGGCGAATCCTTTGTGCCTCCAGAGCCTGCAAACGATCCAGTTCCTGTCGAATGCGGGCTTCCTCCCGACTCTGCCTGCGCGCCGCATAGGAGGACCGGGGCGCCCCCATCCGCCCGGCTATTTTTGCCGGAGTCACCACAGGACTGACGACCGACACGGGAGCAGGGGTCTCCCTGAGAACCCTTTCAAAATGATTCGAACCGCCACTCATGGAAACCCAGTAATCTTCCGGATCACGCCGGAGCCGGGCTCGCTCGGTAACATAATCCGCCTCAACCACCTCCACCCCCTCAATGCTGTCGCCGATTCCCAGCAGAGCGCCGCGGTTGTTTTTCAGATCCACAAGTCCCACCTGGACGATCCCCTTGTTATTTCGGGTGACCGCCGCAATCTTAAACTTGGCGGTGAAGGACTGATCCGGCGGAACCACAAGCTTATTGAGATCAACCGGTGGCTCCGGAAGGGTTTCCTCCCCGAAGGGTTTCCGTGTAATGATGACTCCGTAGCGATCAAATTGAAGAGCTTCGGCGGCGGCATTGAGTCCCTGCACCGCAATAATCAGAAGGAATAACCCACTCCATGACGTTCTCAAACTCATGGCTTTCATTATCCTCCCGAAAGCCCCGGAAGCAAGGGAGAAGTCATCCCCCTTCGGCAAGGTCGTCCAGATGCCCTTCACGGAGATACTTTCGCGTCTCTGCGGCAATGACTCCGGAAAGCAGGAGCAGGGAAAGCAAATTGGGGATGGCCATCATGGCATTGGCCATATCAGAAAAATCCCACACAAATTGCAACGTCAACACGGAGCCGGCATAGACAGCAAGCACCCATACTATCCGGTAAGGCAGGATCGCCCTTTTTCCCCACAGATATTCGGCGCAACGCTCGCCGTAGTAGGACCACCCCAGAATGGTCGAGAAAACAAAGGTCAGCAGCCCCACCGTCAGGACGATGGGTCCGATCCCGGGCAGGGTGTCAAAGGCCGCCTTGGTCAGCGCCGCCCCCTTGAGCCCGGCAAGAGCTGCAGGAGCTTTCATGACGCTGGTGACAACCACCAGCCCGGTAATCGCGCAGATCACCACGGTATCCCAGAAGGTCCCCGTGGACGAAACCAACGCCTGTCGCACCGGATTCCGGCTTTGCGCCGCAGCCGCCGCAATGGGAGCCGAACCCATGCCGGATTCATTTGAAAATAATCCCCGGGCGACACCGAACCGCGCGGCCATCACCACCGTGGCCCCCACAAATCCCCCGCCCGCCGCAGACGCCGTGAAGGCCGATTCCACAATCAACTTCAATGCGGGGAAAATATACACGCCATTGACATACAAAATCACGACACACCCGATGATGTAGAACAGGGCCATAAAGGGCACCAGAACTTCACAGAAGCGGGAGATCGACCGGATCCCGCCAAGAATCACCACGGCGGTCAGTCCGCTGAGAATCAAGCCGACCCAATGCGGGGAAGCGTTCATGGTTTCCCTGGCCAGCGAGGCAATGGAGTTGGCCTGGACCATATTGCCAATCCCGAAGGAAGCCACCACGGTACAAAACGCGAACAGCAGGCCCACTTTTTTCAGTCCGAGTCCTTTTTCAAGCGCATACATCGGGCCCCCGAGCATGGTGCCATCCTCGGTCTGAACGCGATACTTCACCGCCAAAAGCGCTTCCGAATATTTGGTCGCCATGCCCAGCACCCCGGTGAGCCACATCCACAGGACGGCGCCGGGCCCGCCCAACGCCACCGCCGTGGCAACGCCCACGATGTTACCGGTTCCAATGGTGGCCGCCAACGCCGTTGTCAGGGCCGCATAAGGGGAAATATCGCCCTTGGCATCCTTTTCCCGGGTAATGGATAGTTTTAGAGCACGCCCCAGATGTCGCTGCATGAATCCCGTCCGGATGGTCAGGAAGATATGGGTACCCAAAAGCAGGATCAGCATGGGCGGCCCCCAGAGAACCCCATTCACGGCAATAATCCAGCTATGAAGAGTCTCGGCCATTCGAATTAATGTCCGTCCCGCTCCGGCCGCGGATCGCGACCCAGGAGGGATTCCACGGCGTCCCGAGGCGCCTTGCCCTGATGAACGAGGGCATGCACTTCGGAAGCAATGGGAGCAGGCATCCCGAGGCGTTTGGCCAGCGCGACGGCGGAGGCGGAGTTTTCCACCCCTTCGGCGACCTGCTTCATTCCGGCCAGGATATCGCTGATTTTCTCTCCCTTGCCCATCCGCTCCCCAACCGTATAATTCCGGCTCAGCCGGCTGGTACAGGTCAAGACCAGGTCACCCATTCCGCTCAACCCGGCAAAGGTCTCCGGACACGCCCCCATCGCCACTCCAAGCCGGGTAATCTCGGCAAGCCCGCGGGTCACCAGGGCGGCCCTCGCATTATGGCCCAATCCAAGTCCATCACTCACCCCCACCCCAACGGCAATCACATTTTTCAGCGTTCCGCCCAATTCCACGCCAATCACATCATCCGAGGTATAAACCCTGAACCGCTGGGTATTGAAGACGTCCTGGAAATAGGCAGCCAGGGCATGATCACGACAGGCTGCCACCACCGCGGTGGGAGCCCCACTCGCTACCTCGGAGGCAAAACTCGGTCCCGACAAGGCCGCCACCGGACCCGCCTTGAGAATGGTTTCCGCCACGTCCGTCATCCGGCGGCACTCCTCACCATCCAACCCCTTTGCCACGCTGATCACCGGGATTGAAGAAGGAATCAATCCGGAAAAGGACTCCAGAACTGCGCGAAAATACTTGGTCGGCATCGCCAGCACCACGGCCTCTGCCTGCTCGACAACACGAGCCCGGTCAGCCGTCCACTCCAACTCAGCGGGAAGTCTGATCCCGGGCAGGTAATCCTTATTTTCGCCGGCGGCACGGATGCGTTCGATCGTGTCGGGAAACGGTCCCCACAGGCAGACCTTGTGTCCCTTCCGGAGCAGGGTCAACCCCAGCGCGGTTCCCCATCCACCGTCACCGATAATGGCGATTTTCTTGCTCATGGCTCACCGATTCAAAGATAGCAGAATTCCCTCATTCTGCCTTCTGCCTTCTGCCTTCTGCCTTCTGCCTTCTAAACTCGAAGCGGCTTTCCGTGCCCTTCATCAATCGTGTGATATTGCCCTTGTGGCGCCAGATAATCAAGAGGCCAAGAACACCGAGGGCGACAGGCAGGGCAAGGCCCTTTTCCCGATACAGCCACCAGCCTGCGGTCGGAACGGCCAGCGCCGCGATGATCGAAGCCACCGACATATACCGGGTTCCCACCAGCGCGGCAAACCAGCACAAAACCCCGATCCCGGTGGCGCCGGGCGCAATTCCGATCAGGGCGCCCGCGCTGGTCGCCACGCCTTTCCCGCCCTTGAATTTGAGATACACCGGCCAGGTATGGCCGGCAATGGCCAATCCCCCGAATAAAAGCGGGAGCCACGCCGGAGCCACAGCATTCGAGCACCCGGTCACAAGCACCGGGAAAAGCAGAGCCGGAACCGCCCCCTTAAGGGCATCCAGAGCAAAGGTGAGAATACCGAGCGCCTTGCTCACGGAACGATAGACATTGGTTGCGCCAATATTACCGCTCCCCACCTTGCGGATATCAAGTCCCTTCGCCTTCGCGATCAGAAACCCGTTTGGAATCGCGCCAAGCAAATAAGCCAGCACGGCGAATCCGGATACGACAGCAGTCACGGGACAATTACAGTTCATCGCACGCTCCCTACGCCTTCTTCAGTCTCCGCTGCCAGTAAAGCTGAACAATCATCATCACCTGGTTGGCGGTCCAATACAACACCAGTGCCGACGGCATGGTGTAGAGGAAGATCAGCATCATGATCGGCATCATCCACATCATCATCTTCTGCTGCATCGGATCCCCGACCGCCGGCGTCAATTTCGTCTGCCAGATCTGGGTCACCGTCATGAGCAGCGGCAGGAGATTGATGGCCCCGATAAAAGGCACCATGCCCTGAAGCAGATTCTCGGGGGCGCTCAGGTCGGCCACCCACAGGAAGGGGGCAAACCGCAATTCCACAGCACTTCGCAGCACGCTGAACAGGGCAAAGAAAACGGGAATCTGAACCAGCATGGGGAGGCAGCCACCCAGGGGATTCACCTTGTTCTCCCGGTACATCGCCATGGTTTCCTGCTGGAGCTTCTGGGGCTTATCCTTGAACTTCTCCTGCAAGGCCTTGAGTTGCGGCTGAAGGGCCTGCATCCGCTTCATGCTTTCCGTTCCCTTGTGGGTCAGGGGCCAGAAAATAATACGCACAATCAGGGTCAGAAGGATGATGGCGATCCCATAATTGGGTATCAGCCAATTCAACTTGTTCAGGCTCCACACCAGGGCCTCGCACAACAGGCGAAGCATTCCAAATTCCATGACTTCCTTTTTATGAAGCCCGAGGGAGGTGATGGAGGAAAGTTCCTTGGGCCCCACAAAGTAACTGAGGCTCCGGCAATAGGTTTCCCCGGCGGCCAGCGTCCGCTCCGGAAATTGAACCGCTGCCGCCACCCGGCTGGGCACCGCTGCCGCCATCCAGGAGGAGGACTCTTCAGTCTTTTCGGCGGGACCCTTAGTGCGCTCGACAATCAGATCGCATCCCGCTGAACCATCCTTCGGCTGCAGGATCTGGACAAAGAATTTGTTTTTAACCGCAACCCAGGTCATGCCGGTTGCAATGCGTTCCCGAACCGTTACCGGCATCATCCGAGTCAACGCGGGTTGCCCCACACATCCTCCCCCGCGTCGCGGCATCTCCTGGAAAAAATCAGTCAGCGTCAGGTCGCTGGAAAACCACCGCTTGCTCGACCAATGGCGAACGCCGTCGTCCCCGACCGAGGCCAGCGTGTCAATCCCGAGTAAGTCCACGCCAGTCATCGTGGTTTCTCCGGGAAGCATTCCCATGCTTCCGATCGAAAGCGAATGCGCCGGGAGCGCCAGGGCCGCCCCGCTATCATTCGAGAACGCGTCATCAACTGACACCTCATACCGGCTACCCAGGCTGATGGTCCGGGTCAGCCGACACCCGGAGGCGCTCGTCCCCTCGATCCGGGCCGCCGCGCCATTGGATACCACGGTAACCTTGAAATCGGCAAACTCATCCAGACCGGTCAATCCGCCATACGCCAAAGCCGGAACCGTTCCAAAGTCCAGTACCACCGGCGACTTGTCCTTTGCCGTCGCCGTAAAGGCAGGCAGTTCCACCCATTTTACACACCCGCCATGGGAGGATACCGTCAACCGGACCAATGCATTGGTCAACTCAACCAGAACCTCGGGCTGCCGGGCAATAGACGAGGGCTGACGCAACTCGGCGACGGGCGCCGGCGCGACAGGCGCAGGGATGACGGGCGCCGGAATAGCGGACGCGGTCACGGCCTCATTCGTGGCGACTGCGGCTATGGCAGGCTTGACGGGAGCAGGTTGCGGAAAAAATTTCTGGTAAAGCGGCCCCCACGCCAGCATCGCCGCAAACAACACAACCATGATCAAGGTATCTTTTGTCAAAAACTTTTTCATATCCATAACCGCCTCTTTTCCTGAACTCACCACTCTAAAATCACACTTCTTCAATTCCCCGGAACGGGATCAACCCCGCCCGGGTGCCAGGGATGACACTTCATGATCCGTCGGATTCCCAATCCAAGCCCCCGCCAGGTTCCGTGAATTTCAAGGGCTTCGATACAATACGCCGAGCAGGTGGGATAAAACCGGCACTGTCCTCCCAGGAGGGCCGCCACCGTATACTGGTAAAGCCGGATCAGAAGAATGAGCAGTCTCCTGATCATGCCAGCAACCCGGCCTTTCCCGCAAGCCGGATCAAATCGTCGTTCACATCCTGCCACCGCGCCGTAAGAATGGATCGGCGGGCCACCAGGACCACATCCACATCGCCCTGGAACCGATTCCGGTTCAGGCGCCACGCTTCGCGAAGACGCCGCTTGGCCCGCGCCCGGCAGATGGCGTTGCCAATCACCTTGCTTGCCACCACCCCCAACCGGAGCGAACTGCCCCGCCCGTGGCGCAACCACATCACCAGGGTCCGCGCCGCACCGGATTTCCCCTGGGCGTACGCGTCCTGGAAGTCAACCGCCGAGGTCAATCGCTGATGTCGCCTTAAACGACGATCAGGCGCCGGGGCATTCTCTGTATCCGCAGGCGTGGCCATAAACCCCACTTCGAAAAAAAATGAACGCCGGCTCTGCCCACCCGGGCAATGCTCTGTCCATCAACTGAAGGGAAATCCCCCCTCACCTCATGAACAACGGCGTTCACCTGAAAACCAACCGTTTCAAGACGGGCAGCTTATTCGCTAAGCTTAACCCGTCCCTTTTGACGGCGGCGCGCCAATACTTTACGGCCATCCGCCGTTTTCATCCGTTTCCGGAATCCACATTTGCGCTGACGTTTCCTCTTGGATGGATGATATGTCATCTTCATCGTGCTTGTCCCTCTCTACAAAGGGCGACAAAGTACCATTTCTCCCTTTTCTGTCAAGCTAGAGGTGGTGTATAACCCCATTCAGTGAAAAACATCTTCCTTATCAAGAGCGTCAGAATTTTGGATCCAGTAGCCAAAATAGACGCTATTCGCGACCTTTTTATCGAAAACGGCCGGTTTTCCGAGGTTCCAAACCCGCTCCCCCCGGACCTCAAAATAATTGATGCCCAGGGGCTTGCCGCCGCGCCGGGATTTGTGGATCTTCATGTTCATCTTCGCGAACCGGGCAATGAGGCGGCAGAAACCGTTTCCTCCGGTTGCCTGTCTGCCGCCCGGGGCGGGTTCACTACCATTGTCGTCATGCCCAACACCAATCCTCCCCTCGACTCACCCGTCGAGGTTCAGGCTCTCGCCTCCCGCGCCCGGGCCGCCGGCCTGATCCACGTCCTCCCCGCCCCCTGCATCACCCGTAACCGTTCCGGACACGAGGTTGCCGATTTGGCTGCTCTCGATCAGGCGGGCGCCGTCGCCTTCACCGACGACGGGTGCACGGTCTCGAACGATGCGGTGATGGAATCGGCCATGCGGGAGGCGGCACAACTCCACCGCCCGATCATGGATCACGCCCTCGACCCGAAACTGGCCGGCCACGGCGTCATGCACGACGGCCACGCCTCAAAACAACTCGGCCTGCCGGGAATTCCCTCCGAGGCCGAAACCGTCACGGTGGCCCGCGACATCCGCCTGTCGCGTAAAACCGGATGCGCTATTCACATCCAGCATCTCTCCGCAGCCGGTTCCGTCGAACTGATCCGGACAGCACAGAAGGACGGCCTGCCTGTTACAGCGGAACTGACGCCCCATCACCTGGCCCTGACGGACACCGATGTGGACCCTTCCAAACCTGAATGCTACAAGATGAATCCCCCCGTCCGGAGTGAAGCTGATCGCGCGGCACTGATCCAAGGACTCCTCGACGGCACCCTCACCTGCTTTGCCACCGACCACGCGCCCCACACCGCCGCCACCAAGGCCAAGGGGTTCCTGACGGCGCCTTTCGGAGTCGTGGGGCTGGAAACCGCCGTGGGCATCACCTACACCCTGCTCGTGAAAAAAGGCCTGATGACTGCTCTTGATTGGGTGGCCCACTGGACCACTGCGCCTGCCCGCATCATCGGTCTCCCGCCCCCCTCACTCGCCATCGGCGCCCCTGCAAATCTGGTGTTGCTGGATCTGAATTCAGAATGGGTTGTCAATCCGGACGACTTCGCCTCAAAATCACGCAACACTCCCTTCTCCGGCTGGCGCCTAACCGGCCGGGCCGTCATGACTTTTTGCGACGGCCGTCTTATCTTTGATCTCACATCTCACATCTTACATCTCACTCCCCAGAACATCGTTTTGATGGGATTCATGGGCACCGGGAAAAGCACCGTGGGAAAAAGATTGGCCGCCCGGCTGGGGATGACCTTCCTCGACATGGACACCCTCATCGAAGAGCGCGCCGGAAAGCCCATCCCGAAAATTTTCGAGGAGGATGGTGAGCCGCATTTTCGAGCCCTTGAACGAACCCTGGCCCGTGAACTCTCCCGGCGAAGCGGCCTGGTCATCGCCTGCGGCGGCGGGGTGGTCCTGAATCCCGACAATCTCCGCGACTATAGCCGGACAGGACTGGTGGTCTGCCTGACCGCCACCCCGGAGACCATTCTGGAACGGACATCCCGGGCGAGGAACCGCCCGCTTCTGGAGGAGCCGGATCGCCTGAAGCGCATTCTGGATCTCCTTGAAAAACGCCGTCACCTTTACGCCGCCATTCCGCACCAGATCGACACCACCACCCTTCCAACGGGGCACGTGGTGGACATGATACTGAAAATGATCGCGCCATGATCACCTTCCGACCCGCCACCCCGAAGGATATTCCTCTGCTTCAAAGAATGGCTCGTGCCATCTGGCCCCGCGCCTATCTCTCCATCATCACGAGGGAGCAACTGGAGCTCATGGTGTCAAAAATGTATGACCCTGCGACAATCCGGAACGAAATGCAAAACGGTGTCGTCTGGAAGGTGGTGGAGGAGAAAGGGCTCCCCATCGGATACCTGTCCTATTCCAGAGTCGGCCCCGCAGAATGCAAATTGCACAAAATCTATGTGCTCCAGGAACATCATGGTCAGGGGATCGGAAGAGAATGTCTTGAGGAAGCCGCCCGTTATGCGCGCGAAAAAAACTCCAAAACCCTTTTTCTGATGGTCAACCGCGCCAATGAAAAGGCGCTTCACGCCTATCGCGCCTTCGGCTTCCGGGAGGCTGAATCCTTGGATTGGGAATTTGCGCCTGGCTTCATCCTTCACGATTACAGGATGGAATTGGAGCTCTAAAAGACATCTCAACTCCATCCGGATGGAGGGCCACGCTTCGTCGTGGCCGGAATTCGGAGGACGCGACAAAGCGCGTCCCTCCAATTCATTTCCCAATGATGTCGTCCAAGCCCGCAAACGGGTTGACGATCGGGGATGCCTTTTTGACATCGTGGGTAAGAGAGCCGTCGCCCATGGATCGCAGGCTGTCCGGGGCATGCTCGTCATCATGGCAGTAGATGCAGAGCAGTTCCCAGTTGCTGCCGTCGAGCGGATTATTGTCGTGATTGAAATCCTTGTGGTGGACGGTGAGTTCCTTGAGGCGCTTGCCTTCGAACTCACGCGCACACCGGCCGCAGACATGGGGGAAAAGCTTAAGGGCCCGCATCCGGTACCCAGCCTGGCGTTCCACCACATCCCGCCGCAATTCCGCCTGAACCTTCAACCGCCGTCCTGCATCCACTTCAGTTGCCATAAATCACATAATAACAACGCTCATGCCATAAATTCAAGATCTACCACGGAGGAACGGAGGTTTAGAGAGAGAAAGAAAATGTTGTGCGATTATTCAAAATGGCGAGTACCCCATTTTGAATAATCGCACAACGCCCTTCGGGAGGAAGAGGGATATAACAGGCCACTCAAACTGTACTTCGTTCAATTACAACCCTTCTCATCCGGTCTTCCTCAAGGATGGTGTTGCGGCATTT
>CAZOZF010000032.1:16509-21652 GCA_964584205.1 uncultured Verrucomicrobiota bacterium
GTTCAATTACAACCCTTCTCATCCGGTCTTCCTCAAGGATGGTGTTGCGGCATTTTCTTCCTCTCCCTCAACCTCCGTCCCTCCGTGGTAAATCTTCCCTTCGCCTTTTTCCGGGAAGAGGCTGGGCGGTTTCCATCACCACCTGGACTTCGCGGCCGGCGTGGGTGGTCCGGTTCAAGGCAGGCATGACGCGTTCGGCATCCTGACGCGACATTTCGAAAAAACTTGCATGTTCGGTGACGTGGATCCGACCGAGTCGCAGCTGGGGACCTGGCGTCGCCCGGTTGATGAGCGCCATCAAATCGGGGGGCGTCAGGGAATTTCGGCGCCCGAGATTGATCCGCAATTTGGCCACATCGGGATCCCGCGGCCTGAAGGCGGCGGGGCGATCATCCCGCTCCTGGTGATCCGACCGACCAGCCCTGTCCGGCCGATCCTGCCGATCCATCCGGCCCTCCGGGCGGCGTGACCCGCGCCGGTCGCCAGCCTCATGCCCACCATACGTCCCGTGACTCATGGCGGCATTCAGATCCGGGGCGCCCTTGTAGTTCGTGAGAAAGCGGTCAAAATCGAGAAGGATGAACCGCTTGAGCACTTCTTCGCGTGACAGCTCCCCAAGCACCTTGTCAATGACAGGCATGAAAGGCTCGAGACGCCCGTCTGCCGTATCCACCTGCCTAACTTTTTCGAGCACATTGGCCAGTTGCGCTTCACACACATCCTGACCTGACGGAACCCGTTTTTGCACGAAGGGCTTCTTGAGGATCCGCTCGATCATGCGGAGCTTCTGCTCCTCCCGGTAATGAATCAGGACAATGGAGGTTCCCTCGCGTCCCGCCCGACCGGTCCGGCCACTGCGATGCGTATAGAGTTCCACCTCGTCGGGAAGGTTGTAGTGAATCACATGGGTGAGCTCGTTGACATCCAGCCCACGCGCGGCGACATCGGTGGCCACGAGAATCTGGAGGTGCCGGGCCCGGAAGGCGCCCATGACTTCACTCCGCTGATCCTGCGTCATGTCACCATGGAGTGCGTCAGCATGATACTCATCTTTGTTCAGGTGATGGGCCAGTTCCTGGGTTTCGACGCGTGTACGGCAGAAAATAATGGCGTAGAGGCCTGGCGTGGAATCCATGATCCGCTTCAGCGCCACATACCGGTCCCGGGCATGAACCTTGTAGCATTCGTGATGGATCGTATCCGATCCCGAATTCCGGGAGCCGCACAAGATCTCCTCGGGATTCTCCATGTACTTGCCCGCCATGGCCGCGACCTGGCGCGGCATGGTCGCTGAAAACAGAAGGGTTCGGGCGGACTCGGGCACGGCGCCCAGAATGGCTTCCATTTCCTCCTGAAAGCCCATGTTCATCATCTCGTCGGCCTCATCGAGCACCACCCACCGGACGAGGGACAGATCGGCCCGCTGACGTCTCAGCATGTCGTGCATACGACCGGGCGTGGCGACAATGATATGAGCGCCCCGGCTCAGGGCCCGGATCTGCTCCCCGATGGGCGATCCGCCATACACCGCCAGAGTTCTGACCCCGCGTGTGTGTTTGGCGAAGGAGTTCAGATCCTTGACAATCTGCAGACACAATTCCCGGGTAGGACAGAGGATCAATCCCTGCGTTTCGAATTTTGCGGAATCCGTCAGCTGAAGCAACGGAAGGCCATAGGCCGCCGTCTTCCCGGTCCCCGTCTGGGCCAGAGCGACAAGATCGCGGTCGCTTTTCAGAAAAATCGGGATCACCTTGCTCTGAACCGGAGTCGGTGTTTCGAAGCCCAGTTCCTGTATCGCTTTGAGCAGGGCAGGCGACAGCCCCATAGTTGTAAAGTCTTTCATATCAAAACAGGGTGGACTTTGTGACCGGAAAAGTCAATGTCACAGGGGGAACCGACAGCATGCCATCTTCAGGATTCGCCACTCAGTTCCCTCCCTCGCATCGCCAGAAATTCCTGGAGACTAACAGAAAGATAGTTAAAATAGTTTACAATATAACGGATACCAGATTCGTTGCTTCGAGCACAAGCACTGGCTCCTGGACCAGTCTTCTGACCACGAATTTAGTGATCGGGCTATTCGCTTTTACCGAGTCGCTGGGCCGTGATCTTCGCTGTCCATTCTCTCACCCGCGGTAAAGGAGCAGGCAGCAACGTGGGCGCCTCAACAGTAGTCCATGCTCCTTGATAACCCGTGGGGACACCCCAGCAGCACCAATAATTGGCTGTACACCCTTTCCTCCGCCACTAAAATCGGTTCCTTTTACGGATGGAGCGGACTACCGCCGCTCATTCGAGAAAAATCAGCGATAACGGGATCGGCATAATAAGAAGTTGTCAGAGATCGGAATTATAAGTTGAAGCGATCTTGACAATATACAAGGATTGTATATACCCTGCTATCAGAAAGTGAGGCAAGGATGCAAACAACCACGGTAAATATTTCCTTTCAGGGGAGTCTGTTGTCCGAGATTGACCGGCTCGCGCAGGCCGAATCAAGGTCTAGATCTGAACTGCTAAGGGAAGCGGCCCGGCTGTACATCGACCGTAAGCGGCGTTGGGATAAGCTTTTTGCCTACGGCAAAAGCGTTGTCGCGCGAGGACAACTCACAGAGGCGGATGTCGATGCAGAAATTCATACCCGTCGGCAGCAAAAGGCCTCAACACGATGAAACGGGACAGGGTTGTTCTGGACACCAATGTCCTGATATCCGCAGTCCTTTTCAATGGTCCCCCTCGTGCAATTCTTGAACTTGTCATCGGGGGTTCGGTTTATTGCTCACTGTCCTTGGCCATTTTGGACGAACTCCGTGATGTTCTTGAACGACCCAAGTTCCGATTTTCTCCGGAACAAGCATTTCAGATTATTGAGGAATTGCATGCAGTCTGTGACATTGTCAATCCGGCCATTCGGGTTAACGTTGTCACCGCAGATCCTGACGACAACATCATCTTGGAGTGTGCCTTGGAATCAAAGGCCGATATTATCGTTTCCGGGGATCAACATCTGTTGGCTGTAGCAGTGTTCAAGGGAATTCAGATTGTTTCTCCATCCGACTATATAAAGACGATCAATGAACACGTGACTGTGCCAACCAGAAAATCCACGGAGCGGCTGCGCCTCCCGTGATTTTCGCTGTTCGGACAGGAGAATGTTTCGGGTCGATTCCCATGTGCTTCAGCATCGCATTGACCGCCTCGTATTCCTCTTGAATGTTCATAGAGTGCTCCCGGGCAATTCTACTCATCCACCAGCCAACTGCTTGTTCACTTCCGTTATATCAAAATGCTCTGGATCAAAATCTTCTCAACCACGATTTCATGCACCCAACTGTCGCCGGGGTCATACTCGTAAATGAATTTCTGCTTTGGCCGGCCAGCGATATCGCGCAAGAGAGCGAGGTCATCACGCTCCATCCCCATGCCCATATCGTCCATCTCCGCCTTCTGTTTGCTGGAGTAGAAAACGCCTTCAATTCTAAACGTATGCATATGACAGTTATGCCACCCCAGAAACGCAGAGCCCAGAATCATCGCTCAACCTTGATCCTGTAAAACAGGGCGGGATGGGCCGCATCTGCATCCAAGACAAAGTTGGTGACCACGGTTGGAAGCGAATCGTTGGTGTAGATATCCTTCCTCTGGCTTCAATCTGGCAATTTCTTCACCATCTGCATTTGAAAAATCGGTTTCACGGGTGACTGGATCTTCACTGATGGTCAGAAAGTAAACAGGGCAATCATTCTTCATCTCTCCTAATCAGCTTCTTATTGAAGTCATCAGGGAAGGCCTTCGGGTCAAAGACCACTATTCCGTAATCCTGACGAAGAACAAAGGCTGAACTAGGAGGGGCAAAAATCAACCATTGGATCTGTTCCTGCCTATACATTTCGGCCAAGTCACTGAGGGTGCCCGTTTTTTGTTGTGCCATCGAGTCGGCTATCCGCCGTAATCACAATATCGAGGGGTTCCACATGCTCGACAATCCAATCATCGGCCTCATCGAATCCATCCCCCACTACCTTAAGCTCAAGCCACGGCTCTTTCGGAATACGCATCCAGGAGTTTGCCACCAGGGTGACGTTAAGGTGATACCGGCTGGCGACACGGTACGCCTCCTGCTTAACGGGGCACGCATCAGCATCGACATAAATGTGTAGCATAAGATCCTCCGTTCCCCTGATGAGCCATAGCCGCCACATTACCCCAAATCCGACCTCGATAACAACTCATCCGCGTCGAACCTCAGCTATTCGCATTATGGCCACCTCTCCTGGAGGGCGGGCGTCCTCGACCGCCGTTTTGGCGACCCTATTCACGCGGCGGCTGGGGACATCCAATGCCACTAACTTTTCAGGTTTTCGAGGAGGTTCTTTAGGGATTAGTGTGGGATTTTTCATTGAAGGGAACTGCGAGGGGTTCGTTCTATTCCCTCTCCCCTTGGGGGAGAGGGAGAAGACGACACCATGCTGTTGTTCGCTAAAGACCAGTAAAAACCACACGGAAACCCTGAAAGAGCCTGAAAAGTTAGTGGCATTGGCTGGGGACATCCGCCCTCCATGCGGCCAAAATGCGAATAGCTGGTCGAACCTTCGATCCCAACGCATTGGTCTGACCATCTTCGACACGGCAGGATGCAACGAGCAGATCTGCGGCATCAACCACACCGTTTCCCTGAACATCCTGATAGAGGTCATGTTGTACCCTGGCCCCACTATTGAGGTTACTACCCATCAAGGTCACCCAGGTGTTATTCGTCCACGATATACTGGCCGGGTTTGCCTGAATGAGAATGGGCAATCCGCCAGCATGAGCCACCCCGTCTGCCCCTGCCACGCCCAGAAGTAAGCCCGCCCAAAGCGCGCAAACCCATGACCTTGCGGCCCACAAAACCAGAAGGCATCCCACACACCGCCGATTTAAAATTGGCATAGACATCTCCCAAATCAGGTTTTTTGCATCCACTTACTTCATTGTCAGGTGCTTGCATTCCGCTCTCTTCGTAAAGTCAACGCTGATCCGGCGCCTGACCCAGCAGCTACGAACAGCGCCCCGCAAGTATCTTCTTCGGCAAAGATGATTGACTGAAAACAAATCCATACATACACTGTACACATGAATGACATCCGATTCGAATGGGATG
>CAZOZF010000033.1:0-21501 GCA_964584205.1 uncultured Verrucomicrobiota bacterium
CCAAACGGGAGTGGGATAGTGTCTATCCGGACGACTTCAAGGCAGGGCGAGATGCGACGCAACTGCTGCTGGACGCCGGGCATCGTCGTATTGCATATTTGGACGTGAGTTATCAGGAGGCGGTTGACTCTGGCACGCTTCATTACAGTAAGACGGATCGGTTGAGCGGGTATAAGTTTGCCATGGAGAAGGCTGGTCTCATGCCGGAGACGGTCCTCCCTCCTCTCAATGCGATGGTTTCGTCGCTTGAACAGTTATTGGCCCGGCCAGATCGGCCCACCGCCTTGGTTTCCTATGCTTGGGAGGCGTCCGAGCGCTTAGTTGTCGAGAGAATGGGACTGCGCATTCCTGAAACGTTGTCCATAGTAGGATTTGGGGGTGGGCTGCTTCGGCGAAACGATTTTCCGACTACCCGGATGGTCATTCCTGATTGGGCACTCGCTCGTACCGCTGTCGAAATGTTGATCCAGAAGATCAGGGCTCCGGACCGGAGAATTAAGTCAAAGTGTATCGCGTTTGAGGCCCCGGTCGGGGAGTCCGTCGCCCCGCCTTTGCCCGATTCAGCGAGCCGTCCGAGCTGATGTTTTAGAATCGTTGGCGAGATTGTGATTATTGAAATTTCCTTCGTGGCGCATGATGGCACGAAACCGGTGGGCATTGTCGTAGACGCAGCGCCCTCGCCGCGTAACTGTAGCCCGAAAACGCGGCGGGGCGCCGCGTCTACAGGCGCGGGCGCGGCTAATCGGCGTTCAGGAAAGGTGATCGGCGATGTCTTGCTTGAGGGTGCAAAAAGCGCTGTTGACATCGGTCACGAGCGCTTCCATTCGCGGAGCTTTCAGATCCATTGCATACGCATGAGAAAAGAAATGACGGAAAGCCAGATAGGGCTTCAGTGCCGCCATTGTCTCATGACTCACGATTCCTTCCTTGGCCGCGAGAGCGAGAAGGTCTCGGTGCCAAGAGTCGCCCGTTGGTATCTCCACGCCCCGAGACTGAAGCACCTGTTTGAGGATGTTCTCGATCCCGTTGTAGAAATTGTGAAGAAGGGCGGCGACACCGGCTAGTTCGAGGGAGGAAAGGAGCGGGCACCGAGAAGCGGGAGGCATTTCTTTCAGCGTCCTCTCAATATT
This sequence comes from uncultured Verrucomicrobiota bacterium, assembly GCA_964584205.1. GTDB lineage: Bacteria > Verrucomicrobiota > Kiritimatiellia > CAIKKV01 > CAITUY01 > JAABPW01. The sequence continues at coordinate 1,131 of CAZOZF010000033.1, forward strand.
CTCCGTTTCGGCTGCCACTCGTTCCTTCACGTCAGCCATATACGGATACCCCTTCCCGACGTACCAAATCGGCGAATCGCCCGGATTGAGAAAGGTCGAACACATCCACCGGCAAGGACAGCGCGAAGAGAAGATCGCCATAGAATTCGAAGAATCGGCGAGGGTCCAGACCTTCGACGGCAATATCAATGTCCCGCGGCTTGGCGTCGGGACGCGCCGCCGAGCCGAAGAGCAGTACGCGTTTCAAGCCGTATTCGAGCGAAGTCCGGCGGATGACTGCAATGTCTTGTTCAGAAATCATGTTTAAAAATTAGCATAAGACAGGCGAAATGCACAGAAGAGAAATGGTCCCGGGAGTGGGGATTGGGGCGCGGTCATCCGAGTCAGTCATCGGCATCCCAGTTTTATCCTCTGGGCGCCAATAAAATAAATATTTGTTGCATCAATCAGCGTCTTTTCGTATCATTTCGTCAGCGGTGACAAAAGGTCAGAAGTCAGGGTGTGTTTGATGATGACGGGCTGGTCGGTATTCGTTCGTTAAGGGTCGGGGGCAAAATTCATAACCTACGAAAGAGGAGAGGCACTATGAGCGCATTGGGACGTATAGGCGGCGGGCTGGTATTTGGACTTGTGGCTATGTTGCTTGCAGGAGGGGCGGAGGCGGTGCTACAAGGTAAATTCATTGTGAACTCGGGCGACTGGACGAATCCATGCCCGTTACGGGCGTGTTTTGCCACGCCCGCTCCAGGGGATGACGGCCCGCTTTCACAAGAGTTGGGCCGACTTTGGTGGCTTAAAGACCCCCGACCAGTTGATGTTCGAGGCTGGTAGCATCCTGTCCGCTGGCGCGGTGATGAACGTGGGAGACCAGTGCCACCCGCGCGGTGTCCTGGATAAGGGTGCGTACGAGGTGATCGGCTCGGCCTTCAAGCACGTCGAAAAGTGTGAACTGTGGTGCGTGGGAGCCAAGGCGGCGGCGGAGATCGGTGTGATGATGTTGCCCGCCCCGGAAGTGGCCGGGCAGGCCGTGGGGGCTGGGCATATGGCAGGCATTCAGGAGTCGGTGGACGGTGCGGGGCGGATGCTTCTGGAGTTGAAGCAACAGTTCAACCTGATCTACCCGGACACGGACTTGAATGACTACAAGGTCGTGATTCTGCCGGACAGCGGTAAGGTTGACGCTTCGCTGCGGAATTCGTTAAAGGCATTTATGGCGCAGGGTGGTGCGGTGATTGCCTCGCACAAGGCCTCGTTGGAGGATGGCAAGTTCAAGTGTCCGGGCTTGCCTGTGAGTTATGTGGGCGAGAATCCGAGCACGCCCTGCTACCTGGATTTGGGCAAGGTGCTTGGCCAAGGCTGGCCGCAGAGCAAATTCGTCTTTTATGATACGAGCGTATTTGTGAAGCCGGCCGCAGGTTCACAGTTGTTGGGAAAGTTGGTGGGCTCGTATTTTAATCGTGCTTATGATCACTTCTGTTCGCACAACCAGACGCCGGACGACAAGGCTACGCGGTATCCGGTGGCGGTGATCAAGGGGCGCGCGGCCTATATTTCCGCGGAAGTGTTCAAGGCGTATCGAAACCACGCCTACTCCCTGTATAAGAGCATCGTGGCGCGTGTGCTGGAACAGGTGCTCCCGCAGCCGCTTGTAAAGACTCATGCCCCGTCGGCGATGGAGATCTCCGTCAACCGGCAGGCGAAACCAAAGCGGTTGGTGGTCCATCTGGTGAACTTCCAGCCGCAGCGACGGCACATCAACGTGGAATGGATTGAGGAGTTGTACCCGGTGCGGGACATTCCGCTGGCCGTTCGGTCCGGAAAGCGCCCCTCATCCGTTTGTCTAGCCCCATCCGGCGAGCCATTGTCATTCACGATGGATGGCGAGTATTGCCATTTCGTGGTACCCGAGGTGAAGGCTCATGTGATGGTCGCCCTGGAAGGCGTATAGGGTGGTGAGGTCATCCTCATCATTGATGGTGCGGACATCTTTCCTGATTTGCCGAAGTAACAACAATCAATGCAATCAAACGGATCCCTTTCGAAAAACGTGGCAGCATATCGGCAACATCGATCAATTTAGGTGGCTTCCCCGCGCTGATGTGCTGGATCAGTTGCGTTTGGCCCGTGATGAACTTGGAGTGCGTTATGTGCGGGCAGTTGCCATGTATTCCCCGGAACTTGGCGTCTGGGACCACGATCTAGCGGATTCGCGCAAGTCTGGAGAGAAGACGAATGCGTAGTGGTTCGCGTGATGCTGCCCGGCTCTCCTTCGAACAAGTGGCCCATGACATGCTTTTCGATTTGATAGATTCGAACTTTCGATTCTATAAAAAGGTTCAGGATGACGAGAGCGTGTCACGTGTCCTGTTTGACCGATTGTTTGAGCGGTATTTCAACGATGGTGAAAAAAATGCAAATCAGGGTTCGGGCGTTATTGGCCCGAAAGAAAAATGAATGAGGGAATGCTCTTGCCGATGAACGATGGGTTCTTTAGGGCACCATGCGTCAACTGCTTAAACTGTTAAGCATTGATCATGATTAAGTCAACACCGATTCGCCATATGGTGGTGCCGCATGTTTTACTGGGACAATGGGTGACAGCGCTGATTATGCCAGCAACGCCTTTTCGGCTTCGGTTGTCCAGTTCCCGTGATCCAGCTTGGCGGCAACCTTGGGAAGGATTTCGCCGAGCTTTGACAGGGGAGTAAGCGCCAAGTCATGGAGCATGGGATAGATGACGATTTTGCCGGCCAGAGTCCGGTTCTCGACTGCGGCAAGACCCTCGATGGCCCCCGCCATGCCACTGATGGCGTCAACGGAACGGTTAGTGTCCAGACGTCCGGCCACCACCTTTTCCAGGACGATCTTCATGTCACGGATGGTCGATCCGCTCGTGCCGAACATGAAGCAGCCGTTGGCGATGTAGGTGTCCAGATCCAGATCATGCCGGGTGGGGGCGGGGATTCCTGCGAAAATATTGATCAGGCACCCTTTGGCGCTGTTTTTGATGGCATCCGAAACCAGGGCTCCGACTGGTGCCATGACAACGTTATAACTGAAGGGACCGGTGAGCGGCTGATTTTTGGGATTCACGGACTTCAGCCCAATCTTGTTGGCCTTGGCCAGCGGTTCCGCTTTCTCCAGAAGATTGGCAAGGCGGGCGTCATCAAAGTCCACCGCAATGACCGTCATGCCTTTCTTGTCGATGCAGACATCGCGCAGGACGTGCATCTGGCCCATCGGGCCGCCTGCGCCCACGACGCAGATGCTGTCGTGCTCACGCACTTCGCCGGTGGCGGGGATAACCTTGTAGGCTTCGTGGGCATTGGCGGAAAGAGTTCCGATCCAGCGGGTCATGCCGTAGTGAACGCGACCCACGCCGACGGAGACGGGGTGCCCGATCTTGTGTCCGCCGGTGACGATGGCGATGATGCCGCAGAGGCCAAGCTTGTCGTTCAAGAGCTCGATAGTCTGCTTGTCGTAGCCGAAATAAACGATGTCGTCGAAGGATTCCTTCGGCAATTCAGAGGCGCTATGAACACGGGTCACGGGGATTCCCAGCTTTTCAAGTTCCCGATGGGTTCCGTCGGCGCAGACCACGCTGACAGAGGCTGGCTTTCCAGACCGGGAAAAGCTTTCAGTCAGCCCCTTCATCCTGTGGTCGCTATCCACTATCACGGCCAGTTTCCCGCCGGCCTTGATGGTCTGGCGCTCGGGCGTCACATAAGAGTCTTCCACGCAGGCCCAGGGTTCGACGAGGGCGATGGCGGAGGCACTCAGATTTTCAGGAACCGGAATCAGGAATCGTTCCCCATTGGCGGGGTCGATGATGACGCGCTCGTCCATGATTACGTATTCCTGAAGTGCGCCTTCAAAGTTATAGCCAAACGCCGAGTTTGAGCCTGCGGTTGGAAAGGCGCGATAGTCGGTCTGAACCAGGCAACGCTCGCCGATGTTGTGATGCTTGACCTGGTCGCCCACGGCCACAATGCGGATCACGGCTTCATGTCCTGGAACGGTGGGTTTGTTGCCCGGCACATAACTCGAAATCTCTTTCAGGACTTCCTGTGAAAGGCCGTCGATCACGTCGCTTTTCCGCGGGTGCTGGGAGAACTGCTTGAGCAGCTTGAGATCCGAGAAGCACAGGCAAACGGATTCAATTTTGCCGAGCACCTGGTGCGGGCCGGGCGCCACGACAGGCTTGGCGGTGTTGAGCTTGAGCTCGCCGGGACCGACGAGTTGTACGGCATACTGGGTTTTGGGAAGGGAGGTTGTGGGCATGGGAGTTTCCTTGTTATTCATGTTAAGACAGCATCACCTGGCCGCCGGTTACGGGAACCGCCTGGCCGGTTTCATAGTTTTGTTCCATCAGATAAAAGATGGCCTTCATGACATCCTGTGCCATGCAGCCGCGGCGCATGGGCACCTTGGCTTCATAGAACTTCTGCACATCCTGGACCGTTTTGGCGCCCGGAACTTTCCCGGTGCTCAGGTACTGGACAAAGAGGCCGTTCTTCGGGTCGGACCAGAGCGGGCCATCAAAGAAATTTCCGGGACAGATGGAGTTCACCTTGATGTTGTCCTCCACCAATTCCATGGCAAACGACTGGGTAAGGCCGATGCCGCCGAACTTGCTACCCGCATAGGCGCCGTTCTTATTGGAACCTTCCAATCCTGACTTCGAATTGATCTGGATGATGTCACTCCAGTACTCCGGGTTCGCCAGGTGCTGGGTGGCGAGGATCGGGGCGGCCTTCTGGACGCTCACGAAATAGCCCTTGTAGTTCACGGCGGTGACAAAGTCGAAATCCGCCGCACTCTGGGTCTTGACGCTGCCCGCCTTGAGCACGCCGGCGTTGGCGACAAAGACATCGAATCCGCCGAAGGCCTTGACCGTCTCATGGATGGCCTCTGCCATGGAGGCCGGGTCGGTGACGTTTGAAGCCAGACCGATGGCGCGTCCCGCGCCGAACTGTTTGCAGAGCTCCTGCGCGGCGGCGGTGGCGCCCGCCTGATTCATATCGAGCAGCACCACATGGGCGCCTGCGGCCGCGAACTGCCTGGAAATCTCAAGCCCGAATCCCTGGGCGGCACCGGTGACGACCGCGACTTTTCCGGCGACACGGCCGGTTTTAACCGGACTATCGGCGACCGTGAAGGTGCCGACGCCGGGAACGATGACGGTGGTGGGTTTGGCTCCGTTGGCCTTTGAGTACTCGGCCAGGGCGCTGCGAAGGATTTCAATGACGGCCGGGACGGTCAGGTCTTTGGAGATCTCGATGGTCAAGGCCTTCGCGGGCTTGCCGGTCTCCGGTGAGAACGAGACGAGTTTGAGAATTTCGCTGTTGTCCGCCAAAAGTCCCCGCAGCGCGGGGCCGATCATGTTGATCAACTCTGTATTCATGGTTTTTATCCTGCTGTTGCTCTGAGAATTTTCCGGGGAGGAAGATGCACGGCCATTCCGAGGGCATCCTCCGCCGCTTCCTTAATGCTCTCGCTGATGGTCGGGTGGGCATACACCACTTCCGCCAACTCCTGTACCGTAACTTTCTGGTGAATCATGGCACCTGCCGAGGCGATGCATTCGGTGGCGTTGTGCCCCATCATGTGGACGCCAAGCAGTTCGCCCGTTTCGCGGTGACGGAGCACCTTGACGAAGCCTTCGGTGTGGCCGACGGCGATGGCTTTGCCCAGTGCCGCCAGGGGGAATGAACCAATGGCGATGGGAATTCCCGCCTTCTTGGCCTGCGCCTGGGTCATGCCCACGGCACCGATTTCCGGGAAGGTATAGACCGCTGAGGGAATGGGGGCGGTGAACGCATGGGCGTGCCCCATGGCGTTCTCCACGGCCGCGATCCCCTGCGCCGAGGCGGCGTGAGCCAGCAGGCAGCGCCCGTTGGCATCCCCGATACAGTAGATGCCCTTGACCGGGGTTTCCATGTGGTCATCCACCCGGACAAAGCCGCGGTCGGTAACAAGTCCCACGGATTCCAGTCCGATATCGGCGGTATTGGGACGGCGCCCGATGGACAACAGGACGCGGTCGGCTTCCACGGTTTGTCCGTTGCTCAGAACGGCCTTGACGGTGCTCCCGGCGGTCAGGGTTTCCACCTTGGTTCCGGTGAAGCACTGGATGCCGCGCTTCGTGAATACTTTCTGCAGCGGATCCGCAAGACTCTCGTCCAGTTCAGGCAAAAGCCGGGGCATCAGTTCGACGATTGTGACCTGGACGCCGAATTCGCGCATCATGCAGGCGAATTCGCAGCCGATGACGCCGCCGCCGACAATTAGGAGGCGGGCGGGAAGGGTTTTCCAGTGAAGGGATTCATCGCTGGTGCAGACCTTTTCGGGGTCGGTGGGCCAGCCGGGAATCCGTGCCGGGATCGAGCCTGTGGCCAGGATGATTTTTCCGGCGGTGATCTCCTCCGTGCCCGATTTTGTTTCAATCGTTATTTTCCCGGGGCCATTCAGTTTCCCGCGTCCCTGGAAAAGCGTGACCTTCCGGGCGGCGAAGAGGGACTTGATGCCGCCTCGCAGTGTCTGCAGAACCTTGTCCTTGCGGGTTTGGATGGCGGGCCAATCGAAGGTGACTTCGCCCGAGACCTTCACGCCCATGGCGCTGGCGCCGTGGATGGAGTGGATCAATTCCGCGGAGGCGAGCAGCGCCTTGGAGGGGATGCAACCCACATTCAGGCAGGTTCCGCCGAGATGCCCCTGTTCCACGATGGCGACCGAAGCTCCCATTTGGGCGGCTTTCAGGGCCGCTACATAACCGCCGGGTCCGGCGCCGAGCACGACAATGTCAAAATGTTTACTCATGATGGGCTCCTTACAGCAACTGTGCCGGTGTCTCCAGTAGTTCCTTCAAACGGGCCATGAATTTGGCGGCGGGAAGGCCGTCCACCACGCGGTGGTCGGCACTGAGGGTCAGGGTCATGACCTTGCCCGGCCACATGGCACCATCCTGAACCACAACGGTTTCCCGGAGGGTTCCGACGGCCATGATGGCGGCTTCGGGCGGATTCACGATGGCCGTGAACTGCTCGATTCCGAACATTCCGAGGTTGGTGATGGTGAAGACGCCCTTGCCCATGTTTTCGATTTTACCGGTTTTCGCCGACTGGGCGAGGCGTCGTGTCTCGGCGGCCAACTCCTTGATGGAGAGGGTATCCGCACCCAGGATCACGGGGACCACGAGGCCTTCATCCATTCCGACAGCGATCCCGATGTTCACATCGTTGAATTCCACCATCTCGTCATTCTCAATCCGGCTCCGGAAAGCCGGGAACTCCCGGATGGCCTTGGCGCACGCCTTGGTCACAAAGTCATTGAGTGAGCACTGGTATTTGCTCTTCTCCGACTTCTGGAGTTCGGACAGGGGTGCCGCGTTGACTGTCAACTGCATATAGAAGTGGGGGATGTTCTGCTTCGAGGCCAGCAGGTTGCGGGCAACGGCTTTGCGCATCGGGGTCAGCCGGCGGCGTGTTACCTGGCCGTTGACAGATGCCGGGGCGCTAGCGGGCGCGGTGGGTGCCGCCTTGACCTGCGTTGTCTGGGTAGCCGGAAGATCACGCGAGGTGATCCGGCCGTTGGGCCCGGAGCCGGAGCCGACGGAAGCGAGATCAATCCCGCGCTCGCCGGCAATTTTTCTGGCGGCGGGAGAGGCCTTCAGCGGGCCTGACGGGGGGAGTGTCGCAGGAGCGGCGGCGGCCGCAGGCTTGGCGGGAAGGGCGGCAACACCGGCAGGTAGAGCGGCGTTGGCATCGCCGATCAGCGCGATACGCGTGCGAACCGGAACGGTCGTTCCAGCGGGAACAAGAATCTTGCGCAGCGTGCCGTCATGTCCGGCCTCCACTTCCACCACGGCCTTGTCGGTTTCAACTTCCAGCAGGATTTCCTTTGACTGAACCTTGTCGCCTTCATTCTTGAGCCAGCGGACGATGGTTCCTTCTTCCATGGATTGTCCGGCTTGGGGCAGCAGTACATCGGTCAGGGTTCCACTGGATGTGGCTGCCGGTGCGGGTGCGGGTGCGGCGGCCACGGAAGCCGGGTGAACTGCGGGGGCAGGGGAGTCAGAACCAGCGGGAATCGGTTCGTTGGCATTGCCGATCAAGCCGACTTTGGTGCGAATGGGAACCATCTGGCCGGGTGGCACGATGATTTTGCGGAGGATGCCATCATGTCCGGCCTCCACTTCCACCACGGCCTTGTCCGTTTCCACTTCAAAAAGAATATCCTTGGACTGAACCTTATCGCCTTCACTCTTGAGCCAGCGAACGATGGTTCCTTCTTCCATGGATTGTCCGGCTTGAGGCATTTGAACTTCAAACATAATTGCTTCTCCTCATAAATTTGAAACAATATGAAATTATTGCGTAACTATGTCAAACAAATATTTGCAACATTTTGTTGACAATGATGCAACACTTATGGCAAACATGATCATAGTTTTTGAATAAGAAGGCATTTTTGTATGGTTTACTCTGGAAAACAGCGAAAAGACTATATTTTAGAGCGGATCTATCGGAACGGGCATGTTCTGGTGAAGGATCTGGCTATTGAGTTATCCATTTCCGAGGCCACGGTTCGGCGCGATTTGAAGACGATGGCGGACGCTCAGGAGGTGGAGTTGATTTATGGCGGGGCCACCTTGAAACGTCATGCCGATTTTTCATTTCGCTCAAAAAACATCCTGAATGTGGAAGCCAAGCGGCGGGTGGGTGAGTTGGCGGTTAACCTGATTCAGGATGGTGACCAGATTTTTCTCGATTCGGGGACGACGACTTTCCAGATGGCGGGGTTGTTGAAGGGCAAACGAAGTTTGTCGGTGATTGCCAATTCCATCCGGCTGGCGGAGGAATTGTCGGCGATCCCGGATATCAACATCATCATGTTGGGTGGCCAATACCGGGTGGACCGGATGGATACGATTGGGCCGCTGGCGCTGGAGGCGATGGAACAATTGCGGGGCTATCGCGCTTTTATCGGGGCGGACGGGGTGAGCATGGATTTCGGTCTGGCGGCGAGCGACATTGAGAGTTCGCACCTGTACCGGTTGGCGGTTCGTCATGCCCGCGAGACCATCCTGGTTCTTGACCACACGAAATTCGAGGCGCCGTCGCTCTACAAGATTGTAGATTGGGAGGCCGTTTCTACGGTGGTGACCGATCAGGCGCCCACGCCCGAGTGGTGCGAATTTTTGAGGAGCAAGAAGGTGTCATTGGTGACGCCGGAAGAGCAGGGAAAGAATCCAGAATCCAGAATTCAGAATCCAGAATAAACATAAGAAACAGGAAAAAAGAAACATGCCTAAACATCAGATGATTATGCCCGGCGATGTGCGTCGTGCGGGGTTTGTCGAGTTCCAGCCGATTCCGGTGAACCAGTACAACAAGACGGTCAAGGAAGAGCTGAAGCAGTACGGTAAGGATGAACTGAAGCGCATTCAACGCGATATGGCCATCATCCGCGGCTTCGAGTTGATGTTGAATGAAGTGAAACTGCAGGGCGCCTATAAGGGGATCGCCTACAATCATCGCGGACCGGCCCATCTTTCCATCGGTCAGGAATCTTCCGCGGTGGGGCAGGCGTACCTGTTGGACGTGGATGACCACATCTATGGAAGTCATCGCAGTCATGGCGAAATCCTGGCGAAAAGTTTGTCGGCGATCCAGAAATTGGACGACGAGAGCCTGATGAAGATCATGAAGACCTTTTTTGACGGCGCCTGCCTGCGCGTGGTGGAGAAGGGCTTTACCGGCAGCGTGAAGGAGCTCGCCATGGACTTCCTGATCTACGGGGCACTGGCCGAGATTTTCGGGCGCGATGCCGGGTTCAATCGCGGTATGGGCGGGTCGATGCACGCCTTTTTCACTCCGTTCGGGGTTTATCCCAACAACGCCATCGTGGGCGGTTCCGGCGATATATCAGTGGGCGCGGCCCTCTTCAAGAAGGTCAACCTCCGTCCCGGTGTGGTCGTATGCAATATCGGGGATGCGTCGGCGGCCTGCGGTCCGGTGTGGGAGGGACTCTGCTTTGCCACCATGGACCAGTTCAAGGAACTGTGGGAAGGCGCGCACCGCGGCGGCCTGCCGCTGATCATGAACTTCTTCAATAACTTCTACGGCATGGGCGGCCAGCCTGTCGGCGAAACGATGGGCTTCAAGGTTCTCGCCCGGCTCGGCGCCGGAATCCGCCCCGATCAGCTTCACGCGGAACGGGTCGACGGTTACAACCCGCTCGCGGTGATTGACGCCATCCGGCGCAAGAAGGAAATCCTGGCCCGGGGCGATGGCCCGGTCCTGCTCGACACAATCACCTATCGTTACAGCGGCCATTCGCCGTCCGATGCCAGTTCGTACCGCGAGAAGTCGGAAGTCGAGGCGTGGCAGCAGATTGATCCGCTGGTTACCTTTGCGGACCAGCTCGTCAAGGCTAAGGTAGCCAGCGAAGGCGAGCTGAAGACGATGCAGGAGCAGGTGGACGGTCTTATCTTCAAGGCCTATCAGAAAGCGGTTGACCTGACGATTTCGCCCCGTTCGGATCTGAAGAAAAAGGGCAGCCTCCTGGAACAGACCATGTTCTCCAATCAGCGGGTCGAAGCCATGTCAAATGCCAAACCCGATACCCTGATGCCCCTCGAGGCGAATCCCCGCGTCAAGCAGCTGGCCGGGCGCAGTCGTTCGGCCTTTGACGAGGCGGGCAACCGGCTGGCGAAGAGCCGTTGTGTCCTGTTCCGTGACGCCCTGTTCGAAGCGATCATCCACCGCTTCTACACGGATCCGACTTTGGTCGCCTACGGTGAGGAGAACCGGGACTGGGGTGGCGCGTTTGCCGTGTATCGCGGGCTGACCGAGGCGTTGCCCTACCACCGGCTGTTCAACTCGCCGATCGCGGAAGCCGCGATTGTCGGTACCGCCGTCGGCTACGGCCTTGAAGGCGGCCGCGCGCTGGTGGAACTGATGTACTGTGATTTCATGGGCCGTGCGGGTGACGAGTTGTTCAACCAGTTGTCCAAGTGGCAGTCCATGTCCGGCGGCGTGCTCAAGATGCCCGTCACGGTGCGCGTTTCTGTAGGTTCCAAGTACGGCGCCCAGCACAGTCAGGACTGGGTCGCCCTGGTGGCGCATATTCCCGGACTGAAAATTGCCTTCCCGGCCACGCCGTATGACGCGAAGGGGCTGATGAACTCGGCTCTGGTGGGCACGGATCCGGTGATCTTCTTCGAGAGTCAGCGCATTTATGACATTGCGGAGGAGTTCCACCCGGGCGGTGTGCCGGCGGATTACTATGAGATTCCGTTTGGCGAGCCGGATGTGAAGAAGGCCGGGAAAGACCTCACCATCCTCACTATTGGCGCCACGCTCTATCGGGCGCTGGAAGCCGCGAAGACCCTTGAGGCGAAGTATGGAATGTCGGTCGAGGTGATTGACGCCCGTTCGGTGGTTCCCTTCAACTATGCGAAGGTGATCGAGTCGGTGAAGAAGACGCGCCGTATCCTGCTGGCGAGTGATGCCTGTGAGCGGGGGAGCTTCCTGCACACGATGGCGAACAAGATCAGCCAGTTCGCCTTTGACGAGCTGGATGCCCCGCCGGTGGTGGTGGGCGCCCGCAACTGGATCACGCCGCAGGATGAGGTGGAGGATGCCTTCTTCCCGTTTGAGTGCGATATCATTGACGCGGTACATGAGCATATCCAGCCGCTGAAGGGGTATACCATCAGCCGGGATTGCAGTAACCAGGATCAGTTGCGCCGGAGCGCTCTTGGGGTGTAATATTCATAATCTTAATCGTAATCATAATCTTAATCGGACTTTGCGGTTAAGATTAGGCGATTACGATTATGATTAAGATTACGATTACGAGTAATGCAAGGAGCCATAAAATGAATGTTGTCCGTGTTTTTGCAGGTGATTTCGGGGCGTCGGGTGGAAAGTGTTTTGCGGGCGTGTTTGAAAATGGCACGTTCCGCCTGAACGAGGTGCACCGGTTTGCACATGAGTCGGTGCCTTTCTACATGGCTGACTCAAGCGGCAAGGTGGCGGAGCGGGCCTACTGGGACGATGTCCTGCTTTACCACAATCTGGTCAAGGGGCTGCGGGAATACCGACGCACGGTTTCGGATAAGCTGGACGGCATCGGGATTGACACCTGGGGTGCCGATGGCCAGTTCTTTACCGCTGACGGGGACGCGATGGGGAAGATGTATGCTTACCGCGATCACCGGCTGGATGACATGGCCGATAAGGTCCGGGCCAAGGTTGGCGCCAAGAAGGCCTATGCCCTCACCGGCATTCATTTTCAGCCGTTCAACGTCAGCAACCAGTTGTACTGGCACATGTTGAACCGCAAAAACACGCTAAAGCCAGGCTGTTTCTATCTCCCGGCGCCAGCCTTGTTCTACTATTACCTGGGCGGGGTGAAGGCGGTTGACTCGACCTTCGCCAGCGTGACTCAGTTGATGGACGCGCATACCAAAACCTGGAGCGCGGAAATCCTGAAGAAACTCAAAATCCCGATGGCGGTGATGCCTGAGATTGTGGCGCCTGGCAGCGTAGTGGGTGAACTGCACGCCGAACTGGCGACGGTGGTCGGGTTGAACCGTGCCCGGCTGATCGCCGTGGGCGGTCATGATACAGCGAGCGCGTTTGCCGCGGCGCCTGTGGATAACCCCGACGAGGCGCTTATTATCAGTTCGGGAACCTGGTCGCTCGTTGGAAAGCTCATTCCGAAGGCGATCACCTCCAAGGAGGCGATGGCCCACAACTTCAGTAACGAGGGGGGGATCGGGAATGTGCGTCTTCTTAAGAACTGTATGGGCAGTTGGCTGGTCCAGGAGCTTAAGCGGATCTGGCAGCATACCGATGGCAGCGAAATCAAGTGGCCCGAGATGGACCGCTGGACCCGCGAGGCGCCGTCCTTCACGGCGTTTGTGGATCCCGATGACAAGAGTTTCTACAATCCGCCGGATATGCAGAAGGCGATTGCCGAGTTCTGCCGGAAAACGGGTCAGCCCGTTCCGGTTGATCGTGGCACCTATCTCCGGGTGGTTTATGAAAGCCTGGCGCTGAAATACCGCTATGTGAACGAGTTGCTGACGAAGGTCTCGGGAACGCCGAACAAGGTGGTTCACATTGTCGGGGGTGGATCGAAAAATATCATGCTGAACCAGTTCACGGCGGATGCCGTCGGACTGCCGGTGCTGGCGGGGCCGGAAGAAGCCACCGCGACCGGAAACTGCATGGTGCAGGCGATGGGTCTGGGCGTGATCAAGACCATGCGCGATGCCATTCCCCTGATTCGCGAGGCGTTTCCCATCCGGGAATTCAAGCCCCAGGACAAGACGCGCTGGAACGAAGCCTACAAGAAGTTCAAGGCGCTGGTGAAATAGCCAGACTGGAGGGGATGTCTCGCGTCTTGAATTCCCCTGTTGTTTCTCCATAATGGAAGGGTGTAAGAGAGAAATGATAGGGAGAGGTGAAGGATGACGGATTCCAAAAAAACTCCGGATGTTGAGGTGATGGCACAGGAGAAATCCGAAAAGACGGATAATAAGACGATTGTGCCGACCCGGTTCGTCTTTCCCAATACCCTGCCGATCCTGCCGTTGCTGAACCGGCCTCTGTTTCCCAAGATGATGGTTCCCTTGAGCGTGGATGATGACGCGCTGAAGGCCATGCTGGCCACGACGGCGGCTTCGTCCTCCAAATTCATCGGTTTGGTTCTGGCCCGGAATGGGGGCGAGAGCGAAGAACGCCATATTCCCCGGAAAGCGGGCGAGCTTTACTCGGTCGGGGTGATCGCCGAAATTCTTCAGACCAGCCAGTCCTCTATTGAAGGGCCGATTCAGATCATGGTCGGCATCCTGGAACGCTTCAAAATCACCCAGGTGGTGAGCGAAGAGCCGCATATTGTCGTTCATGTCGATTATGTCGTCGAGACGGAGATGTCTGAAAATGACGAGCTTCGCGCCTATTCCCTTTCCATCATCATGGCGATCAAGGAACTGTTGCAGCTCAATCCCCTCTTCAAGGAGGAGCTCAACTTATTTCTGAGCCGGTCGAATATCAAGGAGCCGGGACGCCTGGCGGATTTTGCGGCCGCCATGACGACCGCTGCGGGGAAGGATCTTCAGGATGTTCTGGAGGCGTTCAGCGTCCGGGGCCGGATCGAAAAGGTGCTGTTGCTGCTCCGGAAGGAAATCGACATTTCCCGTATCCAGGTCCGGATCAACAAGAGCGTCGAGGAAAAGGTCTCCAAGCAGCAGCATGATTTCTTCCTGCGTGAGCAGCTTAAGGCGATCAAGAAGGAATTGGGCCTCGTCAAGGAGGGGAAAGAGACGGAGCTGGACGAATTCAAGGAGCGGTTGGCCAAGTTGACGCTGACTCCCGAGGCGAATGAACGGATCACCGAGGAAATGAACAAACTCGGCATCATGGAGCCGCATTCCCCGGAATTCACGGTCAGCCGGAATTATGTGGACTGGTTGACCTCCCTGCCCTGGGGCGTGTTCAGCAAGGATAGCTTTGATATCAAGAAGGCGGGCGGCATCCTGAACAACGACCACTACGGTCTGGAGGATGTGAAAGATCGTATTCTGGAATTTTTGTCTGTCGGCATTCTTAAGGGGAATATTTCCGGCTCCATCATTTGTTTTGTCGGGCCGCCCGGGGTGGGTAAGACCTCCATCGGACAATCCATTGCGCGGAGTATCGGACGGCAATTCTACCGGTTTTCCGTGGGGGGGATGCGGGATGAGGCCGAGATCAAGGGGCACCGTCGAACCTACATCGGCGCGATGCCGGGAAAATTCCTTCAAGCCATCAAGGTCTGCAAGACCCAGAACCCGGTGATCATGCTTGATGAGGTGGATAAGATCGGGGCGAGCTACCACGGTGACCCGGCCTCAGCCCTCCTGGAAGTACTGGATCCCGAGCAGAACAAGGACTTCCTGGATCATTATCTGGACGTCCGGTTCGATTTGTCGAATGTGCTGTTCATCTGTACGGCCAACCAGCTCGATACGATCCCCGCGCCACTGCTGGATCGCATGGAGGTGATCAAACTGGCCGGGTACATTCTGGAGGAGAAGGTTCAGATTGCCCGGAAATTCCTGATTCCCAAGCAGTTGAAAGCCCATGGAATGACGTCGAAACAGCTTGAAATCAATGACGCGGCGCTTCGGGAGATTGTTGACGGCTATGCCCGGGAGCCGGGTGTACGCGGGCTTGAAAACCACATCAAGAAGATCTGCCGCAAGGCGGCGAAACAGATTGTGGAGAACAAAACCAAGCGGGTGACGGTGACGTTTAAGACCCTGAATGAGTTCGTTGGGAAACGGCTGTTCTCGGAAACGGATCCCTACAAGAAGCCTCGGGTTGGCGTCGTCATGGGATTGGCGTGGACTTCCCTGGGTGGCTCCACCCTGTATGTTGAAGCGACCCGGGTTGAGGCCAAGAACGCGGGATTCAAGCAGACGGGGCAACTGGGCAGCGTGATGGTGGAATCATCGGAGATTGCGTACACCTATGTGCGATCCCTTTTGAACGGGATTGTCGGAGCGAAGGAGTTCTTTGAAAAGAATTTTGTCCACTTGCATGTGCCCGCTGGCGCCACGCCCAAGGATGGTCCCTCCGCCGGGATCACAATGGCCACAGCCCTGTATTCATTGGCATTGAACAAGCCCATCCGGGCTCACTATGCCATGACGGGCGAGCTGACCCTCACCGGATTTGTCCTGCCCATTGGCGGGCTGAAGGAAAAGACCATTGCCGCCAAACGGGCAGGCGTGGTGGATTTGATCTTTCCCACCCAAAACAAAAAGGATTTTGATGAACTCCCCGCGCACATCCGCAAGGGATTGAAGCCTCATTTTGTTCAGACCTTCAGGGATGTGGTGAAATTGTGTTTTGCTTGAAGAAAATCATTTTTTGGGGCGGAGGCGTGCTGATCGCGGGGGTGGGGGTCTGGCTGCTGGTGATGGTGAGGCTTGCCCCGGCACCAGCCTCAGGCTATGCAGGATCCGGGAGTTGTCGGAGCTGTCACGAAACCTTCTATCAGAAGTGGTCCACCTCGCACCATGGGTTGGCCATGCAGCCTTATACCCCCGACTTTGCCCGAACCAATTTGCTTTCCCAGGCGGCGGCGATATCGATTGGCGGAAAATCCTACCGTTATCTTATGGAGCGCGGTGTGGTTCGTGAAACCGGACCGAAGGGAACCCGCGATTATCCCCTGGTTCATGTCATGGGCGGAAAAAACGTCTTTTATTTTCTCACGCCTCTGGAGCGGGGGAAACTCCAGGTCTTGCCCCTCGCGTTCGATGTGAACAAAAAAATCTGGTACGACAATCCGGGAAGCGGGGTACGGCATTTCGCCGGACGGCAGGATGAGGCGCTGGATTGGACGGATCGGCTTTTTACATTCAATACCGCCTGTTTTGGGTGTCATGTAAGCCAGTTTGCCACCCGCTATGATTTCGCCAAAGATTCCTACCATACCACCTGGGCCGAGCCCGGTATTAATTGTGAAACCTGCCATGGGCCGGGGGATGAGCATGTTCGTGTCTGCCAGGCGGCACCCACCAATCAGCCGCCCAAGGATCTGAAGATCATCAGCACCAAGGTCATGACCCCTGCGCAGCGCAATGATCTCTGCGCTCCCTGCCATGCGAGACTATCGCCGCTCACAGGGACCTTTACGCCGGGCGATCGCTTTTTCGATCACTTTGACCTCGTGGGCCTGGAACATCAGGATTTCTATCCCGATGGGCGTGACTTGGGTGAAAATTACACGATGACCGGTTGGATGTTGAGCCCTTGTGCAAAGGAAGGGAAACTCGACTGTGTCCACTGCCATACGTCCAGTGGCCGGTATCGTTTCTCCGGGGTCGATGCCAACAAGGCCTGCATTGCCTGTCATGAGGCTCGCGTTAAGGAAGGATCTGCCCACACTCATCACGAACCCGGATCCAAGGGAAGTGAGTGCGTGTCATGCCATATGCCTACAACCTCCTTTGCCAACATGCGCCGCAGTGACCATTCCATGCGGCCTCCCATGCCCGAGTCAGCCATCGCCTTCGGGTCAACACTGTCCTGTCTGAACTGCCACCCTGATAAAACGGCCGCCTGGGCTCTGGATGAGGTTCGGAAGTGGCATCCGAACAGCAAGGTGGCGGCGCCCACCCTGTACTGGGCCGGACTCATTGAGGCGGCACGGAGAGAGGACTGGACGCACCTCCCGGAAATGCTCAATTACATTCAGCGCACCAATCGGGAGGAGGCTGTGTCGGCCGCGTTGTTGCGTCTTTCGGGCTCCTGTCCGAATGAAGCCAAATGGCCGGTTTTGAAGACGGTGGCATTGTCGGATCATTCGCCCTATGTGCGTGCGGCGGCGGTTGAGGCGTGCCAGGGTAACATGGCTTCTGATGTTGTGGCGGTCGTATTGAAGGCGGTGCGGGATGAATACCGGCTGGTTCGAGTTCGCGCGGCGCTGGTGCTGGCGGGGTTGCCGCGGGAAAGTCTCGGTGCTGCGGATCGTGCGGCGCTCGACAAAGCGACGGCCGAACTGGAAACGTCGCTTCGTCTCCGGTCGGATGATGCCGGGGCGCAATACAACCTCGGGAATTATCATGCGGCGCGACGTGACGTCACCAATGCCCTGGCCGATTATGAAGCCTCAATTCAGTTGCGGGGCGATTTTCTGCCGTCACGGGTTAACCTGTCCTCATTGTTGAATTCGTTGGGTCGGAACGAGGAGGCGGAGCGGCACCTTCGTGAGGCGGTGCGCCTTGCCCCCAGTAATGCCGCAGTCCGGCTCAACTTTGCCCTGTTGCTGGGCGAAGTCAACCGGTTGCCGGAAGCCCGGTCGGAATACCTGAAGATATTGCAGCTCGAGCCCACGAATGCCGTGGCGGCGTATAACCTGGCCGTTATTGCGGGTGCATCCAGTCTTGTGGACGCCATCCGGTGGTCGGGCAAGGCGGCGGCGTGGCGTCCCCAGGAGCCCCGCTACGCCTACACGCATGCCTATTACCTCATGATTTCAGGAAACCCCCAGTCGGCAGCGACGGTTTTGAAGGAACTTCTTGCGAAAAATCCCGGATATACGGAAGCCCGCCAGCTGTTGCGCGAATGCCAGAAGGCGGCGGCGAGCCGGCCGTAATTCGAAGTTTGGCGAAGTGGAGGTGAGTGATGAGTACGGAAAAGAAATGGATCCTGACGGACGTCAAGGCGGGAATTTGGCTCGAGTCGTTCGCGGCGACAGGCGAAAAAAAAGATCATAAAAAGCGAGCGAACTGGTTCATTGTCAAGCGGCAGTTGCATGGCGGTCTCACGGAAGGTGTCGATATCATCGAGGTCAACAACGGGGCTCTTTCGTTCACGATCGTCCCCTCCCGGGGTATGGGGTTATGGAAGGGGACGTATGAGGGATGTGAACTGGGTTGGCACTCGCCAGTGGCGGGGCCCGTCAATCCGATGTTCGTCCAGGCTTCGGATCGGGGCGGGCTGGGTTGGCTACAGGGATTCGATGAGTGCATCGTGCGCTGCGGGTTGAATTCCAATGGTGCGCCCGGGGAGGATGTTGTCCCTGATAATAATGGAAATCCGTTTTCAGTGATGCTTCCTTTGCACGGGCGCATTGCCAACACCCCGGCCCGGCGCGTTGAGATTTCCGTTGTCGAGTCCGGGAAAACCACGGAATTGGTCATTTCCGGCACCGTGGATGAGGGGATGTTGTTTTCCCCCTGCCTGCGTTTGGAGACTCGGATTTCGACTGTTGTCGGGAGTAATGCAGTCACCCTCCATGATGAGGTGGTGAATTTGAATACGGTGGCGCAAGAGATGGAATTGCTTTATCACTGCAACTTTGGGGAGCCCTTTTTGGAGCAGGGGAGCCGGTTTGTTGCGCCCAGTCGGGTGGTGGCGCCACGTGATCGCCGGGCGATGGAAGGGCTCACCGGGTATGATCGCTATCAGGGGCCAACTCCGGGTTATGTTGAACAGGTTTACTGGCACCAGCTCTGTTCTAATCGTAAGGGTGATACCGTCGCGATGTTGCGGAACAAGGCCGGGAACAAGGGGGTTGCCCTGCGTTATAACGTCAAACAACTTCCTTGCTTTTCCCAATGGAAAAACACGGTCGGAGCAGGTGAGGGGTATGTCACGGGGCTTGAACCCGGCACGAACTTGCCCAATGCAAAAAGGTTTGAACGGGAAAAGGGGCGGGTCATCCTGCTGGCCCCGGGAAAACGGCACGTGGTTGATCTGGCCGTGGAGGTTCACACCACGGCCAGGGGCGTTGCGGGTGTTGAGAAGGAAATTGACGTACTGCGGGGCAGGAAACCACCCCGTGTGTGTCCCCGGCCCGTGGCCGATTTGTCGCCGGCATGACTTCACCGCCGGCCACTTGCCCGGTAGGTGCGGGGGGAGATCCCTGCGCGGCGGCTGAACCAGTTGCTGAAGTATTGCGGGCTGGCCAGTCCGCACACGGCGGCGATTTCCTTCAACTTCAAGTTCGATTCGGCCAGCATGGTGCAGGCGCGCTGATAACGGATCTCGTCGATGTGTTCGGTGGGGGATGTCTTCAAGTGCTCACGGAAGAGACGAAACAGGGTGACCCGTCCTACTCCCAGTTTCTGAGCCAGTTGTTCGACGTTGGGCAGGGCTTGCATCGGTTCGTTCAAGATCCGCTGCGCCTGCTCGAGCAACGGAATCGGCACGGGTGGCGGTGGTGCCACGTTGAGATGGTTGCGGAGCAGGATCAACAGTTCCCAGCAGGCTGAATAAGGCAGGAATGCGTCGTCGTGGGTTGCCCGGCGGAGACGATGGAAAAGGTCGTGCAGCCGGAGTTGCAAGGCTTCGCCCTCCCGCGCCTGGGCGCAGGGGTTTCGGCGTGTAATGCCAAGCTGCTTCAGGGCGGGTGTCAGATCTCGCCCGCAAAGCCGCGCCCAGACGAAACGCCACGGGGCGGCGGGCACGTCATGGTATGCCGCGCTCACGCCGGGGAAGAAGAAAACCAGGGTGCCGGCGGGGGCATCATGCGGCACGCCGTCCAGCACGAAGGTGCCCCGCCCTTTCTCGATAAAGTGAAGGTAATAGTAATCGCGGCATTTGAAGAACGATCTGAAATGCCCGTCGCTCCGGGCAATCCCGAGCTTGTCCAGATGCATGTCCCGCACGTTGGGAAGCGTGTTGGTGCGCCCCCACTCCTCAGCGTATGTCAGCATTTTCATGAATCGTCTCGATGAAACCATTTGATGGTATCATATGTCAAGGATGACCCCACGCAAACCCTGTCATGAAACGAAAACGCACGAAATAGAAACAAGAGTGCAATAGACGGTATCGCTTCAGATGCTAGCATGGAAGAG
>CAZOZF010000034.1:0-21362 GCA_964584205.1 uncultured Verrucomicrobiota bacterium
CGGGCGACCAGCGCCGCTTCGATCGTGGCATCGTCAAGGGATGCCGGATTCCCCATCCATGCAATCCTGCCATCCCGCCCGACCAGAAACGACGCCGGTATGGTTTCCATGCCTGAAGGAACCATCCATGTTTCGAGCATCGCCCCCATGCCGGTCTTTGATCCGGCGACATCGTCAATGGCAACACGAAAGTTCATTTTGCCGGCGGCCTGACTGAGTGCGGTGGCGCTATTCTGGGGCGAACGCGCAACCGCTTCGTAAACGTTTTGCCCGATCAGCACCAGGCCCTTGTCGCCATACTTCTCCTGAATCTCGTTGAGGCGTGGGATCGCCTCACTGCATCCCCCGCACCAGGAGGCCCAGAAATCGAGCAGATAAGCCTTGCCCCTCTCGAACTCCTTGACCGGCTCACCCTGTATCCATTTCCCGACGCGGAGCGGCGGGGCCGGATCACCGGGTTTCAGAAATTTGCGCTGGCCCATCGGACCCGCCCGCACCTTGACGCCGTCGAAAGTGCCATCCAACACCCCTTCGATAATGGACTCTTCAAGCACAAGCCCCAAGGGACTACCGATCCAGGCAATCCGTCCGTCCTTACCCACCAGGAATACAATCGGAATGGCGGTCTGCCCCGTGGCATCGAACCAGGAGACCGACATGGCGCCCCTTTCGGAAACGCTGAAATCGTCGAGCGCAACCCGGTATGTCATCCGATCATCCATTTTCTTGACGAACGGCGCAACTTTCGCCCGGTCTTTCTTCGAGACGCACTGTCCGATAACCACCAACCCCTTCTCCTTGTATTTCCGGTGGATGGCATTCAGGTGCGGAATCGCGTTCACGCAGCCCTTGCACCACGTGGCCCAGAAGTCGATCAAATAGGCTTTCCCCTTCTCCAACTCCCTGACAGGCTCGCCCTGGACCCATTCACCCATGCGCAGGCCGGGAGCCGGATCACCCGCGCATAACACTTTAGAAGTTTCAGGAGCGGATACGGCGGCATTCGCGCACACGATCAACCCGTACATCACGGCAACGACAATAACCTGAATAAATCGCTTCATGGTCATCGGCTCCCCGAGCTTACCACGCGAACCCTGGCCAGTCCGTAGCGCTGATCATCCGCGTGACGCGTCACCTGGACCTTGAGATAGAAGCACGTGCGCCCCCGGACCGCACCGCTGACATCCACGAAGGCATACTTGCCGACCCCGCGCTTGTCGTCGGCGAAGGGCGCCATCGGGATGAAGTTCATCCAGCCGTTGTCGAACACACCGCACGATTTCCAATCCGCCGCCTTGGGATCATCCGCCACGAGGAATTCCACTCGGCTGCTGTCCTCGAACACACGGCCGATAAACTCGACACAGACCTGGTCGAAGGGTTTCGCGCTTTCGATCTTGTAGATCGCATACCCCGGCACGAACGGCTTGTCCGGATAAAGCACGGGCTGGATCCAATTCACGAGGTAATTCGGATCCAATTGGCGAGACACAACCTTGGCGCCTTTGATATCAACCGCCTGCGACCGCCATTGGCTATTGGTGTTCCGCGTGTAGTCCTCGTCCAACAACACCTCGTAGGGTTGTTTAGCGCTCAGGATTCGGGGCAGGCGGCCGTGGCTGGCGAAAGGACAATAGGTGATCGCCAGTTCATGGCCAGGCTTAAAAGCCGCCGCCCAGGTCTCGATCTCGTACTGGATCAGCTTGTTGTGCAGGAACACCGTATCGCAGTCGGCCCCGACATTGAACTCGTATTTGCGGCCGTTATCGAACTCGACGATGCCATTGCAGGCCGACTCGAAACTCGGTGGCTTGAAGGATTTGATGATGCCGCGGTCAATCCCGTAGGCAGCCTCGATCGCGGTCACTTCCCCGTTGCCGTTCAGCGTCAGATCCACGCGGTCATTGGGTTGCGGCCAGCGGTTGACCCCATCCAGGGCAGCCTCGCTCACTAACCGGTCCGGACGGCGGCTCACCACGCGGTTCGTCGCCACCGGAATTGCCAGGGAACTGGAGTAGTTGGACAGCTCCAAGTCCTGTAACCGGACGGTGATCTTCTTCGGATGGCCCCCGACATAAACGCCGCTCAATTTCCCGGGCAAGGCCTTGCGCGCCTCACCAGGCTTCACCACCAGGTCTATGGCAAGTTTCCCATCCTCAGCCACCCGCCCGGAAGCCGCGTCCGGGGCCGGTTCAAGCCGATAACGATTGCCCGCCCCGCCCGCAAGCCGGTAGGCCCTCCCCGACTGCAGTCCCTTCCATTCAATCTTCACCGGTTGTTCCACTTCGGTCTTGAAGGAAAATGCCGCGCCGTCCGCCCCCGCCTTCTCCAATTCAACCAGGAGTGTTCGGTTCGTGTCGGCCAGGGTCACCGTGACTGGGTATTTCCCTAGTTGACCGAAACCGCAGACGGCATAGCGAGCCGGCAGGAGTTCGGAGACCGGCCCGACCAGGACCTTCTGTGCGCTCTTATAAAACCCATCCTCAACCAGCGCCCTGGCCTTGAGCCACGTCTCATCCTCACCACCCAGGCTCCGGTAACGTGCCAGACAACGTTCCGCGAAGGCGCGGTCCTGCACCCATAAGCTCAGCGTCCGGGCTTGGCGACAGGTGAAACCTGCCCCGGCCACCGGCCCGCTGCGGCGCGCCCACTTCATCCCCACGCGCAGTTCGTGGAGGAAGGCGGCATCGAAGACCTTGTCGGAATGGAACGTGAGTCGGATATAGTATTCCCGCTTGCCCTTGGCCCCCTCCCCGAGATCCACAGTGGTCTCCGAGGTCTGGTAGTTCCGCCAGCGGTCGGGATTGGGCAGGTCCTTGGCCGTAAGCACCTTGACCCTCGAAAGCCGGTCGGGCCGATCGCCGGCGGCGACCTCGATGCGATTTCTCCGCCCCTCGCTGACCCTGCCCATGACCGTCATGTTCAAGCCGCTCGGGAATGGCTCCCCCATGTTGGACACCCGGTACAGCACCGACCCGGGCCTGGCGGGATCCTTGACCACGATCTTGCTGGTGTGATGCCAACTCGGGGTCGGCCGCGCCTCGAGGTTCTCCACAGCGAGGACCTGGTTGGAAGGGCCAATGGCACTGTCACGATCCACGCAAACATCAAGACATGTGGGATCGAAGTGCAGGATCGGACGAGCCGGATCGTCTCCGCACTTGTCCACCCGCCGGTAGAACTCCTCATCGCCGGGATGCATGGCGTAGTAGCCGACGAAACGGTACCCCGCCTCGTATTGATGCTGGCTTTCCTCATTCAGTTTATCCTTCAGGCTGTGGCGCTCCTGGTTGATCTTGGCCAGAATACCCTGCGCCCTCAGGTAGTCATCGATCACAGTGCCCACATCGAACTCGCCGGAACTCCACGCATCGGGATGAACGCCCGTCTGCCAGCCATACCAACGCCGGTCGGCCAAGGGGCGTATGTCCGTCATCTGAGTGTGCATGTAGATGGCATCGAGCCATTGCTCCCGGGGCAGCCGTACCTGTCCGCGATCCACTTGGACGGGGCAGCGGCCCAGCGCCGCCGCAAAATCCCGCGCCATCCACTCGTAAATCCGGGTGATGCTGTTAAAAAGCCACATCCGCTCCTCAGGACTGAACCCGTCCCGTGGATCGAGAACCACGCCATCCTTCAGCGCGGCTGCGATGTTCGCCGGGTTATAGTCCGAGAACATGTCGCTGGCGATGCCAAGTTCGCGGACAAATTGGTATTGTCCCTCAGGCAAGGTTCCCTCCGCCATCATAAAACTCAGCCTCTCCGACATGTGCGTGATCACCTGACGGAACTTCTCCCGGAGGATTTCCCGGAGGTGCGGATTGGCCCACGTGTGGCTGGGCACGTTGTTCCAAAGGTTCGGCCAACTGGCGTTGCGCCGGCCACTCATCGGATTCCAGGCGACGGGATTGTACTGCACGTCATGGAAGTCGCCTCCCAGCCCGTCGGGGCCGCTGACCGCCCCGCCATAGCAGGAGCCATTGGCGGTGAATTCCATCGGCATGCCGGTATCCGCCGTCAGCTTCAGGTCCTTGTCAATCGTAGCCTTCACGGTCGCGATATCGGTGTTCGCATAACCGAAAAGACTCAACAAATTGGGCGGGCCGAACAGGTCAAAACCCGAATAGGTGTTTTTGTAGAGGGCGGCCGCCTCTTCCAGGCTCTTACCTTTCACCACGTCATTGGGATGGACATAGATTCCCATCTTCTGGTATGTCCCTTCCATCGCCGCGGCGCCGCCAAAGAAATCGGCGTAAAGCCAGGCCTTCCGCACGCTGAAGGGCGCGGGACCTTCGCTTTGGAGAACGACATGGACGCGCCCATCCGGCCTCAACACCCCGGCGGGGATATTGATGAAGTAATGGTTCGGGCCCGCTCCCATTTCCTGGTAAGTCCGAAAATAGAGGTCCTGATCGTTGACCCGCACCGTGTACCCGAACGCATGCGGGCGACGGTCATGGATTTCCTGGATCTCAAGCAGCGCCGGCGTGCCCGGTGCAACTCCCCGCAGGATGAAGGCCAACGTCGCCCCCGGGCCCTTGACGGAACGAACCGGATAGGTAACGGCGACCGTCCCGACGGTGGTCGCCAACTTCTCCGCCTTGACCTCGCCACTCAACCGCAACTCATGGCTCCCGCCCAGCGCCTCGTTGCCGAGATCGACATGATCCCTAAACGCCGAAGCCGCGAAAGCCGGGGCGCCCACAAGCAGCGACAAGCCAACAAACTGCGACAGCACACCGCGACCAACCACGGCCACACCACCATAAACGAATTCCATCATGCCTCTGCCCTCCTTTTTAATCACCCGTATTTCCCGTAAAAGCCCTTACGTCAAATTCATCCCAGTCAAACCCGGTACTGTTCTGCCAATACCAGCCGACGGTTAGTTCGCGTACCTTGCCGAGTTTGGGGTCGGTGACGACCAATTCACCGTCCATATAAACCCTGCAACAAGTTCCGTCGAAAACCGCTTTCACATGGCGCCAGCCCTCGCGGCGCTTGGGTCCCTGGCCATACTTTCCTGCCTCAACCGTTTTGTATTTCCAGCAATCTCCGCCCAGGGTTGCCAGCCGCAGGCATGACTCACCGTCAGCCCTAAAATCAACCAGGCCCGCCCGGCCGTGATCCTTCGCCATATCCAGCAAATCGAACTCGACCACAGCCGCCCGTGGTTCGTCAAAGAGCACCCAATCGCTCGCGGTGTTGGCGCCGGTGTGCATGCTCCATTGCCCCTTGCTGGCCACCCGATTGGATCGTACGGCCGGCCCTTGCCCCAGCGTTGAGACCCAGTCACCGGATCCGGTTTCGAACCCCTCATGGCACGGCAACGCCACGAGATCCCCACGCCGGGCCTCATACCCGAGCCACTGCCGAACGGTACGGTTGTTCTCGGCGACCTGGTGGCCGTTACGCGCGTAGAGAACAATGTGGCTGCAATTGCGGCGGACATAGTAGTTCAGCCGGTTGAGGTCAAAATAGCCGCCGAACTCGGCCGCGGCCCAGGGACGATCGCCGCGCGAATCAATGATATAGTCGAAGTCATGAGGCTGCGAGTTATAGGTGGTCCACCCGGGAATGACCGGCGAATCGGGGCTTAACAGCACGCCATGGTTCTTGATTCCGGTCCCCACCCCATGCAGAACAATCCGGTCGGCGGGAATGCCGTAAGCCACGGCAAAATCGGACAAACGCTGGAAATAGTAGTGCATGATCGCCGCCACGCTCTGATCCTGGAGCTGTTCACCCTTGCAGCGCTGCAACTTCAGCGTTGTGGCGGCGGAAAATCCCAACTGCAGGTATTCATCCATCGTCTCGGGGCGCTCTTCCTCCTTCCGTTTTATCCAAGTGTAGAAATCGTCCGATTCATAACCCTTGAAGAAGCTGCCGACGTGATCAGCCTGCAACTCCCAGCCAAAGAGCACGGCCCCCAGTAGGTGCTTGCGGTTCGAGGGAAGATCCCGGTACCACCGCGCTATGATGGGCAGCAGCACATCCAGTTTTTCCTTGTCGGCCTGGATATACGCCGGCGAAGCCAGGTTGGGATTCGGCGGCAGCGGAATGAAGCGGCCCCGCCCCCATTTCACCCAGGACATCTTCGTGGCGCATTTCTTGCCCCAGCCGTACCATTCAACATTCTCAATGTTTTTCGGGTTGTAACCGGGCTGATCCGGCGCCCACCAGTTCCACAAGTCAGGGCGATCATCCCAATAACGGTTCCCGACCAACTTGAAGATGACGGGGAGATCGTTGTCCTCGGCGGCCTTCAACGCCGCCCTGACATTGGATTCCGAAACGGACAACGGCACCTTGTGATAGGTGATTTCCGGGCAAAAGGCGAAACGGCGTCCCCCATCTGCGCTCTTGACGACTCCCAGCCGATGCACGATGTTCTCGATCCCAAGCGATCCCGAACTCGTCGCATAGCCTAACAGCCGCGGTTTTCCCGATCCGTTTTCCTCCCCCAACGAATTCCCCGCCTGGGCATTGCCCAGCAAGGCCACCACACCGCAAAAACTGAAAATTCCCGAAATGATTAACGTTCTCATCATCATCCCCTATTCCACGGCCGTGATCACGCCGCCGTGATTCCCGAAAAAGAACCGCCCGCCCGCCACCGTTGGGCACGACGCCACGCCCCCTCCGGAGTTGATCCGACATTCCCAATCCTTGCGTCCCGTCTTGAGCTCGAGCGCGGAGATGCACCCTGAACTGTCGACGAGCAGAATCAGGCCGTTGTAGGCCACGGGCGAGGATTCCACGGTACCCTTGACCGGATGCCGCCAGCGCTCCTTGCCATTCCGTATATCGAGGGCGCACAGGTAACTGCCGCCGACCTGGTAGAACCCTTGCGGAGCGATCAGCACCAGATCCTCCGTCACAGCCGGAGAAGCCGTCATGTGCCGGGCCAGGACCATCCCCGTATCAAAGGTCCACTTCTTCTTCCCCGACGCGGCATCGAGCGCATAGAGCTTCCCATCCCAACTGCTCACATAAACGCGCCCCTCACGGACGGTCGGCACCGAGGTGATCCAATACCCGGTCTTGAAACGCCACTTCTCCTTGCCGGTTTTGGCATCCAAGGCGTAAAGATGCCCGTCCAGGCTGCCCACATGAACAATGCCATCGCCCACGGATGGGGACGAGAAGACCGGGCCATCGGTCTTGAAACGCCATTGCAACTTGCCGTTGTCCGCATGAAGTGCATACAGATGTCCATCCTCGCTCCCCACGAAGACCTGGCCATCCCACACCTCGTGGTAAACCTCCTTCATCCAGACCGCTGGCGAGGAGCGAACCAAGCCGTCCGTCCGGAATTTCCATTTCTCCTTCCCGGTCCGGGCATCCAAGGCATAAACATGCTTGTCATGGCTCCCGAAAAAGACGATTCCATGGACCACGGCAGGCGAGGAATGGATACAACCTCCCGTCTGGAATTTCCACCGCTCCTTCCCGGTTGACGCCTCCAAGGCATAAAGGAATCCGTTCTGGCTTCCGAAATAGACGGTATCCTCCGCCACTGCGGGTGACGACATGATCAGATCGCCATAGATCCCGGGAATTTTGTTATTGCCAACCCGTTGCTGCCACAAGATGCGCCCCTGAAGCGCCGGACCCGACTCCATGACTCCCGCGCGATCGTTTCCGCCTCGAAATATGGCGGCTTCCTGGCTTTGAGCCAGGTTTGAAGCAAGAATGGGGGCGATAATAGCCCATTTGACAAAGGGTTTCATATTTATCGATGGATTCATAATTGCGCCGTTTCCCGTGCTTCTTCTGGATCAGTCCAGATGAAATATCTCCCGTAACGGCACGCATTTGGCCGTGTTATCGGGATGGACCTCGAGAATGTCGGCCATGTAATTCCGCCACCGAACCGATACCTCCTTGGCGCCATGCGCCTCGGCATCGCTATCATCACTCACTTTCTGGCACGCGAAAAGCGTCAAAGTCTCCTCGTCCAAATAAATTGAGAAGTCAGAGGTTCCCGCCCGCCGGATCTCCTCCACAAGTTCGGGCCAAATGGCGTCATGTCTGCGTTTGTACTCCCCCACGGCCCCGGGTTTCAGCTTCATCTTGTAGGCTATCCGTTTCACGCGCTCCGCGCCTCCTTCTGATACCGTTTCATGGATGCGAATCGGCCCCGAACGAAACAGTTAGCCGCCCGATATCCTCCCTATTGGCAAGATAATGCCTCAAGATGGAGTAGCCGTTGTATGCGGGCATGGTTGGGTAAACAAGAAACAATCCGACCCCAGGCTCCCGACCTTTCCTGGCCTTCAATTGTTTCACCGGGGTCATGATGTTGATTGCCTGAGTCCCCCAAGGCCCCCGAATCTCCACCTGCTCCACGTTTTGCACCTGCAACCCTTTCCAGTAGGGATGTTTTTGCATGCGCTCCTGTACACCCTTGAGGCCCAAGGTCCAACCCGGCATCAGTGCCTTGGTTTCATTTAGCGTCTTCGGTAGCGAGCCTTCGTCATGGGATTTCGGAATTTGGACGCCATAACCGATTCTGGACCGGTTCCTGATGGCTGGCGGATCCTGGCCAACCCCAATAATGGAGAGGCTCGATTCCTTCAGGTCCAATGTTATCGTGCTCCGGACGGAATCCTCATAAAGGATTTCAAGATTGATCTTCAGCGGACGATCCGACACCACCGGCTGCGGGGGCCTCATAAATGTGGAAATTGACCTCCCATAGACGGCGTTGCCGTTGTCGCGATCATGATACTGACACGCAAATATCATTCTAATGGGTTTCCCCACGACTACGCCCCCCTCCTTGACGAATATCAGCCCGACCCCCTTGGCATCAAGGGTAAGCTTGTATCGGGGCCCATTGTAAACAGAGTGAAGGCCTCTATACGGTCCACTCGCAAACACGGGTAACTCTTGCGCCCTATTAGTAACACCCCATCCCTCAGTCCGCATCTCCCCGGACATGCTCATATCCGACTGGTTCGTCGCTCCGTCGGCGATTACCGCCACCACCGTGCAAACCAAGAACACGACCATCAACCATTTCACGTTCATGTAGCTCATAAGCGCTCCACCATTACCTTTGCCATTTCGGCCCATTGCCACAACCGTTCGGGCTGATGGTTCACCGTGCTGACGTCCTTCATGATGATTTCCACCTGGCAGCCCCGGGTCTTCTCAAGGATGCCCTTCAGGATCGCCCGCTGTTCATCCAGGCTCCACGCCGTGTCTGCGAACGCAAAGGGGTTGACCTTGATGGACAAGACGTAGTCGCGTCCAAGATTCGCCACCGCCTCGTCGAGGTCGGCCCAGGGACTGATGGACACCTTGCGCAAGTTGGGAATCGTCCGCAGGTACTCGGCCCGATTATGCAGCGGCTCACAACACCCATAATAGGCCAGCCCGAACCGCTTCAGCCAACGTTTCTCGTAAGCGATGGCAAACTCATTGTGCATCTCCGGCGAGCCTTGGGCGAAGATCTGGCTCGCCGCGCACCCCCAGAGGTTCTTAAGTTTTCTGGGGGCTTCTCGGCACGTCGCAAGCGACGGCCCTACAACGCAGCGTTGCCCGCGGGCCTGGAGTTCGTCATGGAACGCCAGCCCACCTGAACCCGTGGTTTCATTCCCTGCATTAGTCAGGGGCAAGGGCAACGCCTCGTACTGGTCCAGCAACGCCAGCCCGGCGGTCATCAGCCGGTCAATGGCCTTGTGCATGAAATCGGGGTTCAGGGCGAACCCCAGCAGGACCTCCTCGACGCCCATCAAGCGCACCAGGTGATCCCACGCCGGTGCCCAGAAGGTTAGGTCGTTGTCCCGGCACAGGCGGAGTTCCACGTCGAGGATGCCGTCGAAGATCCCCCTCATCGCAGCCTGTTTGGCTGCCGTCCTCGCGGCGTCATGGGTCAGGACCGGGGGCGTGATCTTCTCCAGATCGTCTTCCGTCTCGATGACCTTGATGAAATGCTGGCTAGCGATGTCGTTGACGCTCAGGTCGGCCTGTTCTGTTTTGACCTCCACCCCATAGGCGCTGACGCCGATCTCGTAGGTGCAGTAGACCTTCGGTTCGAACACCGAATCGTCCGCCAGGTGGGTAAAGCGGTAGATCCGCTGGCGCAGTTCGGTTTCCAATTCACGGGCAAAGGGGGTTTCCGTTCGCAGGGTCAACTCGCCATTCACGTCGAGTTCAGCCCAGGGCACGTTCGCCACCCGCTGCCAGACGTAGAGCAACGGTCGCTCCGCCTGAAGGTGGTTAAGCCGGTTCCACAGGCGGGCGCGTTCCCGATTGACCGGATCATGCCCGATCTCCGCCGCACGACGGGCCAACTCGCGCAGAATTTGCGTATCGCCCGCCGTCACTTCGAATTTCTTAAACGGGTCATTGCCCTCACTAGCGCCCATGGATGCCGCCAACCTTTCCTTCGATACTCAAACCAGACATTCGCGAATAATCGTTTCGTGCCAATACTTTGCCATCCCGCGGCCCAAAACGTCCATTTCACTCTCGTTTCTAAAGCTGTCGTTCCCGTTTCATCTGTCATCCTGAGCGGCTATCGGACTATCAGCACCGGCAGCATGGAGCCGTTGCAGTTCGCGAAAGCACTTTTTGGCGGCATAGAAGCCCTTGTGCTTATGCGTGCGGTCGCGGCTGAGCACGCCGAAGGGGCTTTGATCGAAAATGCACGTGCCATACGACGCACCGCGCGGCCAGGGATGCTTGGCCCAGCACCAGATTGTCGAGCCGCACAGATAGTCCATGGTATGCGCGCTCAGATCCGCCTCCATGCCCATGGCCTGGACCTCCTCGCCCTGCGGCCCGTCACACCCCTCGACGGAGGCATGACCGCACTCCGTGATGAGGATCGGCTTATCCGGGAGGATCGCATGCAGACGACCCACCTGGTCCCGGAACGTCGCGCCGACCGTGGCGTAGTCAAAATCCTCGGACCGGCTGTGCAGCCGCAATTCCGCGAAATACTCATTGATGCCGATCACATCATCCTGCGCGGGACTGGCAGACCGAAAGATATCCCCGTGCGTCCAGTGATTGCTCACATGCGTTACCAAACGGGTCGGATCCAGCGTCTTGGCGTGGGCGACCAACTCCTGGATGCCCTCGTACACGCCCTCGTTCGTCTCCACACACTCATTGCTCACCGACCAGAAGATCACGGACGGATGATTGAAATCCCTCTCGATCATTCGTCGCAGGTAACTCTTGCAGGCCTGGAGGGTCCCTTCCCGCTTGCTGCCATTCCACACATTCAAGGGCGCCTCCACCATCACCAAAATACCTAATTCGTCACAGAGATCATACTCGCTCGGGTCATGCGGGTAGTGCGCCCCACGCAGGAAATTGGCGCCCATCGCCTTCATTTCCTCCAAATCCCGTCGCGTCGTCTCGCGGTCCAACGCCATCCCCGTACGGGGCGAATCCTCGTGCCGGTTGAAGCCGGTCAAGTAGAGTTTCCTGCCGTTCAGCAACAGGCTCGTGCCTTTGACCTCGATCTTGCGAAAGCCGAAACGCGTGCTGGTTCGATCGATCACGCGCCCCCCTACCCGCAACTCGATCTCGGCCCGGTAGAGCGACGGCGATTCCGGGGACCAGGGCTTTGCCGCCGGGACGTTCCCGGAGACCATCACTTCCGTCACAGCACGGGCGGGCAGCGCCGTTTCCTTCGACACCCACCGCGCCAACGATTTTTTTCCAAACCAGGCTACCGCACGCTCGTCCGTGATGTTCACGGTGAGGGTTCCGGTTATAGCCTTGCCCGCCGTGTTTTCCACGAAGGCCCTCAAGGAAAACGCGCCGCCTTTCACTGCCGGCTCAGCCACCACGCGCACGTTGGCTACGCGACAGGGATCGGTCACGATAAGCCTGACCTCCCGGAGAATCCCGCAGTCCGCCCGCCAGTACCAAGTCGGGGGCAACAGCGAGTTGTCGCTGGAAACACGAACCACAACCAGGTTTTCCTGCCCATAACGCAACAAGCCGTCCACAGGCAGTTCAAAGGGCAGGTACACCACATCGTGAGAGCCAGCCAGTTGGCCATTGACCCAAACCTTGGCGTCGTTATTGACCCCCTCGAAGCGCAACCCGACCCGCCGTCCCCGCCAGGACTCGGGAACCGTAAATTTCTTCTGGAACCAGCAGACGCCCCGATAGCCCTGCATGCCGGGGGCGCAGTCGTCAAACGTCACCGGTACCTGTACCTGCCGCCAGGTGCCCGTGTCATACTTCCAATCCCCCCAGCCATTTTGATCGCCTTCGCACAACTGATCCAGACGGAACCCCCACATGCCTGTCAGGTCCAGGACCTCTCGAACCGCGGGATTTTTTGCCTTTCCCATTGTCTCGCACCCTTTAGACATCACGTTTTGCTTCATCTCGTTTATCTCCATATGTTCCCTCCTCAACTAATTAATTAGCCGCTTCCCGACAGCGCCGCCGGGATGGATGACAGCGAACTGGTCGATCCGAAAGCCGGTCTCTTCGATAAGGGCGACCTGAAGTGAGTCAAAGATGGCCGATAAGACAATGAAACTGGTCGTGCCCTGGCTGTTATGCTTGTCCGTCTCACGGTCAACATGCATCCTCATCACAATATTCGCGCCGCAGGCCAGCGGCGAGCCGGGGTCTTCTGTAATACTGATGACCGTGACACCCTTGCTCCTGCATATCCCGATGATGGGAATAAGCTCGTCGGTCTTCCCGCCACGCGATGCCAGGACCATAACGTCACCCTTTTGCAGGAACCCGCTTCCACCATGCAGGGCTTCCGCAGGTGAGATGAACCGCGCTGGCCGCTCGATGCAGCACATCAGGTGCGCAAAATGGCGACAGGCAATACCGGAATGCCCGCAGCCGCTTGCCGCAA
This sequence comes from uncultured Verrucomicrobiota bacterium, assembly GCA_964584205.1. GTDB lineage: Bacteria > Verrucomicrobiota > Kiritimatiellia > CAIKKV01 > CAITUY01 > JAABPW01. The sequence goes on from CAZOZF010000034.1 coordinate 12,860, forward strand.
TCCGCTCCGCCCCGGCCAGCGCGGCAACTGCCTTTTCGAACGCCGCCCTGTCAATGCATAACCGAGCTTTTGTTAGAGCCGCGGATTCTATGACAAACGCCTCCTGCGCCTGGTTCCATGCATCTTCCGTCATGGTTATTCTCCGATGATCTGAACGCTGACCTGCCGTTCCCTGGCACGGGTATGGTCAAAGTCCACAAAGTAAATGTGCCCGAACTCACCGAGCTCCAGCCCGGCATCAACGATCGGGATCGTCTCGCTGCGCCCGATGATGGACGACCGCAGGTGCGCGTCGGTGTTAAGCGTCCCGGGCTTATCCTCGCCGTGTTCGGCGGCATACAAGGTCAACTCCGGGCCAGGATGCATGTACTGCCCTTCCTTGCGGCAGGTGGGTATGATCTTCTCGAACACATCCGCAAGATCCTGCTGGAGATAGGTCAAGCCGGTATAGGCCCTGTCGAACGAGTCCTCATCAATCATCACGGCGCAGGTTGTATGACGCGAATAGACCACACAGATGCCCGACCGGACACCGGATCGAGCCACGATGTCCTTTACCTGACCGGTGATGGTGTGAAACGTTGGCCGCCCTCCGGTCGATACCAGTTTCAGCGTTTCCCTAATGGTCTTCATCGTCTATTTCCCTCCTAGCTTCCGTGTTTCCACAGTGGTTTTTTGTTTGGCAAGATCATCTTTTGCTTTTCTAACATTATACATCATTTCATCCAGAAGCTTGAACGGATCGGGCGACTTGAGTATGCCGGAGGCCGCGCCCGCTGCGTCATTTCCAGCCATGATGAAGTCGTAGATCTGCTTCCCGGTCGTGATCCCCGCAGCCTGTTCGACCAGGATATCGGGATACAGGCTTTTTACAACCTTGAGGGTTTCCACCACGTAGCCCATATCACTGGCCTGATCCGTACCGATGAGCTCGCTGGGCTCGGGATTGATGATATCAGGATGAAACTGGGCGATCGCCTTTGTTTCGGCGATGGAATCCGCACAGGCAAACGTGATGAGCCCCAGCTCATTGGCCCTATCAATCGTAGCCTTTATCTGGGAAAGGGTCATCGGCCGCTCGCAGTGGTTGAGCAGCACGCCTTTGGCACCTGCCGCCTGAATCGCCTCAGGCAGCACATCGGCCATGCCGCGCCCGGGGCGCAAGGTGTCCATATAAGGGGCAAACACAAAAAGCCGTCTTGTGTTCTCCGCGATCCGGCGTATTTCCGTGTATGGCGCGATGAAAAGCGCGTCGATGTCATACTTTATCGCCGCCGCATCCACCGCCTTGGCGTAATCAAACACCTTATCGCCGTAGATATAGTTTTTCACACTCGTTTCAAAAAAAGGTGATTTTGGCAGAATCTTTTGCCTGTCCATGCGAGTCATCGTTGATGTCCTTTCCCTGTTTGTTTTCTAAACATCACCTGTCTCCAGGTTAAATCGCCTCACGTAATCCCTGTAAATCCGCTGGTACTGTTTGCTGCGGACCGGGTCGGGCGTTACGATCCGAGCCTTCCCTCCTGTTCGCAAATAGCCGTCTTCTTCATCACGATAAATACGGCACCCTAGCCCCGCTAGGATAACAGCGCCCATGGCCCCGGCGTATTCCCCCGTCTCGGGAATTGCCACCGCCCGATCCATTACATCGGCCAGTATCTCTGGCCAGACCGGACTTTTCGTCGGCCCGCCTGTAAAAACCAGCCTCCCTGCTGACTGACCGCCCTGCAGCATGATCCGGTCCATCCTGTTGCGGATGAGAAACACTACGCCTTCCATCAGTGCCCGGGCAACATCGGCAGGCGCCGCATCTTTCAGCATCGCCTTATGCGTTTCGTAAGGCTGACTGAAAAGCTCAATAAAGAGCCCTCCCGCACCCGGTCCCGACGCTGCGGCTAAACGATTGAAACGCTCGAACAGCGGTTCGCCGTTATCCGAAGCGATACAATGATCAAGATAGACGTTCATCTTTTCCGCAACAGCGGTCAGGGCCGCTATCGCCCCCCAACATCCGGAAGGCGAGAGAAACGGATCGATGAGCATGTCGCTATTCAACGCCACCTCCCTGCTCCTGACGGGCGCGAAGACGACCCATGATGTCCCGGCGGAAATGAGCAGATCGCCCTCGTTCAAGATCCCGGTGCTGCGGGCGGCCGAGGGATGATCAAAACTGCCCGTCACAAGCCGTGTTCCCTCGACCAGCCCTGTCTCAATCACCGCTTCCGGCGTGAGTGTCCCGCAAACGGTTCCGGACAGCATCAACTGGGAGAGCTGATCCGGCGCCAGACCGATAAACGCAAGCAGAGCGTCATCCCAAGCCCGCTTTTCCTGATTCTGGAGATAGGATGTTGTCGCACTCGAGTAATCAACCACCAGTCGCCCGCAGAGCCTGTAATAGACATAGTCCTGCAGCAAACCAAAGTGCCTGGACCTCCGCCATAGCTCCGGCGCAAATGTCTTCAGCCAGGCAAGATGAGCCAGGGGAAACGTGCCTGCAAACGGCCAACCCACCCTTCGGTACACACTCGCCTTATCCAGGTCCGGCCAAAGTTCTTGATCACGACCGGCCGTCCTTGTATCAAGCCAACTGATCGCATTCCCAAGCGGACGATACGCATCATCGAGCAACAGGGTCGTCCCGCTGGCACCGCTCAGGCACACGGCTTCCACATCGCCCGGCTGACCGGCCTGCGAAACGAGCTGGCCCAAAAGCCCGAACACAGCCTGCACGTAACGCTCGGCATCAAGTTCAACCCGACCGGTATCGAGCCTGATCAGATCGACATTCCGGGTTGCACGGCCGATGATCGTGCCGGTTGCATCGGCAAGCACCCCTTTCATGGCGCTGGTGCCAAGATCGCACCCGATATACCATTTTGCAGCCGTGTTCCTGCTCACGACGGGCCCCTTCCCGCATCATCCAATGCGAAGCCTGTTGACTTCAGTATCGCCGCCGCGTTGCCGTGGAACATAGCCTCCACGTCTGCGCCACTCAGGCCCAGGTCGCTCACCGCCTCTTTCATGGCTAGCAGCTCTTCGTAAAGGAAAAAGGATAGTCCGGCGGCTTCCGCGCCGGCGACTTCCCGCATGTGCCGGTCGCCGGAAACATCTCCGTACATACCAGGGGGCACCAGATTGATATAGGTCCCGTTCTCGCAGATGCGCCGCATTCGCATCCTGGTTATCGGCAGATCGCTGCCGAAGAGCATCCTCCCCGGCCCCACGGCTTCCAACGCTTTCGCGAATACCCACGCATTCATGTTCGCGGAGCAGTCGAACATCAGCCGCTCCGTTCTGCTTAGCACGTCAAAAGCGGCGCCAATATCCTCCCGGCAGTAAGCCCTGCCGATATGCGCAAGAACCAGTTTCACATTCGGATATTTCTGCTCGATTTCCAGAATCTGGGCCAGATTCACGGGATCCTTCAAACGGCCCGGACGGGGTATATGCAGCATCACCATGAGTCCGAGCCGGTCCAGGACCGCCAGGTGTTCGTGTGTCAGGAAATCGAAAATGCAAACATCATCGCCGGCTATATGGGCGGGTGCGAAACTCAGGTAAACCTTGATCCCGCAGTACCCGCCCCCGGCAAGCCGCCGTTCCAGATCCTCCGCTGGACACGCCGGATGGGCCAGAAACAACGCCGGCAACCTGTGCGCATGGGCGACTGAGCGGGTGTACGAATTCAGCTCATCTATCTTGTCCACCGGCTCGACCCAGGGAAATACACAGGGGAGCACCTGTTTTCCGGGAAACATCAGCCTGTAGGTTTCCAGGAGATCTTCAACAGGGTTATCCTCAGCCACCAACGACGTCCATGAGACCAGCCTCTTGTCCGCCACACTGCCACTGTTGGCCGTCTCCTTGAGGTATACATGGGTATGAATGTCTATGATGTTCCGGGGCAGAAAGTCTTTCAAATGTTCCGCATAGAAACACCTGTCAATTTCCCGGATGTCAAGGTTCATAATATTTCCACCTCAAATTGCATCATCTGCCCGAAGGCGTGGAGTGCCTCCATGTAGTCGCCATAGACCAACACCAGGTGATGGGTACCGCCTGCCATGCTGTATTTCTCGAGGAAATCGGCTACAGGCCTGTCCGGCCTTATCCAGCCGTGTATGCTTTCCCTCAGGCTCTCGCCAGCTTCGACATCGAGCACCTTGGCCCGGCTCAGAATGAGCGTGAACCTGCCCGGCGCCGTCTGGGCCAGATTCACGAGCACGGCGTTCCCTGGCTTGAAACCGCCATACAACATGATAGGCGCATCCACATCGGAGAAGGCGTATTCCTTCGCCGTAAGGCGCATCCTGCCTTTTGCCGTTCGCGGATTCAGCTCTCCCATATGGCTGAGAAAGATGCTGCTCCCTTTCCAATCGGGACAGAACATCTCAGTAAAACTGGTTTCAGGCGAAAGCCGAAGCAGCGCGCCGCAGAGCGCCGCCGTCAGCACATCCCCTTCTCCCGCATACCCGATACCGCGGCCCATGGATTTCGACGCTTCGATGAAAGGCACGGTTTGGAAACCGCGCTTCCTTTCAACATCGGCAAAGTTCATCGAATAGGCGCTCAGCCCGTTCTTTTCAACCCATTTCCTAACCACCAGTCCCATGCGCGCGGTCCGTCTGTGGGCCTCCTGATCATACTTTGCGCAATCGAACGCAGACAGGTCAGAGACCATTTCGGACTCGACCTCAGCGTCGGTTATGCAGGCGGTCAGCTTCGGGATCTCAGCGAAATCAAAAGGGATAACCTCCGCACCGACGGTTTTCGCGAGTTCGTCCGGCGTGATATGAAAATCGCCCATGCCTTTGAACGACGTCCCGATCAGCCCGATCATTCCCGTTTCCATGACCCGGGCTGCATCAGCAGCCCGGCAGAGCCGCGCCACCCGGTCGATGACGGCTGGCGCTTCCCAATGCCCGGACACCACAAAATACCGGACACCACGCCGCTTGAGCATGCTACACATGTCCTGAACCCCATGGATCCCGTGATTGTGCAGAATCTCCGTGGCGTCCACAGAAGAGTCGAATGAGCAAACCGGCGTCGTGTCGAGCACGATCACAGGTTTGCCGAGGCCGGCAAGCATATCAATGCTTTCCAGCGACGGCGAATAGGCAAGATGAAGCGTTATCACCGCACAGGTATCCTCAAAAAGTGCGGCCGCAGCATCAAACTCTTCCGATGTTCTGCACACCGGAGCCGCCGCAATGTCCAGTCCATGCCTGATCAATGCCTTCTGTATGACGGCTGAAAATCCATCAACCCGCTTGCGCATCCCAGGCAGGACCTCATCATACAGTTTCAGGTAAAGCGGAAGGAATCCAACTCTCATTGATGTTCTTTGCTCCCGTCCCTACTCCCCCATGATCAGAACTTCGCAGACGCGTTTCCGTTCACGAACCTGGTCCCAGTCGATGAAATAGATAAACCCGAAATCGCCTAGCGAAAGCGCACCCTTCTCAAGAACAATGCTCTCGGAACGTCCGAAGAAACACGAACGCAGGTGTGCATCGGTATTCAGACTCCCCTTGGGTTCCTCGTCAGGAAAACTCAGCGCAAACTTGATGTGCTCCGGGCCGGGATGGTGATACTGTCCCTCCGTTCGGCAGGTGGGAATCATTTTTTCCATGATCTCGACAAGGTCAACCTGCAGGTATTCACGTCCGAAATAGTTCAGGTCATGCGAACACTCCTGCGTGATCACCGAACAGGTTGTGTGGTGCGAATAGACCGTGACCAATCCGTTCCTTATCCCCGATTCAGCAACAATCTTCTTCACGCCGTCAGTGACGTTATGAAAATGCGGCATGTGGTCCTTCGACTGCAATTCAATTTTTCCTATGTGTACGGCCATATTTGTTCCTTTGCATGTGGTTCATGCTCTTGATCATCCCGCGAAATCACGGTCCGGCGCTACCCTCAAACGCGCAATATTATTTTCTTATTTGCGCACAGGACTTGACGACACCGGCGCACCCGGTTAGGGTCTAGACATGAGACGGACACGCGATTCCATCCCGCATGTGGCGGTGATGATCCCCCTGGCCCTCAAGGGACATCTGGATGTTTTCGAGGGCATCCTGGACTACGTCCGGCTGCATGGCCCCTGGCAACTCTATCGCCTGGAAGGCCGCCCCGGCGAACAGAAACTCCTCGACCTGAAACGCTGGGGCTGCACCGGGATCATCGCAGGCGATTGCGGACCGAATGAAGCGACCCTACTCGCCCGATCGCGCTTGCCGGTCGTCGTCTTTGAGCCCCCTCCCGGGATGCGCGGGCAGCCTCATCCGCTGGCCAACCGTTCCGCTCTGATCGTGGATTCCCATGCCATCGGGGTCATGGCGGCCCGTTACTTTCTTGACCGGCGCTATACGCGATTCGCGTTCGTCGGCGACCCGCACGACCTCTATTGGTCGCGGGAACGGGAAAGGGGATTCCGGGAAACCCTCGCCGCCGCTGGCGCGACCTGCACGCTCTATCCCGCGCCATCGGTCGCCGAGCGCCGGGATTGGGCCATCGAGCAGCCGCGCATGCAACGCTGGCTGATATCCCTGGCAAAACCCGTCGCCCTCTTCGCTGCCATGGACGGACGCGCGCGGCAGGTGCTTGACGCCTGCTTGTCTGCCGATGTCTCCGTGCCTGCGGAAATGGCGGTCCTGGGCGTTGACGACGATCCCTTCATCTGCCAGGCCACGTTTCCCGCCCTCTCCAGCATCCAGACCAACGGGAAGCAAGCGGGCAGCCTCCTGGCGGGTTATCTGGACGAATTGATGCGCGGACGAAAGTTGCGGCGGCGCGTTTTCAAGGTCCTGCCCACCCGCGTGATCGACCGGCGATCAACCGAAGCCACAGCGATTCCGGACCGGCAGGTGGCCCAGGTCCTCGAGTTCATCTGGCGCGAGGCGGGGCAACGCCCGTTAAGCGTACCGGATGTCGTACGGCGATTCGGTTCCTCGCGCCGATTCGCGGAGATTCATTTCAAGGCGGTGGTCGGCCGAACCATCATGGACGAGATCCGGCGCGTGAAACTGGAACGTGTGTGCGCCCTCCTGGCCGAAACCAACTTGTCGATCGGCGAAATTACCCGTCGCTGCGGATTCCAGAGGGAAAGCCACTTGGCCTTCCTATTCCGGAAGCGTTTCGACAAATCCATGAGTGGTTATCGCAAGGCCATGCGCAACGGTCCGCATCCGAAAAGTCAACCATTGCAGACGGCGCGCACTTGTTCCTGAGACTGCCTTTTCATCGGCCATCCCGAACATTTACCGGACGAGCGGGATCGAAACCATGCAGCCGCCGCAACTCGCGAAAGCACTTCTTGGCGGCATAGAAGCCCTTGTGCTTATGCGTGCGGTCACGGCTGACCACGCCGTATGGGCTTTGATCGAAAATGCAGCCATATCCATACACCGCTCCTCGCGGCCAGGGATGCTTGGCCCAGCACCAGATCGTCGAGCCGCACAGATAGTCCATGGTATGCGCACTCAACTCGGCCTCCATGCCCCTGGCTTGATCCACCTCGCCTTGAGGCCCGTCACAGCCCTCGATGGAGGCATGACCGCACTCCGTGATGAGGATCGGCTTATCCGGGAGGATCGCATGCAGACGGCCGACCTGGTCCTGGAACGTCTTACCGATCGCGGCGTAGTCATAACCTTCGGATCGGCTTCCCATTCGCAATTGCGCAAAATACTCATTGATGCTGATCACATCATCCTGCATGGGAAAAGCAGACCGATAAATATCCCGATTACTCCAGCGATTGCTCACGTGCGTGACCAAACGGGAGGGATCCAGCGTCTTGGCATGGGCGGCCAATTCCTGGAGACCGCTGTACACGCCCTCGACATTCTCCGCACATTCATTGCCCACCGACCAGAAGATCACGGACGGATGATTGCAATCCCTCTCGATCATGCGCCGCAGGTAGCTCTTGCAGGCCTGAAGGGTCTCTTCCCGCTTGCTGCCATTCCAAACATTCAAGGGCGCCTCCACCATCACCAGAATCCCCAGTTCATCACAGAGATCATACTCGCTCGGGTCATGCGGGTAATGCGCCCCGCGCAGGAAATTGGCGCCCATCGCCTTCATTTCCTCCAAGTCCCGTCGAGTCGTCTCGCGGTCCAGCGCCATCCCCGTGCGGGGCGAATCCTCGTGCCGGTTGAATCCGGTCAAGTAGAGCTTCCTGCCGTTCAGCAACAGGCTCGTGCCTTTGACTTCGATCTTGCGAAAGCCGAAACGCGTGCTGATTCGATCGATCACGCGACCCCCTACCCGCAACTCGATATCGGCCCGGTAGAGCGACGGCGATTCCGGGAACCAGGGCTTTGCCGCCGGGACGTTCCCGGAGACCATCAATTCCGTCACGGTCTGGGCGGGCAGCGCCGTTTCCTTCGACACCCACCGCGCCAACGATTTTTTCCCAAACAAGGCTAGCGATCTCTCGTCCGTGATGTTCACGGTGAGGGTTCCGGTTATAGCCTTGCCCGCCGTGTTT
>CAZOZF010000035.1:0-5473 GCA_964584205.1 uncultured Verrucomicrobiota bacterium
AAACGCCCCGGCGGGTCACAGCGGTATGATTTTCAAGCGCCGCCCCTGCCCCTTTCTCCTCAACAATCGCTGTACCGTTTATGAAGCCCGCCCCCGTGACTGCAAATCCTACCCGCACCTTCATCGTCGCGATTTCGTGCAGCGTACCCTTCAGGCTATTGGGAACTATGCCCGCTGTCCCATCGTCTTTAATACCTATGAAGTCCTGAAAACACGCCTTGCCACACGAATCCGACCCCAGCGGAGTTAGCCTTTGCCATCTCACGCTCCGTCGCTATAATGACGCCCCATGAACATCAATGATGCCATTGCCCTGATGACCCCCGGCTTGTACGGCTATATCAGCTTCCTCGTGTTCTGGTTTGGTGCCTGCATGGGGAGCTTCCTGAATGTCTGTATCTATCGCATCCCACGCGAGGAATCGGTCGTCAAGCCGCGCTCCCATTGCACACATTGCAACACGGAAATTCCCTGGTATGACAACATTCCCCTGGTCAGTTTCTTTGTCCTGCGCGCCCAGTGCCGGAAATGTGGCGGCCCCATCTCCGCCCGCTATGTGGTTGTCGAGGCCCTGGTGGCCGTCCTGTTCGTCCTGGTCTGGATGAAGTTTGGAACCCTGGGCGACTATACCCCCCTTCATTTGACCCCCGTGTATTCCCTGCCGGTTGTTTTCCTTTTCTGGCTGGTTGTCTTCGGGCTCGCCCTGGGGACGTTTGTGGATCTTGAACATATGATCATTCCCGACCGCGTCTCGCTGGGCGGAATTGTGCTGGGCATTCTGTTCAGCACCCTGGTTCCGGAATTGCACAATGAAGCGGATGGGTATGGCGGATTTCTCTCAGCCTTTCTCGGTGCCGCCATCGGCGTCGGGATCCTGTGGCTTGTCGCCGTTCTGGGGAAATTAATTTTCCGTAAGGACGCCATGGGCATGGGCGATGTGAAACTGATGGGTGCCATCGGCGCCTTCCTCGGGTGGCCCGCCGTCCTGTTCACCCTGATGGTGTCCTCATTCCTCGGTGCCGCCGTGGGCATTACCCTCGTCCTGACCGGCAAGAAGGCCATGCAAAGCCGCATCCCCTACGGCCCCTACATCGCCCTGGCCGCCCTCATCTGGATGCTCTGGGGCCCCACCCTCTGGAATGCCTACATCAATTGGCTGATCCCGCCACAACCCCTCTAAGACGGCTTGATTGCCTCGTGTTGATACGGGAGGTTGGCGTCAAATTTCAGCTTCATTTTCCAGCCTCAAGGAAATGCTTTTCTGCAAGAGTCGGTTTGGCAAGTTGCTTTTCTCGAAACAATTCAAACTCCACGTGAGCCTTTTGCAACGCCTCATCATGGCTGATTTTTCCCGCATGGGTCAGAATGTTCCGTCCGGACAGCTTGAGAAAGTCATCCAATTTGGCAAGCCAATCACGCATCGTCATGACTTTTTGATCAATTGCCTGTATTTCTGCAAATTCCAAATACATGTTCACGATACGGTTCAGTATACCCAATTCCTCCTCGGTCAAATAGTTCTTGGCTATGGCAACTTCTTCTTTCCGAATGACGCCCCCCTCCCAGTTGGTAAGCCCCATATTGGGTTTGGACGCATCCGCCCGTCCATGGATAACCTCCGCCGCCGTCTGTCCATGAGTCGCCCAGTGCATCTTATTCTGGATGACCTTAAAGAACTCCCGGGAAACATCATGGTTCGGATCGTAATCAATGCTTGTGGCATAAATATCCAGAACTTTACGCCAAAACACTTTTTCAGAAGAACGGATATCCCGAATGCGAGCCAGCAACTCGTCAAAATAGTTACCGCCACCACCCTGCTTGAGCCTCGCATCGTCCATCGCAAAGCCTTTAATGATGTACTCCCGCAAGCGCTGGGATGCCCAAATGCGAAACTGTGTGCCGCGCAGACTGTTGACCCGGTAACCGACCGAGATGATGGCATCCAGATTGAAGTGTTCCAACTCACGGGTGACTTTTCGATTTCCTTCATCCTGAACTGTTGCAAATTTTGCAACAGTTGTCTCTTTCTGAAGCTCTTTTGTCTCGTAAATATTTGATAAATGACGACTTACACCCGATTTGTCAGTATCAAACAGCTCGGCCATCTGGTTGATTGTCAGCCAAACGGTCTCATTCTGCATACGGGTTTCAATGCGTATCGCCCCATCCTCTGTTCGATACAGCAAAAACTCAGTCTTCATCGGTAAATTACTCTTCGAGTCGCGGCCATTCGCTTTCATTCTCGGCTTGTCTCCTACACAGTCCTGAACACTGTCTCATTTTCACTGCCCTTACGTCGTATCATCAATAATAATGTAAGGAAATTCTTACTCCGCCCCACTCCACCGGGCGAAGAAGCCGGTGGGTAGGACGCGCTTGCAGTGGGAGTTTTTCATCACCATGGTGCCGGCCTCAATCTTGCCGCCGAATTTCTCCAGCCAGGGCACCAGCAGGTTTTTCATCAGCGGCGGGGAGAATCCAAGAGTGTGGCAGGTGAAGAGCACGAAACGGGGCCGATCGGACATCAGGGGAAGGAGCAAATCAAGCAGTTTGAGCAGGTGCTCTTCCAAAATCCACTTCTCGCCTTCCGGGCCCTTGCCGTAACTTGGTGGATCGAAAATGATAGCATCGTACTGGCGCTGACGTCGCCCTTCCCGCGCGACGAATTTCAGGACATCATCGGTGATCCACCGGATGGGCGCCGCCTTGAGCCCGCTGGCCTCGGCGTTGCGCCGTGCCCAGTCATTGATGTCGGGCACCGCATCAACATGACACACGTCCGCCCCTGCCTTTGCGGCGAGAAGGGTCATGGCGCCGGTATAGGCAAACAAATGAAGAACCCGGCAGGGCTGACCTCCGACAGAAACCTGCCGCGAGACCCAATCCCAATGGCAGGTGTGTTCCGGAAAAAGACCCATATGACCGAACCCGGTGGGTTTGATCGTGAAGGTCAAATCGTCCCATTTCATGGACCACTGGGGCGGCGGCTTGTGGGTAAAAGACCAATCCCCCCCACCCGTGTTGCTGCGGTGATAGGTTCCGGCGGCGGTCTTCCAAAGCTCTGGCCGTTCCGGCCGCCACAAGGCCACCGGCGAGGGCCGGTTAAACACGTAGCCGCCAAAGCGCTCAAGCCGGCACCCATCGCCAGCATCCAGAAATTCATAATCCGAGGTTGTCCGTGCCGCAAGTTCCATGATGTCACTCCTGAGGATAGAATACCTGAAGAAGCCGTCGATGCAAGCATCGGCAATATTCCAGCAGTTCTCATTCCGGCTAAAGCCGGTACACCAACGCCGGGATATAATGATTTCAGCCCGTTGGTGTACCGCCTTCAGGCGGTCTTCAGCCATAATGAGAACTGCTGGTAACTTTCTACTCCTCATTCATGAATCAGAATGATACTATTCTTGTCTTATTTCATGAGCACGAATGCCTTTTTGAAAATGATCGGGGCGGTCAACGCCGGGGAATCGTCGATCGAACCCCGCGCGGATGCCCCTCTTGTGCTTCTTGTCGGAAATCCCAATGTTGGGAAAAGCGCCCTGTTCAACAAGCTTACCGGCCAGTATGTCACCGTCTCCAACTACCCCGGCACCACCGTCGAGGTCGCCCATGGTCATTGCCCTCAACTGGGGCATGAAACCGAAATTGTCGACACCCCCGGCATGTACAGTCTGCTGCCCATCACGGACGAGGAACGTGTTGCCAGCGACATCCTTTTCTCGCCCCGGGTTCGCACCGTGATCCATGTAATTGACGCCAAGAACATTGAACGCATGCTGGGCCTTACCCTGCAGTTGATTGAAGCCGGGCGCCCCGTGGTGCTGGCGCTGAACATGATGGACGAAGCCCGCACCTTGGGAATCAAGATTGACCACGCCAAGCTGTCGCTACGCCTCGGTATTCCCGTTATCCCCACCGTGTCCCTTACCGGCGAAGGAATTGCGGAACTCATAAAACACCTGAAAGTGCCACCCCCACTCTCCATGCTCCACATCGAGTGCGGCTCGCTGATCGAGCAGGCGATCCTGGATATAGCCAGGCATCTTTCCCCCGCCAGCCCGATTGCACCGCGCGCCCGTGCCAGCCTGCTTCTACAGGGAGACCTGCGTGAGCGGGAACGGTTGGTTCAGGAAAAAGGCGACCAGTCCGCCGCCACCATTCTCGCCATTATTGCCGCCACGCGGGCCAAACTAAATCACTCCCCTCATTACTACGTCACCCTGTCGTTGCGAACCCATACGGGACAAATCCTCGCCGACTGCATCAATAAGCCGGATCGTGCCCCTGACAAATTCCGGAGAGGACTCGACCGGTTCTGCACCATGCCCCTCACCGGCTACCCGCTCGTTGCTCTCGTCCTTTATTTCGGGCTGTACCAGTTTGTTGGCCAGTTTGGGGCAGGCACCTGCGTCAATTTTCTCGAGAATAATATCTTTCAAAGTCACTTCATTCCCTGGGTCACCGGGCTGATAAATCACACGATCCCCTGGGCGCCACTCCGCGACCTCCTCGTCGGCGATTACGGAATCATCACGCTGGGCGTCCGTTACGCGATCGCCATCATCTTTCCCATCGTCGGAGCGTTTTTCTTATTTTTCGCAACGTTGGAAGATAGCGGGTACCTGCCCCGCCTGGCTCTGCTGGTTGATCGAGGCTTCAAACGCATCGGACTCAACGGGCGTGCGGTGATTCCCATCGTGCTCGGATTCGGCTGCGACACCATGGCAACCCTGGTGACCCGCACCCTGGAAACCAAGCGGGAACGGATTATCTGTACCATCCTGCTGGCTCTGGCAATACCCTGCTCCGCCCAGTTAGGCGTCATCCTGGGCCTGCTCTCCCAAAGTGGCGCTGCCCTCGCCATCTGGGCGGGCGTCGTCCTGGCGATTATGCTCCTTGCCGGCTGGCTGGCTGCGAAGCTGCTCCCGGGCGAGCCCCCAATGTTTTACATGGAACTGCCGCCCTTACGCCTTCCTACTCTCGGGAATGTTCTGGTGAAAACCTATACCCGGATGGTCTGGTATTTTCGCGAAATTCTGCCCATGTTCATTCTGGCCAGCCTGTTGATCTGGGTGGGACAAATCACCCACCTCTTCCAGCTTTTGGTTCACAACATGAAGCCTGTCGTCCGGGCACTCGGACTGCCCGACGAATCGGCCGTCGCTTTTCTGTTTGGCTTCTTCCGTCGGGACTACGGTGCAGCCGGACTGTACGATCTTCAAAAAACAGGCGTCATGACCGTCCACCAGTTGACCGTGGCGGCCATCACCTTGACCCTCTTTCTTCCCTGCATCGCCCAATTTCTCGTGATGCAGAAGGAACGCGGCACCAAAGTCACCCTGTGGATTTCTCTTGGCGTGCTCCTTACCGCATTTGGAGTCGGATACCTGACGCATAGTGTGTTACTTTTGACAAACCTGTAATGCGCAATTGAACTTAGGGATTAAGGGGCTCAGGGGTTAAGGGG
>CAZOZF010000035.1:5573-10729 GCA_964584205.1 uncultured Verrucomicrobiota bacterium
ACACCTGAACCCCTTAACCCCTTTATCCCTTTCCCTCTGACACCTGAACCCCTTTATCCCTAACCTATGAAATGCTCCTTCTGCCAACGTGAGTTCGACGAAACTAAATCTGCGGATGCCTGCAAAGGGTGCCCCTCAGGAGGCGGATGTCACAATGTGCGATGCCCCTTTTGCGGCTATGAGTCCCCGCGCGAACCGGGGCTGGTCAAAACAATCAGGAAACTGTTCAAGAAAACCGGCAGGGAGACAAACCCATGAATGACCCCCGTATTGAGGAAGTGCTTGAGGATCTCTACCTGAAACATGAACATCATGGCCGTGCCCCACGGCCGGCAACGGACGCCACCCTGACCGCCGCCGTCAAGGCTGGACTGATCACCCTGGACGACTCAAGCCGACCCACCCCCACTCCCACCGGCCTGGAGGCTGGCAAACTGGTGGTCCGCCGCCACCGGCTCGCCGAATGCCTCCTCAAGGATGTCCTTCAGGTCACCGGCGAGGAAGCCGAGGAAGATGCCTGCTCCTTTGAACATATCCTCCGTCCGGGATTGGAAGATAAAATCTGCACCCTGCTGGGCCACCCGTTGACCTGTCCGGACGGTCATCCAATCCCGCGCGGAGAATGTTGTCTGAAGGCCGAAAAAGACAAGGTCCTGGAAGTCGGCCCGCTCTGCGATGGCCGCGCAGGCCAGGCCGGTGTGGTCGCCTACCTGAGCACCCGTGACAACCGCGAAATCCAGAAGCTGATGGCCATGGGCATCCTCCCCGGTTCTGACATCCGGCTCGTTCGCCTCTTTCCGTCCTACATCTTTGAAATTGGCCACAGCCAGTTCACCGTCGACCGCTCCCTCGCCGAGAAGATTTTCGTGCACTGGCAGGAATGAGTGGGAAAAGAACGGACATTCTGCAATAATTGGAATCGAAAGGACTCATTATGGAAGCAAAAATCAGATCGAAACTGGAAGAACTTCGCTCGTTTCTACAGGCTGACGGCGGCGACATGGAAGTGGTCAGCATCACGGGAACCGATGTGAAACTGAAATTACAAGGCGCCTGCGGCTGTTGTCCGCACGCCACGATGACCATCAAGCATGGCATCGAGCGCACGCTGCGCGAAACTGTCGACGAGAAGATCGTTGTCGAGCAGGTTCGGTGAGCAAAGCCAGTGCAAGGCAGTTCCTCGCACTGACCGGACTGGCGGTAACCGAGCTGTTCCGCCAGCCCGCTTCTTTCCTGCTGATCCTCACCAGCACCGCCTGCACCGTTCTGGTTCCCCTCGCCCTGTCGTTTCAACTGGGGCAGGAGACCCATCTGGCGCTCGACAGTTCCCTGGCCTTTGAATTCATGTTCGGCATCATCCTGGCCGGGTATGCCGCGTGCGTCACGCTTCACAACGAATGCCAGTCGGGCACGATCCTGATCGTTTTCAGCAAACCAGTCAGCCGGTTGATGTTTTTCCTGGCAAAGTATCTGGCCATCGCCCTTCTGATCCTGTTTTTCGTCTTCTGTTCCAGTGCCGCCTCGCTGCTGGCCGGACGGTTGTCACCCCGCAATTTCGAGATCGATGCGCTGGGACTCCGCATGCTTCTGGCCATTCCGCTGGTCGCCATTATTCCCGCCGCCCTGATCAACTACTTCACCCGCCGGTCTTTCACCGTTTACGCCCTCCTCGGGTTTTCTCTCGCCCTCGTGGCAGGGGTGACCGCACTGGGCATGATCAATAGTGAAGGACACCGGGTCGCCTTTGGCAGCCTCATGGACTGGCGCATTCTGCCGGCCTGCGGGCTCGAAGGCATCGCTCTGCTCATTCTGGCCGCCATCGCCCTGAGCCTTGCCAGTCGCCTGACCACCCCGGCGACCATTGCCATTCTTGCTGTTGTCCTGTTTTCGGGACTGATCTCCGATCATCTCATTACACTCCTCCCCAGCTCGGATGCGTTGAGATTCGGATTTCGCATGATTCTTCCGGACATCCAGGCGTTCTGGCCTGCCGACCGGCTGGCAGGCGGCGAAAGCCTGTCCCTTTCCGTGATCGCGCATGCCACCGCCTATGGCGTAGCCTACACATGCGGAGTCCTGTGCATGGGCTATGCGGCTTTCAAAAACAGGGAATTTTAAAAGAAATGATGAAGGATGAATGATGAAGGATGAAAAAAAGACAGAATTTGTCATAGAGGCGAGGGACTTGACAAAGGTCTTTCGGGATTTCTGGGGGCGGCCCAAGGTGCGGGCTGTTAATGGAATTAATCTGGATGTGCGCCGGGGAGAAATTTTCGGACTGCTCGGTCCCAACGGTTCGGGCAAAAGCACCACCATTAAAATGATCCTCGGGCTCCTCCACCCAACATCAGGCCAACTCTCCGTGCTCGGTCAGTCCCCCCGGTCCGTCTCCGTCAAATCCCGAATGGGCTTTATGCCGGAGGAATCCTATCTTTATAAATATCTGACGGCGGATGAAATCCTGAACTTCTACGCCAATCTGTACGGCATGTCGGGCACCCACAAGGCCGAACGTGTCAACGCGTTGATCGAACAAGTAGGCCTCTCCAGGGCCCGGGATCGACGGGTCGGCGAATTTTCGAAGGGCATGGCGCGTCGCATCGGGCTCGCCCAGGCGCTTCTGAACGATCCCGATCTCATCCTTCTGGATGAACCCACCTCCGGTCTTGACCCGATCGCCTGTCGTGAAGTCAAGGATCTCCTCCTTGCTCTCGCCCGGCAGGGAAAAACAATCCTGATCTGTTCGCATCATCTTGCCGACATGCAGGATATCTGCAGCCGGGTCGCCATCCTGCTCCAGGGCGAAGTCTGCGCAACCGGCTCCATTCAGGAGTTGCTAGCCACACCGGACACGCTGAAACTCACCCTTCCGGCTCCCTCGCAAACCACGCTGACCGCCGTTCTGGACCTGCTGGAACGGGAAACCGGAACACGCCCGCAAGTCGACCACACGGGGCGAACCCTGGAATCGGTTTACATCGAAACCGTTTCACAAAGGAAATCGGCTCCATGAGCCATCCTCCTGGTAAATCCCTGATACGGATTGCGGCGCTGGCGGGGCTCACCGTTCGCGACGCCATGCGGTCGCGACTGCTGGTTTCCCTCGGCGCGATTCTGATCATCGGATTGATCGGCCTGCCGTTGCTGATCTCAGGGGACAATACCCTGACGGGCCGGCTCCAGGTCATCCTGAACTACACCCTGAGCTTCGCCGTCACCATGCTTTCGATCGTCACGCTCTGGGCCGCCTGTGGTGGAGTCTCCTCTGAAATCCAGGACCGGCGTCTGTATCTGGTTTTGACCAAACCCGTTCACCGATACGAACTCTGGCTGGGAAAATGGCTTGGCATTGTCGCCCTGAACGCCCTGCTGCTGACTCTCACCGGGCTTATCATCGGGGCTATGACCTGGCACACGCTTCTGACCTCATCAGAATCCGAAACAGGCAAGCGTCAGGCGCGCGAACAATTTCTCCAGGCGCGGGAATCGTTGTCTCCCGAAGCTCCTATTTCCGGGGAGCAGGCTCTATCCAGCGCCGGGGCCCTGGTTAAATCCGGCCGCGCCCCCGCTGGAATGGATGCGGCACAGGTTGCGACAGAACTGATGAAAGAGTTAAAAAGTGCCCGGTTCGTGATCGCCCCGACAGGAATGGTTCACTTTACCACCATCATCACCTCTCCGCTTTCGGGCAACAACGATGGTCTCTTGAATTATAAGATCGAATCCTCCCGCCCGGAACGCAGCCCGATTCCCGCTCTATGGGAGATTCAGGCGACAGGAGGAAGGGCGATTCACCTGAGCGTAACCAACTATCCCGGCCTACCCAACCGCCTGCTGATTCCCGGCTCCGTAATGCAGGGAGCCCAGTCCCTCATCCTATCGTATCATCGGCTTGACAGCGGCAGTTCCGCAACGCTGTTCATGGCCCAGAATGGGCAAGAGCCGGAATTGCTGATTCCTTCCGGTTCCTGGGCGATGAATCTGAGTCGGGGCCTCCTGATGATTCTGTGCCGGTTGGCGTTTTTGTCCGCACTGGGATTGACGGCAGGGTGTCTTCTCTCCACACCGGTGGCCGTATTTGCAGCCTTTTTCATTATGGTGCTACTGGCCTTGTCAGGGTATGTGGAGTCGGTTGCAACGAGTGGCGTATTCTACATCCCGCACGAAGGCCCCGCACTCTCCAGAACCTGGCTGGATAACGTCATCCTGAGTCAATTCAAGTGGCTTAACAGGCTCACTCAACCACTCCTCCGGCTTGATCCGGTACCCCTGATCGAGGAAGGCCGCCGGATCAGCTGGCTCATGACCGCCCACGCCGTGGCCTGGCTCGTGGGCCTTTACACCGCCGTCACCGCCCTGATCGGAATGATCTTGTTCAACCGCCGGGAATTGGGGTGAGGAAGAGGGGTCAGGGTTCGGGGTTCGGGGTTCGGGGTAATACAAAAGACCATCAGGACATTCCTGAACCCTGACACCCTGAACCCTGACCCCTCGTATTAAGGGTCAATATTTTCGAGTGCCAGCGTCTTCGTATTGATCCTGCGGTAATAGCAATTCCGGGGCTGGCTCTTCTCATTCTTGGTATGGCAAATACCCCCGCGCCGGGGCCGGACGGTATAGACCAGGGAATTCTGCTCGCAGTTCACAAAGGCCTCCACGAGATCGTAGGTCTCGCCGGATGTCTTCCCCTTCTCCCACAGCTCGTTTCGCGACGTGCTCCACAGCACCACCGTGCCGGACTCAAGTGTCTTCTTCATGGCAATCTCATTCGTGTAGGCCACCAGAATCACCTCGCGCGAGTCGGCATTCTGGATCGCCACCGGAATCACATCCGAACACACCTTGGCCACTTTGGC
Organism: uncultured Verrucomicrobiota bacterium; assembly: GCA_964584205.1. GTDB lineage: Bacteria > Verrucomicrobiota > Kiritimatiellia > CAIKKV01 > CAITUY01 > JAABPW01. The sequence continues at coordinate 10,430 of CAZOZF010000035.1, forward strand.
GATTTTACTGAAATCCAACGCCAGCTTAAGCCCTTCTTCCAATTCTTTCATAATCCATTCTTCACTTTCCGCCTATTACTTCTTCAACAAGTCCCTGATTTCGGTCAGAAGCTTAACATCCGCAGTGGGCTCCACCGGGGCGGCGGGTTTCGCCTCCTCTTTTTTTCGCATCGCATTCATTCCCTTTATCATCATGAAAATGGCAAAGGCCACGATGGTAAAATCAATCACCGTGTTGACGAAGAGCCCGTAGTTAAGAGTGGCCACACCGGCCGCCTTGGCATCGGCCAACGTCTTGAA
>CAZOZF010000035.1:10829-19862 GCA_964584205.1 uncultured Verrucomicrobiota bacterium
GTCCTGTCCCATACCCCTCAATTTTCATAACCGTGCCAAAGGGATAGCGCCGGGTATCCGCGGCAATGGTTCCATGCTTGGCATGGGTTCCGCTCGCCGTCGTCCCGACCTCCTTGCGCTGTCCCTTGAGAGGACCGGAGGAATAGACAGGCCTCAGCAGCCAGTTGCGGTGCCAGTCGCAGCATTCCCGGCAGGGACAGTAGCCGGTAACCAACATGCGTCGTTCCACCCGGGAGCTTCCCGACGGCGGACGAATCGTGGCACAGCCCGCTCCCAGCAGGATTATCCCCAGCACCACGGCAATAGTGTATCTCTGTTTCACGGGAGCAGATCCTATCACTTTTATTGGACACTCGCCACAAGTTCGGCATAATGCACCCCCTTTATGTTCTCAAACAAACAAATTGATCCTGAAAAGGATTTACCGGTCGTCGCTACCCAGAGCGCCCTGACTCATCAGACCCTGTCCATAGCCATCATGGAAGGGTGCGCCTGGGCAGTGATGTGGGGTTTCGGGGAATCATTTGTGGGCCCTTTTGCGGTTTTCCTAAAGGCCAGCGACTTCTTGATGTCTCTGCTTTGCACCTTGCCGATCATCCTCGGCGCCGTCGCCCAGCTTATCGGGGCCACCTTGATTGAGCGACTCGGACGACGACGCCCCCTGATGGCCCTCACCAGCGGCATTCATGCCCTCGGCTACATTCCCGTGTTCTGGCTCCCCTTCTTCTTTCCCGAACACGGAGCTGTGATCGCCGTCGGGCTTTCCACCTTCCTGATTATTATTTGTCATTTGGGCGTGCCGGGCTTCAACAGCATGATGGGCGATTTGGTACCCGAGGCGGAACGGGGCCGCTATTTCGGAAAGCGGATGGGCATCATGATGCTGGTTATGCTGGCTTCCATGATGGCAGCAGGAAGGGTTGTCACCTTCTTTGAACACCGGAACCAGATCTGGCTCGGCTTTGGCATTATTTTTTCCGTCGCCATGCTTGCCCGCGCCTACAGTACCCTGCTCCTTACCCGATATTACGAGCCGCCGTTCAGGCCCTCATCGTCCGGCATGTCATTATCGTTCACAGAATTCCTCAGGCAGATACCCCGAACCAATTTCGGACGCTTCACACTGGGCATGGCGGTGATGACAGGGGCCTCCAACATCTCCGCCCCCTTCTTCACCCAATACATGATCCGGGACCTGCAGTGGACCAAGGACCAGTTCGCGATTTGCACAGCGGTTCTACTCCTGTCCCAATTTGTATTCATCCGGTGGTGGGGCCACATCTGCGACAAACACGGGAACCGGGCCACCATCCTGGCCACCAGCATCATCCTGCCGGTTCTTCCCCTCCTCTGGACCGTCACTCAAAGCTACCCCATGATTCTCGGAATCCAGGTACTCTCCGGCATCGCGTGGTCTGGCTTCAATCTGGCTACGACGAACTTCATTTATGATTCCATTCCCAGCGACCGGCGACACCGCGTTTTTGGATATTACAATGTGATTAACGGTGTTTTCACACTCGTCGGCGGCAGCGTAGTGGGTGCCTGGTGCGCCTTGAATATGCCCTCCTCCTTCTCCTTTGGCGGCGCACATATTGTGTTTCTTTCCTCGCTGCCCGCCGTGTTTATCGTCTCCGGCCTGCTGCGCGCCCTGGTGGGAATCCTGCTTCTCCCCCAATTCAAGGAGGTACGCAAGACTGAACCCATCAGCTCGCGCCAGATCCTCTGGCGGATCTCGACCGGCGAGCCCATTTTCAACCGTATCACGGAAATCATGGATACCCTACCCTCCCCCTTCCGCCCGACAAACGGAAATAAATAAACGGCCATCTCACTCGAAATCTGTCAAGCCCATGCTTCTTCTGTCTCATTGTCGAGACACGACATCGCCTCGCTTTGTCTCATTCCGCCTCAATTTCACTCCGCCGCCACTATTTACGACTATTTTTGTCCTATTTACACCACTTGCAAGAACTGGCACACAACTCGCTTTCACAAGCTCGGAATATTCGGGATGTATCTAGAAATTATGAGTAAGAAAACCATTCAAAGCAGCCTGCTCAGCGATACTAGACGTGCCTTGGCAACCACATCGGTTATCCTTTCACTCATGGTTGTTACCCCTCGCAAGGCGCACAGCGAAGAATTTGTGGACTCCAAGTTCATGTATTATCAGGAGGATAACAACCGCATCAGGGTGCTGGCTCCCTCAATCATGAAGCAATTTGAAACCGAATCCGGATGGACCATCAAAGTCGACGGAATATACAATGCGATTTCTGGCGCGACCCCGACCGGAGCGCCCCCGGTCAGGCGAGCCGCAGTCCAAGCCGCTCCCGTCTACAGCCCTGCGTCAAGTCCTGCGGTCAGTGTCGCACCCGCGATATCCACTTCTGAACACGAATCAAATGACGAAGAGGAACATGATTCTGTATTTTCCTCGATCTTAAAAAGCTTTAGTAGTCCTAAATCAAAGTTTTCCGCATCCACAGGAGCCACCCCGGTCATTGGCGGAGGAACAACCACGCCGGCGGCGGCTCCCTCCACTCCCGCATCATCGCCCGCCAGTGGGTCCTCACCATCCTCCACTGGAACCCCCTCGACAAGCCAGTCGTCCAGTGTCCCCAGTTCTCCCTCGGGTGATATCCCCGTTGCCGATTTCAGCGACACACGGTGGGCCTTCAATCTGGGGCTCTCCAAGCGGGTAGGTCAGCACTCGCCAGGAACCCTGATGTCCTTCAGCCAGGAATCCGATTACCAATCCCTGGGACTCAGCCTCCAGGATGCCATTGATTTCAACCGGAAAAATACCACGCTTCTCGTCGGCGGGGCGCTAACCCATGACGCGATAAATCCCGCCAATGGACGGGACAAGGCAACCAAGGACACCGTGGATGCCCTTCTCGGAATCACTCAGGTTCTAACCCCCACCACGCTTCTTACCGCCAATATCGCCGTCGGCCAGGTCACCGGGTTCATCAGCGACCCCTACAAGGTGGTGGAGTTGAATGGAAATCTGACTTATGAAAAAAGGCCGGACAGCAAAACCAAGCAAATCGTATATTTGGGAATCAACCAGTTCATCACACCCCTGGATGCCAGTATTGAACTCGGAGTGCGTCATTATGGAGATAGTTTTGGAATTAGCGCTGAAACCCTTTCGCTCGCTTGGTACCAGAAGTTGGGAACTCATTTTATTCTGAGCCCCTCCGTTCGTTACTACACCCAGACCGCCGCCGATTTCTACGATGTGCGATTTTCAGGCTCCCCGGAATTCTACAGCTCGGACTATCGCGTCTCAGCATTCACCGGAACCTCGTTCGGCCTCAAACTCACCTGGCTCCCCACATCCCGTTTCTCGCTCGACACGGGAGTCGAGCGTTATCAGCAAAAAGGGGATGACGGAATCACCGACCAAGCTTTGTATACCGGCGCCACGGTCTTCATTGTCGGAGCGCATTGGGCTTTATAAACAGGATAACACAACCATGACAGGGCAGGACTATTCGCGACATTCGTTTGAGGCCATGGGAACCCTTTGCCAGGTTCAGTTTCAGGCTGCCTCTCATGCCGCAAGCAAAACTTTCAAAGAAAGAACAACCGCATGGGTTACTGATTTCGAAAATCAGTTTTCCCGCTTTATCCCCGGCAGCCTTCTCTCCCGGATCAATGCCGCAGCCGGCCGGGACTGGGTGGATCTTGATTCCGAGGCCGAAAGCCTGTTCGCATTGTGCGACTGGTTTCACTGGTCCACGAAGGGTCTGTTTGATCCCGCCATGCTACCCCTGCTCCAACTCTGGGATTACCATGTCCCCCACTCGAAACGACCGGAGGATCACACCGTTGCGGAGGCGCGTAACCGGAGCGGCTGGAAAAAAGTTCAACGGAGAAAAGGCGGCATTCTCCTGCCCGAAGAAGGCATGGGTATCGACCTGGGTGGAATCGGCAAGGAATACGCGGTGGATCGCGTATTTGAACTGGCCGGTGATTGCGGCATCCGGAATATCCTTGTCAACTTCGGACAGGATCTAAGAGTTCAGGGAGAGCCCCCGGAAGGCGGCCCCTGGCGGGTCGGCCTTGAGGATCCCTGCGACACGGGCCTGTGCTGGGCGGGTGTTGCCATTCATAACCGTGCCGTCACCACATCAGGCGACTATGTTCGACATACCTTGATCAACGGCGAAAAATTCGGACACATCCTGGATCCCCGAACCGGCTACCCGGTGAATAATAACTGCCAATCGGTGAGCGTGATCGCCCCCACCTGTACCGAAGCAGGCATACTCTCCACCTCGGCTTTTATTTTAGGGGGAGACGACGGCATTTCTTTTCTGGACGGCTATTATCAGGCTGAAGGGTGTATCAAGGAACAAAACAGGCAATTCTGCACAAGGAGATTCAATGAATACCTCATTCGGAACTAGGATGATCAGCATACTGCTTCTGACCGCAACAACCACTCTTGCGGGCTGGGAAATCGGAACACCCGTTCCGGATCTGACAGCCTTCAAACTGGAAGGATCCCTTCCTTCCACAACGGGAAAAGTGCTGCTCATCGACTTCTGGGCCTCCTGGTGCACTCCATGCAAAGCCTCCTTCCCGGCCCTCAATTCACTCCAAAAGGATTATGGTGCAAGAGGATTTCTTGTTTTGGCAGTCAACCAGGACAAAACCAGCCAAACTATGGCAACCTTTCTGACAGGACACTCTGCCCTTTTCACAACCGTGCGCGACTCTGAAAATAAGTTGGTGGCGGTAGCGGATGTCACATCCATGCCTTCATCCTACCTGGTGGATCGCTCTGGAAAGATCCGTTATCTCCACTGCGGATTCCATGGAGAAAAGACGCTTGCCCAATACCGGAAGGAAATCGAAATCCTGCTCAACGAAAAAACCCGGGGTGCCCCATGAAATACAGCGTCTTGATTATAGGATTTGGAATCATGCTTCTCGGCGCCCTCACCGGTTGCCGCACCGTTCAGCCCTGGGAACGGGGCACCTTGTCGGATTACACCATGAGACCCGATCGTGATCCCCTGACAGACTCTTTTCGGGAACACGTCTACTTCACCCGCGAAGCCGCCGCAGGCGGTCGCGGCGTGGGCGGCGGCGGATGCGGCTGCAACTAACGGTTTTTTCATTGATCCCCGCCCCCCCCTTGTGACACATTACGCCCGTTTTTCCGGGCGGCTTTAATCTCAATTACCAAGGAGAACGGACGATGGCTAAAGGGAATATGTTGATTGGACAAAGCGGTGGCCCAACGGTGGTCATCAACCAGAGCCTTGTCGGAGCAATTTTGCAGGCCAAGCAGCACAAGGAAATCGGTGCCATCTACGGTGCCTTGCACGGGATGAAGGGAATTCTGGAGGAAAACTTCATCGACCTGCGCAAGGAAAGCCTCGCCGAACTCGAGCGCATCGCCAACACCCCCGCCTCAGCCCTGGGCTCCGCCCGCAAGAAACCAACGGATGAAGAGTGCGCCAAGGTCTTCGAGATCCTCAAGAAGTACAACATCCGCTACTACTTCTACATCGGCGGCAATGACTCCGCCGAGTCTACCCACATCATCAATGAGCAGGCCCGCAAGTTCGGCTACGACCTGCGTTGCTACCACATTCCCAAGACGATCGACAACGACCTGAAGGAAAACGATCACACTCCCGGCTTCGGGAGCGCGGCCAAGTTCGTCGCCTGCGCGATCATGGGCGACAACCTGGATTGTCGCGCCCTGCCCGGAGTGAAGATCAATGTCATCATGGGCCGCCACGCGGGCTTCCTGACCGCCGCCGCCGCTCTGGCCCGCGTCTATCCGGACGACGGCCCGAACCTGATTTATCTTCCGGAACGCCCCTTTTCAACGGACAAGTTCTGCACCGATGTGGAAGCCGTTTATAAAAAGCTTGGCCGTTGCGTGGTCGCGGTTTCCGAAGGTATTTCCGATGAAAACGGCATCGCCATCGCGGCGAAATTCTCGAAGGAAGTGGATTCGCACGGCAATGTGCAACTGAGCGGCACCGGTGCCTTGGGCGACCTGCTGGCCACGGAAATCAAGAAACACACAACCATCACCCGTGTCCGCGCCGATACCTTCGGGTACCTCCAGCGATCTTTTGCCGGCCTCGTCAGCGAAGTCGACACCAAGGAAGCCCGCACCGTCGGGATGCTTGCGGTCAAGGCCGCAGTCAAAGGTAAGGAGCCCAGCGGCTCGATCGCCATCCGCCGCAAGCCCGGCAAAAAGTATGCGGTCTATTTTGAGCGTGTACCTTTGGCAAACGTCTCAAAAGAAACCCGCCATGTACCGGACAACTTTATCGCCAAAAGCGGCAATGATGTAACCCAGGCATTCCTGGACTACGCCCGCCCCCTCGTCGGCAAATTGCCCGTCATCGGCCGCCTCAAAGGCGTAAAAGTCGCCAAGAAATAACATCCACCCAACAAGGAGACCCTATGAGCAAGCCAGTAAAAAAAGTGGGCATTTTAACGGCAGGCGGCCTCGCGCCTTGTTTGAGTTCAGCAATCGGTTACCTGATCGATGAGTACAGCCGGGGCGCGCCTCAGATCGAAATCATCGGCTATGTCAACGGGTACATGGGTCTTCTGAAGGGCCAAAGCATCAAGATCACGCCTGCGGTTCGCACGAATGCCCTGTTTCTGACCGAGCATGGCGGTAGCCCGCTCGGCAACAGCCGCGTGAAACTGACCAACGTCAAGGATTGCATCAAGCGCGGACTGGTCAAGGAAGGCCAGGATCCCCAGCAGGTAGCCGCTGACCAGCTCGTGAAGGATGGCGTGGATGTGCTGCACACCATCGGCGGTGACGACACCAATACCGCAGCCGCCGATCTGGCGGCCTTCCTGGCCCGCAACAATTACGGCCTGACCGTGGTTGGACTGCCCAAGACCATCGACAACGATGTGATCCCGATCCGCCAGAGCCTGGGCGCCTGGACGGCGGCCGAGGAGGGCGCCCGGTTCTTCGCCAATGTCGTCAAGGAAAACACCGCCAACCCGCGCATGCTGATCGTGCACGAGGTGATGGGTCGCAACTGCGGCTGGCTCACCGCCGCGACGGCGGTCGCTTACCGCAAACTGATGGATGGCCTCCACTATCTGCCTGAGTTCGGGTTGACCCGTGACCGCGAGGAAGTTCACGCCGTCTATGTCCCCGAGATGGCCTTTGATGCCAAGTCCGAAGCTGCCCGACTGCGCAAGGTGATGGACAAAAACGACTGCGTCAATATCTTCGTCTCCGAAGGCGCCTGTCTTGAAAGCATCATCGCCGAGTTGGAAGCCAAGGGCGAGGAAGTGCCACGCGACGCGTTCGGCCATGCCCGGCTTGACAAAGTGAACGTGGGCAACTGGTTTGCCAAGCAGTTTGGCGAGATGCTCGGCGCCGAAAAGACCATGGTGCAGAAGAGCGGCTACTACAGCCGCGCGGCCGCACCGAACGCCAAGGACAAGACTCTGATTCAAGCCTGCGCCAAGAAGGGCGTCGAATGCGCGTTAGCCGGCATCGGCGGTGTAATCGGCGAAGATGAGGACAAGAACAACGAACTGCGCGCCATCGAGTTCCCTCGCATCAAGGGCGGCAAGCCGTTCGATATCGCCACCCCCTGGTTCAAGGATCTTCTGGTAGCCATTGGCCAACCTGCAGGCATCAAGGTGGCCGTAAAGCACTGAGATTTTCAGATCAGCAAGCACGAATCATGGCAAAAATCAGACCGAGCGGCGGATACCGCGAGTTGCGCAGTTTCCAAGCTGCCACCATCATTTACGACGCCACCTACTGGTTTTGTGAGCGCTATCTCGAGCCCCGGTCACGAATGAGCGACCAGATGGTGCAGGCCGCCCGCAGTGGCCGGCAGAATATCGCCGAGGGGAGCCGCGCGGCGGCGACCTCGTCGCAGACCGAACTCCGGCTGATGAATGTTGCCCGGTCGAGCCTGGAGGAGTTGCTGCTCGACTACGAGGATTTCCTGCGCCACCGCCGTCTCAAGCGGTGGAAACCCGACTCACCCGAAGCCATGGCCGTGCGGAACATCGGGCGAAATCGACCTGATCCGACTGATCCGTCCGATCCGACCGATCAATACGCGCTGTACGCCGAGTGGCTTGATCATGAGAACCCCGCCATTCGCGCAAACGCCCTGATCTGCCTGATCAACCAGGCCAATACCCTGCTCGACAGGCAAATCGCGGCGCTGGAAAAAGAGTTTATCGAGGAGGGCGGCTACAGCGAACAACTGGCCACCGCACGTTTGGCCGCCAGACAGGAAAAGAAGGCCACTGATCCCGTGCCAGCCTGTACCCAATGCGGCAAACCCATGGTGCTGCGCACCGCCAAGACCGGCAAGAACGCCGGAAAACAGTTTTGGGGTTGCTCGGGTTACCCCGACTGTAAAGGGGTTTCCCATGTTTAAACAATCCGTCCGATCCGACTGATCAGTCAGATCAAGAAAGATAACCACCCATGCTCGACTCCGACACCAAACGCCGCATCGACACCGCCCGTGATATTCTCGTCGGCAAGGTGCCTGACCCCAAGTCCCAGGTCGAGCAGATCACTATTGCGCTCATCTACAAGTTCATGGATGACATGGATGCCCAGAGCGAGGAATTCGGCGGCAAGCGCAAGTTTTTCGCCAAGGAGTTTGCCCGCTACGGCTGGGCCAAGCTTATGCGATCAGGACTGGGCGGACACGAGACCCTCGCCCTCTATGCTGAAGCGATTACCAAGATGCCTGAAAATCCCGGCATCCCGCTCCTATTCCGCGACATCTTCAAGAACGCCTATCTACCATACCGCGATCCCGAGACCCTGCGCGCGTTCCTCAAGATCATTGACGAATTCAACTATGACCACAGCGAAAAGCTGGGTGATGCCTATGAATATCTGCTCTCCATTTTAGGCTCACAAGGTGCGGCCGGTCAGTTCCGCACCCCGCGCCACATCATTGACTTCATGGTTGAGGTTCTGGATCCGAAAAAGACCGAAACGGTTCTCGATCCCGCCTGCGGCACCGCCGGGTT
>CAZOZF010000035.1:19962-21302 GCA_964584205.1 uncultured Verrucomicrobiota bacterium
GAAAAGGGCCGCCTCGCGCAGAATTTCAAGGGCTACGACATTGATCCGTTGATGGCCCGGCTGGCCAAGGCCAACCTGTATCTCCACGGCTTCACCGACCCTCACATCTTCGAATATGATTCCCTCACCAGCCAGGACCGCTGGAGCGATTATGCCGATGTGATCCTGGCCAATCCGCCATTTATGTCGCCAAAAGGCGGGATCAAGCCCCACAACCGCTTCACAGTCCAGAGCAAACGCAGCGAAGTCTTGTTTGTGGATTACATGGCCGAACACCTGACGCCCCACGGCCGCGCGGCAATCATCGTTCCCGAGGGGATCATTTTTCAGAGCCAGACCGCCTACAAACAACTGCGCAAGATGCTGGTGGAGGAATACCTGGTGGCCGTCGTTTCCCTGCCTGCAGGAGTATTCAACCCCTATGCCGGCGTCAAAACCTCGATCCTTTTCCTGGATAAGTCCCTGGCCAAAAAAACCAACGCCATCGCTTTTTTCAAGGTCGAGAACGACGGCTACGGCCTCGGCGCCCAGCGGCGCGAGATTGAGAAGAACGATTTGCCACAAGCAGCAAAGTTCTTGAGGCAGTGGTTATCCTCCCTGGAGGGCCACGCTCCGTCGTGGCCGGAGTCAGGAGAGACGCAGACGGACGCGACAAAGCGCGTCCCTCCAGAGGTCCAAATCGTGCCCAAAGCCAAGATTGCCGCGAATGGCGAGTTCAATTTGAGCGGGGAGAGGTATCGGGAAGGGGTAGCACATGCTCATTCATTCCCTTTAGTGTTTTTAGGCGATTCCAGCCTGTTCCGAATCGAAAGTGGGGGAACTCCGAAGTCAGATGTTGAAAAGTATTGGGGCGGCGGCATCCCTTGGGCAACACTTGTTGATCTCCCCGCTACGGACTTCATTTCTGAAATCACGGCAACACAGAGGACAATTTCCGAACTTGGTCTGCGGGAATCTTCAGCGAAGATGATCCCGGCGAACTCAGTAGTCGTCTCAACACGAGCGACCATCGGGCGCATCGCTATCAACCGCGTATCAATCGCAACGAATCAAGGATTCAAAAACGTTGTTATCCAAAATCTGTCTCGAGTATTGCCTGAATATGTGGCTCTTGCTCTCACTAAACTCGTGCCAACCATGCAAGCATGGGCAACAGGGGGCACATTTAAGGAGATTTCGAAGACCAAGTTCTGTGAACTCCAAATCCCCCTCCCCCCCCCTCGAAATCCAAAAAGAGATCGTATCCGAGATCGAGGGCTACCAGAAAGTCATCAACGGTGCCCGCGCCGTCCTCGATAACTACCGCCCACATATTCCCATTGACCCGGAGTGGCCGGTGG
>CAZOZF010000036.1:0-21170 GCA_964584205.1 uncultured Verrucomicrobiota bacterium
GAGGTGTGCGCCTTCACGGGGGCCGACAGTCTGGGCTATCTCAGCATTGAAGGCCTACTGTCGCCCTTTGCGAACGCCCCGGACTATTGCACCGCCTGCTTCTCAGGGAACTATCCGGTGGATATCAGCCGGATGCTGGGAAAAAACGCCCTCGAAAACACCAATATGCTTCTGAATCTTGATGCGAAAGGGAATCACTGATGGCGACACGAACTGGACCTACCCGGCATATTTTCGTAACTGGAGGGGTCGTTTCATCATTGGGCAAAGGGCTGACCGCGGCCTCGTTGGCATTGTTGCTGGAGCGTCGTGGCTATCGCGTCAAGATGCAGAAACTGGATCCTTACCTGAATGTGGATCCAGGAACCATGTCGCCGTATCAGCATGGTGAGGTGTATGTCACCGTGGACGGGGCGGAAACGGATCTGGATTTGGGCCATTATGAACGGTTCGGGGGCGTGACCTGCAACCGGAACAGCAATTATACGTCAGGCAGCATCTACCGGTCGGTGATCTGCCGCGAGCGAGAAGGGGGGTACCTGGGCAAAACTGTTCAGGTGATCCCCCATATCACGGACGAGATTAAGGCCGCCATCCGATCACTGGACGCAGATGATGTGGATATCGCCATCACCGAAATCGGCGGCACAGTGGGCGATATTGAATCATTGCCTTTCCTGGAGGCGATCCGTCAATTCCGCCATGAGATTGGGCGGCAGAACGGGCTGTTCATTCACCTCACGCTGGTGCCGTATATCAAGGCGGCCGGCGAATTGAAAACCAAGCCGTCGCAGCAGTCGGTGGGTATCCTGCGCACGATCGGGATTATTCCAGACATTCTGATCTGCCGGTGTGAACATTCCATGACAGACGAGCATAAGGAGAAGCTGGCGCTGTTCTGCGATGTGGACCGGAACAAGGTGATCGAGGAGAAGGACGTCGAGCACTCCATCTATGAGGTTCCGTTGGAATTGGCCCGGCAGGATGTTGACGTCTATATCATGGAATTGCTTCGTCTTCATGTTAATCCCCTGAAGTTGGATGACTGGAAGACCATGGTGAATACTTTGATTCATCCTGAACATGGAACGGTTGAAATCGCGGTGGTTGGAAAATACATCAGCCTCAAAGATGCCTACAAGAGCATCTACGAGTCGTTGACCCATGGCGGCATTGCCAGTAGCGTCAAGGTTGATGTCAGAATGGTGGAGTCCGAAGATATCGAGAAGCAGGGTGCGGAAGCCCTGCTCAAAGGGGTGTCCGGGATCCTCGTGCCGGGCGGTTTCGGAGACCGCGGCATCGAGGGCAAGATCAAGACGGTGGAATATGCCCGGACGAACAAGATTCCATTCTTCGGGATCTGTCTGGGCATGCAATGCGCTACCATTGAATTTGCCCGGAATGTGTGTGGCATGAAGAACGCCAACAGTACGGAGTTCAATCCGGAGACCGCCTTTCCAGTCATCGACATGATGATGGAGCAAAAGAAGGTCACCGTGAAGGGCGGAACCATGCGATTGGGAGCCTTTCCATGCACGGTTACGGAGGGGACCAAGGCTGGGCTGGCGTATGGTGCGACGGATATCCAGGAGCGACATCGCCATCGTTATGAGTTCAATAACAAGTATCGGGATCAGATGGCCAAACAGGGTCTTGTGTTTTCCGGGGTCTGTCCGGGGCGTGATTTGGTGGAGATCGTGGAACTGAAGGATCATCCCTGGTTTGTGGCCTGCCAGTTTCATCCTGAATTTCAATCAACCGCGCTTAAGGCTCATCCTCTGTTTCGTGATTTTGTGGCCGCTGCGGTGAAGTACCGGGGGAAACAGGACGCCCGGAAGTCAAAAAAAGCCTAGAAAAACCCTTTAAAACCTTCTACCCTACGCCGCTATGCCAAAACGAACTGACATCAAGAAGATTATGTTGATCGGCTCGGGTCCGATCATTATCGGGCAAGCTTGTGAATTCGATTATTCGGGTGTTCAAGCCTGCAAGTCTTTGAAAGAAGAGGGGTATGAGGTGGTGCTGGTTAACAGTAACCCCGCCACCATCATGACCGATCCCGAGTTTGCGGATCGAACCTATATTGAGCCCCTGACGGCGGCCATTCTTGAAGAGATCATTCGCCGGGAGAGACCGGATGCCATTCTCCCCACCTTGGGGGGGCAGACAGCACTGAATCTGGGTATTGAGTTGCATGATCGTGGTGTTTTGAAACGCTATGGTGTGGAAATGATTGGAGCCAAAGCAGAGTCCATCCGCAAGGCGGAAGATCGGGCTCTGTTTAAGACTGCCATGCTGAAGATCGGTCTTGATTTGCCGATGAGCGGGTCAGCGCATACTCTGGAAGAGGCGAAGATCGTTCAGAAGGAGATTGGGAAATTCCCCGTTGTGATCCGGCCCGGTTTTACCTTGGGAGGAACCGGTGGCGGGATCGCCTGGGATGAGGCGGAGTTTGATGAAATCGTGAAGCGCGGGCTCTTCTACAGTCCCACCTCAGAGGTGCTGGTTGAAGAATCCGTGCTCGGTTGGAAGGAATTTGAGCTCGAGGTGATGCGCGATCACAAGGACAATGTCGTCATTGTCTGTTCCATTGAAAATCTGGATCCGATGGGTGTGCATACCGGAGATAGCATTACCGTTGCCCCGGCCCAGACGCTGACTGACCGCGAATACCAGATCATGCGCGATGGCTCGATCGCCGTCATGCGGGAGATCGGAGTCGATACCGGCGGATCCAATGTCCAGTGGGCGTTGAATCCTGAAAACGGCCGCATGATCATCATCGAGATGAATCCGCGTGTGTCGCGGTCCAGTGCGCTGGCTTCCAAGGCGACGGGGTTTCCGATTGCCAAAATCGCCGCCAAGCTGGCGGTGGGCTATACCCTCGATGAACTGCGAAATGACATCACGCGGGAGACGCCCGCCTGCTTTGAACCGGCGATTGATTATGTCGTCACCAAGATGCCGAGGTTTGCCTTTGAGAAATTCCCGGGCGTCAACAGCACGCTGGGAACCCAGATGAAGTCGGTGGGCGAGGCGATGAGTATCGGAAAAACCTTCAAGCAGTCGTTCCAGAAGGCCTGTCGTTCTCTGGAAATTGGCCGGGCGGGTTTCGGGGCAGATGGCAAGGACGGCCCTTTTGATGCGATGACCGATGAGGTGATGGCGAAAGAAATTGTGCGCCCCAATGCCATGCGGGTCTTCGTGATTCATGCCGCCTTCCGGCGCGGCTGGAGTGTTGAGAAAATTCAAAAGCTCTCTGGAATTGATCCCTGGTTCCTTCGTCATCTGGAAGAATTGGTCGCATACGAGAATGAAATCAAGTCCGCCGGGACGCTGGAAGGTCTTCAGAAGAATCCCGCGCTGTTCCGTCAGATCAAGGAAATGGGTTATTCCGACCGTCAGATTGCATGCCTTCTCGGAAGTAATGAGATCGCGGTCAGGAAGGCTCGTGAAGATCAAAAACTGTTGCCTGTTTATGGGCTTGTGGACACCTGTGCGGCGGAATTCACGGCCTTTACACCTTACTTCTACTCGACCTATGGGGATGTGGATGAAAGCCGTCCGTCCGACAAGAAAAAGGTCATGATTCTGGGCGGGGGGCCCAACCGGATCGGGCAGGGGATTGAATTCGACTACTGCTGCGTCCATGCGGCATTTGCCCTTCACGAGGCCGGATTTGAAACCATCATGGTAAACAGTAATCCCGAGACTGTGTCCACGGATTACGACACCAGTGACCGCCTCTATTTTGAGCCCTTGACACTGGAGGATGTGTTAAACATCTACGAGCGAGAAAAGTGCTGGGGCGCGATTGTCCAGTTTGGCGGCCAAACCCCGCTCAACCTGGCCAAGGACCTGGAGGCTAACGGCGTCAACATCATTGGCACCAAGCCGGCCAGCATTGAAATGGCTGAGGACCGGGATTTGTTCGCAGCCATGCTGAAGCGCCTGAACCTGAAGCAGCCGGAAAACGGCATGGCCACCACGGTCGAGGAAGCGGAAAAGGTGGCCAACCGGATTGGATATCCCGTGCTGATGCGCCCCTCCTTTGTGCTGGGTGGGCGGGCCATGGTGATTGTCTATAACCGGGAGATGCTACACAAATACATGACGGATGCGGTGGAAGTGTCTCCGACCCGGCCGGTTCTCGTTGACCGTTACCTGGAAAATGCAGTCGAGGTGGATGTGGACTGCATTTCCGATGGCACGACCTCTGTGATTGGCTCGATCATGGAGCATGTGGAACTGGCAGGGATTCATTCGGGTGACAGTGCCTGCACGATTCCTCCGCCCACCCTGACGGAAGCTGTGAAGCAGGAAATCCGGCGCTGCACGCTGATAATGGCCCAGGAACTCAAGGTCTGCGGCCTCATGAATGTGCAGTACGCGATCAAGGAGGGTCATGTCTATGTGCTGGAGGTTAACCCACGCGCATCCCGAACTGTGCCTTTCGTCAGCAAGGCCATTGGCGTTCCGCTGGCAAAACTGGCCTCTCTGGCGATGGCGGGCTTCACGTTGAAGGAAATGAACTTTACGACCGAAATCATTCCCAAGCACTTTTCCGTCAAGGAAGCGGTTTTCCCGTTTGCTCGATTCCCTGGCGTGGACGTCATTTTGACACCGGAAATGAAATCCACCGGTGAAGTCATGGGGATTGACTCGACCGGTGGCATGGCCTTTTTGAAAAGCCAGATTGCGGCGGGCAATCCGTTGCCGCTCTCCGGCAATGTATTTCTCAGTATCCGGGACGAAGATAAAGAAGCCTTGCTTCCGCAGGCGAAACGGTTGATGGATTTGGGGTTCTCTATTTATGCAACGGTGGGAACAAGCACCCTTCTGATGAATAACGGAATCCGGAGCCAGGCGTTGTTCAGGATTGCTGATGGACGCCCGAATGTCATTGACCTGATCGAGGAGAAGCAGGTGAGTTGGATCATCAATACTCCGTCCAGCGGGCCGACGTCCCGGATAGATGAGGTCAAAATGAGATCCCACGCCGTGATCCGGGGGATTCCGATTACCACGACGATCCATGGATTGCAGGCGGCTATCACCGGACTCGAAGCGATGAAGGACTCGAAGCGGATTGAGGTGTGCAGTATTCAGGAATTTCATCGACATGCTCCCAGAGTCAAATTCCCGAATCTGAGCGGTACGATCAAGGCCCCGCGCAAACGGAAGGCGTGAGGAGTTTGGGTGATGCTATGCCTGAAACTGAAATGGGAGAAACTATCCTTGAGGTTCTGCATGATGCAGTTCCTCAGATCCGGCATCCGGGAACCATTTCGCGAATGTCGTCCTCGGAATTGGTTGATAATTATGCCGCCATTATCCGGGCGCGCGCGATTTTTTACCCCGTCGCTTACCAGTTTCTAAGGGAGCTTGGAAGGGGACGGCAGGGAATAGTCTTTCTGGGCCTCAGGCAGGGAGCCCGGGGATGCGTGACCCGTCATGCCATCAAACTTTTTGATCCCGCCAATTATCCATCCCCTGAGTTGTACTGGACCGACATGGGGCGGATTGCGATCCAGACCTCCCGTTTGCAGGCGATGCAAAGTCCGAATCTTGTTGCGCGCGACAGCTATGAGGAGACCTATGGGATCGGCTATCTCCAAATGGAGGCCATTGACGGGCTTGATCTGAAATGTTTTATGGATGGAGCTCATTTGGACAAAGTTCGCCTGAGGAGCACCCGCGAGGAGTGGGCCCGTTTCACGGATGTGATTTTCCGGCTGGAAGGGAAAAAAATGTGCATTCAGCCCGGAATCGCCATTTACATCATGCGCATGATGATGCGTGGGCTGGAGGCGTTGAATGCGGTCGGATTTTTGCATTGTGATGTAAAGCCCGGCAATATCATGCTCGACCGGCTTGGCTATGTGAAGCTGGTGGACTTCGGGCGGGCTGTTTCAACGGGAGAAAAATCCTCATGGCTGCTGGGGACTCCCATGTACATGGCGCCCGAAATTCATGCCCGGAAACCACCGTTGGTGCAGTCCGATATTTTTAGTGCCGGGCTGGTTTTTCTTGAAATGCTTCGGGGTTCCCCGGTGTGCGATCCCGGCATGAATGAAGACGAATTGCTCCAGGTCAAAATGGGGTTGTCAGAGAACCTTCACAAGTATCTGCCGCCCTATGTCAACCAGAACGAACGTTTTGTCCATACCCTGAAACGGATGCTGGCACCGGATCCCGGACGCCGGTTTGCCTCATTAAGTGAAGTCGACTCGGGCCCCGATGGCCTGGTGCACGTTCATAAGCAACTTGTGCATATGGGCAAGGACACGGAGTATGGCCGGGAACTGGAGCAATACCTTTCCAAATTCATGGATCCACACTATGTCTGAAGTCTATGTCACCCTGGAGAAACGGAAGGCGCTTGAGGAGCGGATGACCCGGTTGGGTATCCGGGAACAGGATCTTGTTGAAAAGTTTATTCTGGGGGCTGGATCGGGCGGGCAGAAGCTCAACAAAACATCCTCCTGTGTTTATCTCCGGCATGCCATCAGCGGAATTGAAGTCAAATGTCAGCGGGAACGATCGAGGGAACTCAACCGGTTCATGGCGAGGCGTGAATTATGTGAGAAGCTGGAAGAGAGAATTCTTGGGCAGAAAAGCGCCCGGCAGCAAGGGATCGAAAAAATCAGGCGTCAAAAGCGCCGCCGGTCGCGTCGCCAGAAGGAGCATATGCTGAACGATAAGCGCCAGCATTCAGCCAAGAAGCAATCGAGACGGAGCGCCCATGTTGAATCCTGATCCTTTACAGTCCGCAGGGCAGCGTCTTTGGGGGCTCTTGACCCGGTGGATCCTGATGGCCCTTGCCGTGGGAATTGCCACAGTCCTTGTTCCCGGGACCCATTGTGATGATTGGCCGAGTTTGCTTGTGGCGGCCATGATTTTGGGCATCCTGAATGCCCTGGTCAAACCGATACTGGTTGCCGTCGCTCTTCCTCTGGTTCTCGTTTCTCTGGGGTTCATGTTGCTGATCATCAATGCGTTTCTTTTGATGCTGACGGCCAGACTGGTTCCGGGATTTCATATTGACGGGTTCTGGCCTGCAGTGGGGGCTTCCGTGATCATCAGCCTGCTCAGCATGATATTGGGGATTAACCGAAAACGGTTCAAGCGCTCCCCGCCAGCGCCCGTCGCCGAGTCCTATTCCGAACCTGTCCCGACTCGCTCGCCTCCGCCGGGAAAAGGGCCGATCATAGATATATAGAAACCCGTCATGAATGCCAAAAAACGTATCCTTATCATCAAGCTCAGCTCGTTTGGCGATATCTTTCACGCCCTGCCTGCCGTGAACAACCTGAAGGTTGCTTGGGATGCGGAGATTGATTGGGTCACTCAACCTGAATACGTTGAGCTGGTGAAGTGCTTTTCGATTGTTTCATCGGTAATTCCGTTTCCCCGACGCGAGATCCTGACCCGGGGTCTTGGATTTTTCAGAACGTTGAGGGGTCGCCATTATGATCTTGTGATTGATCTTCAGGGTTTGCTCAAAAGCGCCGTTGTGGCGCGTCTAGCACGGGGAACCCGTACGATCGGCCCGTCGTTCCAGCGAGAGGGCGCTCGTTTCTTTTATGATGCCGTGGCCGGGTGCCGCGATAAGAACCGGCATGCCGTGGAGGAAAACCTGGATGTGGTGCGTTATTTGGGTCTTCCGGTTCTTCCGCTCCTGTTCCCGGTCGTATTTCCGGCCCCAGTCGTGGAAGCTGCGGCTCCGCGAGTGGCGATTGTGCCTGTTTCCCGGCGGGAAAATAAGAACTGGCCGGTCGAAAATTTTCTTCAAACAGCCCGGGCATTGCGGCAGGAATTCCAGGCTTCAGTTTTTTTGTTCGGCAGCAAGGCGGACCACGCCGTGTGCGAAAAAATCCGGTCGGAACTGATTTCTGAAAACTCCCACGGGACGGTGATTAACCTGGCTGGGAAAACGAGCCTGGTTGAAATGGGAGGATGGTTTACGCAGATGAATCTCGTTGTGGTGAACGATTCAGGCCCACTTCATTTGGCGGCGGCATTGGGAATTCCCGTGGTGACCCTGTTCGGGCCGACCGATCCGCGCCGGACGGGGCCGTACGGGGAGGGCCACCGGGTGATCACATCGGAGATGGCATGCCGCCCCTGTTTTGCTAAAGTCTGCAAATCGCCACAGGTTGAATGCATGAACCGGATATCACCCAGTACTGTCATCGCAGCGGCCCGAGAGGTTTTGAACAAGAATTCATGAAGGTCGTCATACCATTATTATGTATTGCCGTTCTGATGATCGTGACGGGGTGCGGTCAGAAAACAGAGACCTCTGATGTGGCTGAGCGGGATCATCCTGCTATGAAAAAAGCCATTGCCCTGGAACGTGCCGGTAATAAAGAAGGGGCACGACTCATCTACCAGGGCCTCCTGGATCATAACCCGACCATTGCGCGGGCTCATCTGGCCTTGGCCTTTCTTCTCGAGGAGGCGGGAGGGGATTACCCCTTCGCACTTTATCACTATCAACGCTATCTGACCCTGCGACCGGATACCGAGAAGCGGGGCATGATCGAGGCGCGTATCCGGACTGCAAAATTGGCCTATGTCGGAACGGTATTCACGAATGAAGCCGCCATTCTCTCCCGCATGGGCGCGGTGGAGCGGGATAATGCCGCGCTGAAGATTCGGGCCGTGAATCTGGAAGCCCAAGCGTCCCATCTGCGGGCTGCGCTTGCGGCGAGTCGCGAGAAGTACGCCGAATCCCGGGAGGAAGCCTCACGCATTCTGGATAAACAGGGAATCCCTGCGCTGGCTCCACGGGCGTCAGGGAAAATGGTTCGCGTGCTGAAGGGAGACACCCTGCGGAAGATTTCGGAACGGGTATACGGGACACAGGATCGATGGCGTGAGATTTTCGAGGCGAACAGGACGGTTTTGAAGAATCGCGAGGATGTCCGTATCGGGCAGACCCTGATTGTCCCCGAGCGGGAGCAGCCCTAAGACAGGCTTGAATCGGGCGGGGGGGGTTGGTAGCTTACGGGGACTCGACAATCCGGTGATGTGCCGGATGGAATAAATAGCAACGATGGCGAGGAGGCATTAGTTATGGGAACCGATTTTTTTGATGATGATCTGGGACAACGGCGTGGAGCCATCAAGACTGCATCGTTAGGATCCGGAGGGGAGGGCGTTTCCAATCTTAAGTCAGACGACACCCCGGTTCGCCCGATCTCGGACCTTAACCTCACCCGGATGGCCCGGCATCGTGAGGAGGTAAACACCCAGATGGTCTCCGCGAAACTTCACATCGAGCGGCTGAAGCAAAAACAGGGTGAAATGGAACGTGAAAAGCATATGCTGGAAGATATGCTGGAGAAGCAAGACCAGTATGAGCGGGGCAAGCAGGAAATGGTCGATCGACTGACCGAAAGCATGGTTTCGCTTCAAAAAATGGGTGAACATGCCGCTCGGCAGGTTGAAATTTATTGGGCGACACGGGAACGATTCAGTGCGGCGTTGGAGGAGCTTCAGAAAATCAATGATTCGGAATGGGCGGATGAATCCTTCCGTGATGAATTAAACAAGGCTGTTGCCAATATTGATTCGATCCGGAACGAATTTGTAAAAGCCCAGGCAACCGTTGAGGCGGTTGGCGGCCCTGTTAAATTGTTCGATGAGCAACGGGCAAAAACGATCCCAGACGCCGGAGACGAGTTTCTTCAATCGAAGGGGTTCGGCCATTGGTTCAAGATTGGCTTGGCGGCCAGTATCCCCCTTATGGCAGCCATTTTGGCGGCGGTGGTTCTGATGATGATCAAAGGACGTTAAGCATCCATGAAGCGGGCTTCCAGAACGAATCCTCGATTGCAGGAGAAGCTTGAGGCCCTCCAACGGGAGCTTTCCCGGGTGGAGACCGACATCAAGGGAATTTCCCGCGCTGTGGAGTCATCAGACCCTGACCAGATTTCACGTAATTTGCGTCGCGTGAATGTCGAGCCAACTTTGCGGGATGTTCCTGCTGCCCGGGACATTGCCCGCATGCCGGCCCCGGTTATGGAAGAAATGGACGATGTTCCGGCGCCTAAGCCGGTGCCCGATCAGAGGTTTGCCACTTATTTTGGGACCGGGAGTCTTCATTCCGTACGGCCTCTTCGTCAGGAGCGCCGTGTTCAGCGGAATAAAGCTGTTGTAATGCTTATTTTGGCCACGCTGATCCTCTACGGTGTCATCAAGATGATGTTTTAGGGATTATCCCGGCATAAGCCGACGAAAATCCGGCCTTTTTTCAGAAGCGGTCCCTGAATCGTTATCCGCCTGAGGACCGCTCCGGAATAACTTTTAAAAACAACATCATATCCCGGCAGAGTATCCGGACAGGCAACGCGGACAACCGCCATTTTCCCCGGAAGAGTTTCCCAGCGTCGGAGATCCGCTTTTTCCATTGAGAAAAGCAACAGCCAGACCAAGGCACCCAGATCGTTGTCTTTGGAAGAAGCATAGAGAGAGAGCGTTTCCTTCAACGCAATCCGGGTGAGTATCTTGGCTGTGCGGCGGGCTGCCATTCTCTGGCTACTGGCGGCCTCCATGGTGGAACGGGTAAAGAGGGCACGGCTGGTTCCAAGCAGTTGGGAGCCTGCATAGATTTCGGCAAATTCAGGCATCATTCCATTGCGGAAATCGAAGTCAACGAAACAGACCAGTTCTGATTCGTTGGGTTGAGGCGGGGACGTGAACCGACCCGTTTTTTCATTAAGGCCAAGCAGCGGGACCAGCTTTGCCGTCTCCCTGTATTGCATGGCGGCATTGCTGTAATCCCCGCACAGTTCAAGACAGAAGGCCGTGATATAGTGGCTCAGCGCATCGTCCGGAAATCCGTCAAGCTGTTGAAGGCGGCGGGCAATGCTTCGCGCCTCAACAGCGGCATCCTCCCACAACCCGCGTGCCAGATAGTTTTTTGCCAGAAAAACATGGAGAAGAGTCCGCTCGTAGGGATATCCCCTGAAGCTCAACAATGAATCATTCACGACCATGCTTGCCCCGGCTTTGGTCACACTGTGGGTTTCAAGTTGAGTCTCCAGTTTAACGGCCTCCAGCCAGTCCGCGGTGCTATTGGCATAATCACCGCGAACATGACGGATCATTCCTCGCTCCATGAGGTAAAGGATCTGATCCCCGTCATGGGGAAGTGAGGCAAGATTCCGGTCGGCCTCCGTCAGGGCGCCTGCGTTGAAGTTCCTGCGAGCCTCGTCGAGGGGCACAGTGGAGCATCCTGCGCACAATAAAACGGCCGTCACAACGGACAGAACGGTTCGATGTGAAACCTTTGCCATGGATGTCCTGCCGTGAAAACGCCGGACGACCTTTTACCAGCCAATAACCGGTTTACTGGCGCTGCGGACGCGCTCTTTCTGGGTTGTCCAGGCGATAAGACCCGTTTCAAGATCGGTGATTTCAGCAGTCAATTGGAGAAACACCTGCTCCTTCTTGGAAACCCTGACTTGCCGGGGGGTATCCTTGGTGATCTTGACCAGGGACCCTGTCAGCATATAGCGAGCTCCCAGTTGCCTGCCGATCATTGCCCGAGTCTCGGGAGTACAGTTCACCAGTTGATATCCCTGCTCCTGCAACAATGTGTCACGTCGGCTTTCATTAACAAAATCCGCTTTCCCGCCGTTGATCATTTTTGTCCGGATCGTATCCGTGATAGCCTTGGTATCGATGTGTTCGTCGGTCCTGTTTTCAATACCCATGACGACCAAAATGGGTTTCTTGGCTGACTGCCCGAGCAACGGGGAGGCCATCAGGTCGGCTCCGATACTTTCACCCAGCCAACGCAGGTCGCCGAAATCATATCCGGTGTCCATGGGTTTTGCGGAAACGGCGGCAACATCCTCGTTGCGAACGGACGAGCGAAAGGCGCTACACCCGCTTCCCGAAATCAGAGCAACCAGCATCAGGGTGAACAGACTCACGATCAACTTGAAACGAGACATGGATATTCCTCCTTATGAATTGGTGCCATCATAATCAAGGGGGCGCGGGAGTGTCGAGCGACAAGTGGGTTCTAGAGTTCAACCTGAATTCCAACTTCAATGACGCGATTGGGCGGAATATTGAAAAATTTCGAGGCATCGAGTGAGTTTTTTGACAGGAAAGAAAACAGGTTTTTACGCCACGGCAACATGTTTTTCCCGGACAGTAAAATCAGCGTTTCGCGTCCCAGGAAAAAGGTGACCTTTCCGGGAGTCATGTCGAGTCCTTCGATTTTAATCTGGCTTAGCAGAGCTGATAAATCAGGATTCTCGCTGAATCCATAACGTGCTGTGATCTGGGTAAAGCCCGCCTCGAGGCGCTGAATCTGAACACGCTCCGATTCGGGAATGCGGGGCAGTTCCTCGTTTTTCAGGGAGAGAAGCGCGATATTCTGGTGAATCACCTTATTGTGCTTGAAGTTGTGCAACAGGGTTCGCGGGGCGATATTGACGGTTCCGGTTAGAAAAACGGCGGTTCCAGGAACACGGATTGGCTTTGTCCGAATGACATCCTCAATAAAAAGGGGAAGGGGAAGGCTCTCATTCGTGAGTTTGCGCCCGAGTATCTCGCGTCCCTTGTACCATGTTGTCATCAGGATAAACATGACGACTGCCACGGTTATTCCCACCCATCCGCCGGCTGTAAGTTTGAGGACATTCGAAGTAAAGAAAGTCACATCAAAAATGAAAATCGGAATCATGACGAGGGCGGCGAGCAGAGGATGCCACTTCCAGTGGCGCAAAATAAAAATCGTCATCATGACCGATGTGAGGAGCATGGTCATGGACACGGCCAGTCCATAAGCACCGGCCAGACTGTCAGAGCTTTTGAACCCGATGACCAGGGAAAGAGTGCCAACCAGAAGCATGCCATTGACCGCAGGGAGATAGACCTGCCCGATGGTGCTTTCAGAGGTATGAATGATCGTCATCCGGGGGCAGAACCCGAGTTGCATGGCTTGCCGGGTGAGTGAGTAGGCTCCTGAAATGACGGCTTGTGACGCGATAACGGTTGCCGCTGTGGCGAGAATGAGAAGCGGATAAAGTGCCCATGTCGGAGCCAGATGATAGAGCAGGTTGGATGTGTCGGCATGGGTCTGTCCGTGAGCCAGCAGGTATGCACCCTGACCGAAGTAATTAATCAGAAGGCAGGGCAGGACGATGGAAAACCAGCCGATGCGCATGGGAAGTCGGCCGAAGTGGCCCATATCCAGATAGAGATCCTCACCACCCGTCAAACAGAGGAAAATTGTGCCCATTGTCACAAAGGCATGAAAACGGTGATCCACAAAAAATCGAATGGCGTATTCAGGATTGATCGCCGTCAATACATGAGGGGTTTGAATGATATAGGGTAATCCCAGGGCTCCGAGGGTAATAAACCAGACAAGCATAACCGGGCCGAAAACCGATCCAACCCGCTGGGTTCCGTGCTTTTGAACCCAGAAGAGCGCGATCAGGATGCAAATCGAAATAGGAATGACATACGATCCAAATCGTGGGGATACTACTTTCAGCCCTTCAACCGCACTCAGAACGGAGATCGCCGGGGTAATGAGTCCATCCCCATAGAGTAGCGCCGCCCCGAATAACGCCAACGCCACGATGACGAACCCTTTTTTCATTCCAAAGCGGGGGTTATCTTTACGGACAAGAGCCATTAGCGCCAGAATTCCACCTTCTCCCCGGTTGTCGGCTCGAAGCACGAGCGTCAGGTACTTAATGGAGATTAATCCTGCCAGTGACCAGAAAATCAGGGAAAGCACTCCCAGGATGGCGGCCTCGGTGGGTGGGGTAGCCTCATTGAAACAGAGGCGGAATGCATAGAGCGGACTGGTTCCAATGTCGCCATAGACGACGCCAAGGGCTGCGAGCGCCAGAATGGACACCGTTCTTTTGGATTGCACCCCGTGGACGGGGCAACCCGCTTGCAGAACCGGGGAAGCACTGGAGGGGTTGGATTCAGGTGAGGGTGGGGGGGTCATAAATAGTGTATGCCGGGGGGGGGTCAGGGGCGGATAATTTTAGAAGACACCGGTCGCGCTCCAGGCGTATTGGCCGAGGCATCGGCATGGCGCGGACTTTTGAAAATAGGCTTGTAGCCGGCCGTCGCCAATTTTTGGGTGATGAGTTTAATGGTAGCAAGGGGAAACGTAGTGGTCATGTCAATCAACAAGGGGGCATTTTGGGAGACCCTGTTTTTTTTCAGAGCTTTGATTAAGCCTGCGGCGTCTACTACGGAGTCATTCACAACAAACTGGTTCGGGGTGTTCATCGTCATGCGGAATGGTGCGGCTGACGTCTGGGAAACGGCCGTTATGCACCCGGTCATGACGACCATGGAAGCTAACACAAAGACCACGACAAACCTGAAATGCGGCATGGTTTTCATAAATTGGGGTGAACCTTAGACGATTGCCCCGGAAAACTCCAGATCAGATTGGGAGGGTGCAGGAGTGGAAAACGCTTTATGAAGCGCGCTCCTTCCGTTAAAGTGCCACGGTTTCAAGTTCAGGAGATGAGTGGCACTATGGAATCGAAAAAAAGAATGCGGATCTTGTCGGGGATTCAGCCTTCAGGAAAACTTCACCTTGGTAATTATTTCGGCATGATGCAGCCGGCCTTGGAATTGCAGCAGCAGGGAGATGCCTACCTGTTCATTGCTGACTACCATGCTCTGACCACGGTTTCAGATCCGGCGGTTTTAAGGACAAACATCCGGGACGTGGCTCTCGATTTCCTCGCCTGCGGACTCGATGCCGGGCGTACTGTCTTTTTCAGGCAAAGCGATGTGCCTGAAGTGCTGGAGTTATCCTGGCTCCTGTCCATTGTGACCCCCATGGGGCTTCTGGAAAGGTGCCATTCCTATAAGGATAAGACGACCAAGGGCATTGCGGCAT
Organism: uncultured Verrucomicrobiota bacterium; assembly: GCA_964584205.1. Taxonomy (GTDB): domain Bacteria; phylum Verrucomicrobiota; class Kiritimatiellia; order CAIKKV01; family CAITUY01; genus JAABPW01. The sequence goes on from CAZOZF010000036.1 coordinate 14,909, forward strand.
CACACGCACTCTTTTCCTATCCTGTACTGATGGCGGCCGATATCCTGCAGGTGCAAGCCACCACTGTGCCTGTGGGAAGAGATCAAAAGCAACATGTCGAGGTCACTCGCGATATCGCACTCAAATTCAACTTGCAGTTCGGCGAAACCTTCACGATCCCCGAGCCTGTCATTCGCAATGAAGTCGCCGTGGTACCAGGGGTCGATGGGCAGAAAATGTCAAAATCCTACAATAACACGATTGATATTTTCGGACCGGAAAAGCAGACCAAGGCACAGATCATGAGGATTGTGACCGACAGCACTCCGCTCGAGGGAGCCAAGGATCCTTCGACATGCAATGTCTTTGCCTTGTACAAACTTTTTGCACAGGAGGGTGACCGGGTTGAGATGGAAGCAAAATACCGGGCGGGCGGCTTTGGATACGGTTCGGCGAAAAAAGCGCTTTTCGAGAAGGTGTGGAGCCACTTTGAGCCGTTTCGGGCGCGCCGCGCAGAACTTGAAAAAGATCCCGCCTATGTGGACTCGGTCCTGCAGGACGGGGCCGCGCGGGCGCGACAGGAAGCCCGCAGGACACTCCAGGCGGCTCGCCGGGCAACAGGGTTGGAATGAGAAGGGCAATGTCATGACGCAAGTGGTGGTTCAGGACGATTACAAAGTGCAACTCGAGGTTTTCGAGGGGCCGCTCGACCTTCTCCTGTATTTGATCAAAAAGGACGAGGTGGATGTCTATAACATCCCGATTGAGCGGGTCACCAAGCAGTATATGGAATATCTCTCCCTGATGAAGTTGCTGGATCTCAACATCGCGGGTGAGTTTATCGTCATGGCGGCTACGTTGATGATGATCAAGAGCCGGATGTTGCTTCCGGTTGATGAACGTCCGGAGATGGAGGAAGAGGAGGAAGACCCCCGGTGGGAACTTGTCAAGCAACTCGTGGAGTACAAGAAATTCAAGGAGGCGGCCTCTCATCTTCAGCATCGGGAATATCTTCAGGAGAATGTATTTTCGCAGGGGCTGGACGCAGGAGCAATACTCGAGCCGGAACCGGGAGTCGGGCTCGGGGATGTCAGCCTTTTCGACCTGATCTCAGCCTTTAATGAGGCCTTGAAGAAGGTTAAGGTTGAGGAATTCGGGGAGATTTACGACGAAAAGTTCACGGTGGTCGACAAAATCGAGTTTGTACTGGGCACCATCAAGGAAAAGGGGAAGGCTTCCTTCGCAAGCCTTTTTGAAAAAGCGGCTTCCCGGAATGAAATTGTGTGCACCTTCCTGGCAATTCTTGAGCTCATCCGGTTGCGGCAACTGGTGGCTCAGCAGGACGGTGATTTCGGGGATATTGTCATTATGAATGAATCGGAAGTGTAAGGGGATTGAGGCATGGAAACCACGCACGTTGAACTAAAGCAGATTTTGGGGTCGATTGTTTTTGCCGCCCGCCAGCCGATGACGGTGGGTGCCATCCGGAAGGTTTTGCAGGAAACTGCGGAAATCAATCGCGAGGAAGCGGCGACTTACGGAGGGATTAAAGAGTCTGAAATCAAGGCATCGCTACATCAGCTTCAAATCGAGTGCGACACCGGAAAAACCGGAGTGCACCTGATCGAAAGCTCAGAAGGATTCCGCTTCCAGAGCGACCCAGCCGGCGGTCCCTGGATCCGGCATATGTTGAATGTGGGAAAACCGACGCGCCTGTCCCGGCCTGCCCTGGAAACCCTTGCCATCATCGCCTACCGGCAGCCCATCTCACGGGCCGAGCTTGAGGGAGTCCGGGGAGTGGCTGTGGATCATGTCATCCGCATGCTCATGGAAATGCAGCTGATCAAGATTGTGGGGAGAAGTGAACTCCCGGGTCGCCCCATGCTGTATGGCACGACGGCACTTTTTCTGGAGCATTTCGGCCTGAAAGATGTCAAGGAACTCCCCGGTATCACGGAACTGGCCCGTATGGATGCGATGCGCAAGAAACAAGATGCCGCATCGGCGGAGCCCCAGGTCACAGGAGAGGATGTTGTCGACGGGGAAAAATCCGTCCGAAATGAGATAGAAGACTCTGATCCGTCTAATCCTGCTACTGAAAGTGACGAGGATGATGAGGACGAAGAGGACGAGGACGAGGACGGGGAGGATAAATGAGCCTGGAAGTTTTACGAGGCAAAATTGACAGCCTTGATACAAAGCTTGTCAAACTCCTGAATGAGCGGACCCGTCACGCGTTGGAGATCGGAAAACTTAAGCAAAAGAGCGGAAAGGGAGTCTATGTCCCAGCCCGTGAAAAAGCTGTCTTTGAGCGGGTTGTCTCATCCAATAAGGGGCCTTTGTCCAGCAAATCCCTCCGTGCGATATACCGGGAAATCATGTCCGCCGCCCTTTCCCAGGAGAAAAAGATCAAGGTGGCTTATCAGGGATCCTCGTCCACCTTTTCGCACCAGGCGGCGAGAAGCCGGTTTGGCGGAAGCGTGAACTATTTGTCCTGTAAAACTATTGATGATGTGTTCGATTCCGTGGAAAAGAAAACAGCGGATTACGGGGTGGTGCCGGTCGAAAACTCCCCCGAGGACGCGGTAGCCTTCACGTTGAACCGGTTGACCACGACCTCTCTGAAGATTTGCGCGGAACTCTATCTCCCGGTTTCAAAGAGCCTTCCGGATACCCTGGAGTCGGATGGGCAGAATGGGAGTGGGACTATAACCCGGTTTCTGGTGATCGGACATGACCAGAATATGCCTTCGGGAGACGACAAGACGTCCCTGCTTTTAGCGGCACGGCACAGGGCAGGGGCGCTTTACCGGGCACTGGAATCGTTTAAAAGATTCGGCCTGACCATGACGAAGATTGAATCCCATCCAGGGCGCAGTAAACGTTTTGACTCCTGTTTTTTTGTGAACATGAGAGGCCATGCCGAGGATGCGCGCGTGAAAAAATTGATAACGGAGCTTGCCCGTCATTGCAAACTGATCACAATTCTCGGGTCATATCCAGCGGCGGACGAAAAACAGCACTCATAAGAAATCATTGAAAAAAGGACTGTCATGACATTCAAGGAACTGGCGAGGCCCTGGGTTTCGGGGCTTGGGGTCTATGAGCCCGGACGCCCCCTTTCGGATGTGGCAAGGGAACTGGGGTTCCAGAATCCCGCCGACATCATTAAACTGGCCTCGAACGAGAACGCGCTGGGCCCCTCGCCAAAGGCCATTTCCGCGATGAAGAAAGCGGCTCGCCAGATGCATCTCTATCCCGATGGCGGCGCATTTTATTTGCGTCAGGCACTGGGTCGCAAGCTGAATGTCGAACCCGAACAGATCATCGCCGGAACCGGAAGCAACGAGCTGATTGAATTCATCGGCCATGTTTTTCTGGACGCTTCTACCAGCATCGTGATGGCCGACAAGGCATTTGTGGTTTACAAACTGGTTGCCGACCTGTTTCGAGCCCATACCATCATGGTCCCCATGAAACGGTTCACCCACGACCTGGAGGCCATGCTTCAGGCGATTACGCCTGATACCCGTGTCGTGTTTATCGCCAACCCCAACAACCCGACGGGCACCCTGGTGAACCAGGAAGCACTGGACACCTTCATGAGTCGTGTTCCCGCGCATGTGGTTGTTGTTTTTGATGAGGCCTATATCGAATTGCTTCAGCCCGAAGACCAGCCGGACTGTCTCAAGTATGTTCGAGAGGGTCGCACTGTGATTGTGTTGAGGACATTTTCGAAGACCTATGGCCTGGCAGGCCTTCGGCTGGGTTACGCGATCGCCCCTGCGGAATGCATTTCGCTGATGCAGCGGGTCCGGCAGCCTTTCAATACCACCGCGATGGCTCAGGCGGCAGCGTTGGCCGCCTTGGAGGATGACGAACATGTGGCCAAAACGCGCCTCATGATGCGGGAGGGTTTGGATTACTTCGAGGGGGCCTTCCGGAAAATGAAATTGGATTATGTCCCCTCATCCGCTAATTTCATTTTGGTAAAAGTGGGGGCTGGGCGCCAGGTGTTCGCCCACATGCAACAAGCCGGCGTCATTGTCCGCCCTATGGATCCCTACGGCATGCCGGACTATATCCGGATTACTGTGGGGACCCGTTCCGAAAACCGGCGTTGTCTGTCAGTTTTGAAAGCGGTATTGAAAACGGATGCTTCCTGTTAACGTCCATAAATCAAAAATACCATGAAACGAATTGCTATTATCGGATTGGGGTTGATGGGTGGATCCCTGGGTCTTGCCTTGAGACGATTGGGTCTGGCGCATGTGAGTGCCTATGCTCGTCGTGCGGAAACCCGGCAACTGGCGCTTGATATGGGTGCAGTGGATGTCATATATGACACCCCTCAGGCGGCGCTGCGCGGTGCGAACCTAGCGGTGTTTTGCACTCCGGTGTGTACCATGCCGACCCTGGCGAAAGAATGTATGTCGGCCTTTGAGCCGGGTTGTGTGGTGACGGATGTCGGCAGCACCAAGGCGGAACTGGTGCGGGACATGAATTTACTTTTCCGGGATACCTCCATCGTGTTTGTGGGAAGTCACCCGATGGCGGGCTCCGAAAAGAGCGGTTTGGATGCCGCCCTGACGAATCTGTACGAGGGGGCTGTCACCGCAGTGACACCGGATCCGGGAACCCCGGCGGCGGGAATCCAGGACGTAATGACTCTCTGGGGTGGGGTGGGCGCAAGGGTGGTGCAATTGGACCCTTCTGAACACGATATCCTCGTCGCAAAAACCAGTCATCTTCCCCATTTGATTTCCGCCTTGCTGGTGATGTCTGCCGGACGCATTCCGCAGAGCCAAGGACTACCCCTGTTCCTGGGACCCGGATTTAGGGATACGACCCGTATTGCCGGTGGATCGCCCGATATGTGGCATGACATCGTTAAAAGCAATCGTACCGCCATTCTCGAGGAACTCCGGCAGTATGGAGAGGCCCTCGGCTCACTTACTGTTCTGATTGAGAACGAGGACTATGCCGGCCTTCGGAATCGTCTTGAAACGGCACGCTCGATTCGAGCGGAACTACTAGGCAAGGCCTGATTCAATTCCAACCTTTCAACAGACCCCATACAGGTTATAAACAATGTCGCATAATATATCTTATGTCTACTACAGGGGTGTATGAATGCCTGATTCTATTGGGATTGAGCGATTTCCGGTTATTACGCGACTCCCGGGATCAAGCCGGATCTGCCCGTTTCAGATGACTTATGATCAAGGAACCCACACCCGTTTCAGGGCTGCATCTGATAGATCTGTTTGGTTGATTGCCCGCTCCGTTCGACCTCGAGCACAACGGCATTCATCTGATCTTTCAGGAACTGGTCAATGAAGGCCTCGGCCCGTCTCCGGTTTGTCATGGGGATCGAATTGACAGCCCGGACAATATCGCCCTGGCGAAGCCCGACGGCATCAAAAAACTCACGTTCGCCCTCGATGCCCACCACATACCCGGTAATTTTATTCCCTTCATCGCGGACCGGCTTCATGGTGTCAAACACCGCGACCATCCGGTCAGGTTCGTCGAGCAATTCCTGATAGTAATCCAACAGTGGTTTTCGGCTGAACTTCCACCGGTTTTCCTGGGTCTTGACGCAGCCGAATTTATTGGTTCCTCCAGAGACGCTTGCCATGGGTGCATTGGTGGTGCCGGGATGAAAGGACTCCGCTTTTGCCGAAAACTCGACCCAGATATCGAAGCTTCCGGAAAGACCTCGCAGGGTCACATGGTCGTAGTAAATCTTATCCACCGTCAAATCGTCAAGGGCATCGCCCTCACTTACAATGACCTGCTCGCGCTTAAGGAGGCAATCCAGAATCGCCTTGCGTTGAAGATCCCCTGCCCCCTCAATAAAAAAAGTCCCCGCCAGACGGTAACGATCCTGGACCTCCCGAGTTGCACCACGATCCGCCTTTTTTCCAGGACGACTTTGAATCGCCATCCAGTCCGATCCCGGTATGGGTAAAAAAGAAGAGCTTCCCGGCGGTTGAGTTTCCAGGGGCATGGTAATCCGCTGTGATTGGATCCAGGTTTTGGAATAGAATCCCGCAAGCAAGACACTCGCTGTCACGGTGGTTCCGATCAGCAACCGGAGTGGATTTTGATATCGAAAGGCAGGGGGCATAAGCCGGATTATGTTTCCCGCGAACGGGATCAGTCATTTGTCTAAGCGATCAACCCGAAACCGCGTGCCGCTTTCACGACAACACGAGGCGGGCAACCTCAGGTTTCCTATTTGATCTTGCTCCGAACGGGGTTTACCATGCGGCGGTCA